>CANNKP010000097.1 GCA_947505255.1 Flavobacteriales bacterium
GATTCATCACAACGATGGGAAAATTGGCGTTTATACAGAATTAGTTGAAATTATTGAAAGCGATGAAACTTTTGCAGATAAAATATATGCTAGAAAGGACGGTTCCGAAATTTTAGTTTCACATAATTATAATGGTGAAGGATTTCTGTTTACAATTTATGGAAAAACAACGGATAAGTGCATTATAAATGAAATAAGCGGAACAGTAACACCATTAAATAGCGAGAAAACACTTTTTGAATTTAAAGTTGGAGCTGGAAGGATTGTATTTAAATTATCGGATAAAAAAATGACCATTACTGAAGAAAATATCACCAATCCAAATGGCGCTTTATGCAGTTCATGGGCTGGAGATTATCTTCTTAAATAATTTCTTTAAAGAGAAATATCCTTTACCTTTGAAATCTTGGCATTCATATTGCTAAATGGTAGTAAATAAAAAAAACCAAAATAAATAAAAATGAAAAAAATCTTATTAATTGCAGGGTTAACCTTGCTAACACTAGGAGCTAAAGCTCAAGTTACAGTTGAAGGAGTGAATGTAAATGACTTAGACATTCAATATGTTGAATTAGTTGGTAAAACTAAATTATTAAGTCCGACAAAAGTTAAAGTTTTTGTTGATTATGGTCAAGCTTTTTCTTGGAATCAACAAGTAATTAAATCAGCAGATGGTAAAACTGCAGCCTTCAATAGTATGGTTGATGCATTGAACTTTATGGATGCAAATGGTTGGGAGTATGTTAACAATTACATCATTTCTGATAGTTCAGGTGAATTGACCTACAAGTACTTATTAAAGAAAAAAGCTAAATAATTTAAATTCCCCTTGAAAGAGGGGAATTCTTTTTTTATAACTATGAAATATATTTTTACACTTACTATTTTTGCTTCTTGTTCAATTTTTAGTTTTGGACAAAATTTTGAAATGAATAGAGACTTAGGTCCAGAACAGGTTTCTTATCAAAACGTTATAGCGACAGATTCTATTACTCAGACTCAGTTGACAGAAATGGCGATGAAGTGGGAGAAGCAAGATAAATATATGCTTAAGTTGCTTTCTGAAGATCCGGTAATCAAAGAGAGAACCTATGAAATAATTTATAATGTTATAGGTAAAAAGTCGGAGTTGGGTAAAGAGTATGATTACAGATTCTCAACAGTTTTGAAATTAGAATTTAAAGATCAAAAAGTAAGATATACGTTTAATAATTTTATTAAAAAAACATCACCTGGTGAACCTGGAATGAGCATGGAGAATTATATTGCTGCTTATAAACCAAAAATTTCGAGTACAACAACTAGAGATAAATCAGCAATGCGTTTGGATGAAATTGAAACTACCCTTCAGGATAAAGTAAATGAGACAATTGAAGATTTGAAAAAAACCTTTAGTTTTAAAAAAGACGAATGGTGAATTATTGACCAATCCTACTATTTTAAACAAAAGAGACTTAGAAATAGGTTTTTTTTTTTTATTGTTTATCCTGACTATTAATATTTGATTAATATTGCCGTAATATTAATACAAGTAAGAAATACATGAAAACTGGCTTATCAATCTTGTTATTTCCTTTTATTTATCTGCTGATTGATTTATTCGTTCGGTTTGATTTAATTCGGTTGTATTCGTTTTGGCAATTACTTTATTATGGAATTTCTGTCGTCGTTTCAACGTTGTTTTTTGTTGTTGGAATATTAATATTAAATAAACTAAAGCATCGAAAAATTCTTTATTTAAGTTTCTTGATGTTTTTCTGTTTAAGTCTAGTTTTATCTATACTCGGATCATATGTTTTCTTCTATTTCAATGGTTTTTTTCCTAATTATTATACATATGATTATTTCAAAAATGAGCCACAAAGTGCTTTCTTTTTATTAAAAGATACAATCAAATTTCAAGATATAGTAATTTTCTTTTTGATTTATTTTGGTTTATTCTGGTATTTCAGAAGGCTTTCTATAAGCACAATTAATTGGAATTCAAATAGAAAGATAATCATTGGAACAATTGTATTAGCTGGTCTTTTTTCATTAATGGTCGTGAAAATTAAAAAATACGATCAATGTTTGATGGTTGACACCAATTTTTATGCGGCTGTTTCAAGTCAACTCATTAATTGGGACAAAAGTCGTTCCTACAAAGGAAAAGGATTAGGATTTAGAACACCTATTAAAATGTTTAAATCAGACGTCAAAAAGGAATTTAATGTGCTTGTTGTTGTATTGGAAAGCATGAGAAAACAGAATTTGGGTGTTTATGGATACGCTAGAAATACAACACCTCATTTGAATGCGTTTCAAAAATCTCATCCTGAAGAATTTTTTGTTTTCGAACATCCTTATACTGTTTCAACTACAACGATGTTAGCCGTTCCAGCAATATTAACTGGAATTGCGCCTTATCAAACACCAACTATTTTTTATAAACAACCAATTATTTGGGATTACAGTAGTGTATTGAATTACCGAACATTTTTTCTTTCATCGCAAAACATGAATTGGTATCGCTTTGATCGTTATTATTCAAAAGAGAAACTAGATCATTATTGGTCGCAAGAAAAAAGTCATCAACCATTTTTTAATGATTTGGGAATAGACGATAAATATACCATCAATCAATTAGATTCATTAATAAATGTTCAGAATGAAAATCCATTTTTTGGAGTTGTTCAATTGAATTCTACGCATTATCCTTACACTGTTCCACCTTCTTTTTTAAAGTGGAAGGAAACGTATGTTGACGACTATGACAATGCAATTTTATACCAAGATCATGTCTTGAATAAACTGATACAACAATTAAAACGTTCTGGGAAATTAGACAATACAGTAGTGATTTTTACAAGTGACCATGGTGAATCGCTAAAAGATCATAACAATATTGGACATGTTGATAGTTATTATGCTGAAACAATTTCGGTTCCATTAATGGTTTATATGCCGAAAGCTATCAGTTTTAAAATGGATATGACAGCATTTAAAAATAACCTTTCACAAACAACTTCAAATATTGATATTGCTCCAACAATTATTGAATTATTGGGTTTGGAAAAACGTCCTGATATCCAAGAGATTTCTAAAAATTTCACAGGGCAAAGTTTATTCAAACCGATTTCGGATAATAGGACTCTGATAACCATGAACAACAACGATGTAGTGCATTTTAAAGTTGGTCTGTCTTTAATCAAGAATAATTTGCATTATATCTATCGTATGAACATCGTTCCCAATAGAGCCGAATTGTACGATATAAAAAAAGACAGGAAAGAAGCGAAAAATTTAATCGAATCAATCTCTAAAATCCGTTTGAATAAATTGCTTTCCTATTTCAAGGAATACGAGATTTGTAAGAAATATTTACCACCGGGGAAATAAAATTGTTTCTTAGCCAAAGATGCACAGATTGAAAAGGAATAAAAACTGAATCAAAAACACTAGAAATGGTTTTTAAAGTAATCTGTGCATCTGTGGCAAATTAGATTCGCATTAACAATTACTTCAGATCATTCATATTAATCAATTGCTGAATTCTCAATTGATTATTCACATCCCAAATTTCTAATGTAACATTGATTCCTGGAGCCTTCCAATCGATGTTAATCATCCCAAAATGATTATCCATCACGGCATTTCCGACGCGATACTTGTTGGGTGTAGCAAATTTCCATTCTTCTGTTAATCCGCTTGCTGTTAAATCGTAAATAGGGTAGGTGCCAGTATCTTTTCGTTTTGAAAGTTCCGAATAGTGCACGTCGCCAGAGATAAAAAACACACCATTTGCTTTAGTTGAATTGATCAAATTAAACATGCGCTCTTGTTCTCTAGGGAAATTCGCCCACGTTTCATAACCATTGAATTGCGTTGCAAATTGCGTACTTGAACCGATAATTCTCACATCAGCTGGTTTCAATAATTCTGTTTCCAACCATTTCCATTGCATATCACCTAATAAAGTAGAATCAGTTGTTTGAATCGGTGAATAATCCATGTCATAATTATAAAGGGAATCATTGTTCAAAGTACCATCATACGGTAATAAATCATCTCGGAATGTTCTGTTGTCTAAAAGTATGATTTGAAGTGTTTTCCCATCAACATGGTACATGTAAGAAGTATATATTCCTTCGTGTTTCCTGCGTTCAGAATTCTTTGGTTCATGGAAAAATTTTAAGAAGATTTTCTTGGATTGCTTTTTCTTTTCATAATGTCTGCCAACATCATTCATTCCATAATCGTGGTCATCCCAAGTAGCAAGAATTGGAGTAGTTTCTTTTAATTTTTTGTATTCTGGTTTTTTGCCTAACTTCTTGTATTTTTTTTTCATCAAACTCATTTTCTTTGTATCGGCGTAAATGTTATCACCTAAAAAAATAAATAAGTCTGGATGATGCGTTGGAATTAAATTTAGAATAGGTGTAGGTTTATCTTGATGAGCACATGAACCAAATGCAATTGAAGTGATTGTGTCTTGAGAAAAACAAGTGCTCAAAGTGAGGCTAAAAAGTAGGGTTAAAAGTTTCATGTTCTAAATTTTTGATGAAGGTAATTAGAATTTCAGGATACATTTAAAAAGGGAATAAAAATTAAGGAATTGTTCATTTTGAATTAATTGAAATACATTTGCACAAAAAATAGCAACAATAATCGAATGAACTGGTTTAAATCATTTTTCAATTTTGGAGTATATCCAAATCAAGATGCTTCTGAAGAAAAAATGGTGCGAACAATAAATTTATTAGCCTTAAATACAATGGTATGCTTGATTTTAGCAACCATTTATAGTTATTATTTTCAAAACAATAAATCCAGTTTATACACATTACTGTCTTTGCCCTTATTCGCTTCCTCTATTTATTTGAATGCAAAAAGAAAAATTTTAATGGCTATAACCATTTTATTTCTTTCTAGTTCCTTTTTACTTACTATATATTCATTCAGAACGGGAGAAGATGCAAATTCTCATATGTTATTTGTTTTAAATATTATGGGTCTCTCCTTATTGTATAGAAAGGAGAAAGCGAAACTTTATTTTAATATCAGTTTATATTTCACAATTACATGTATTCTATTTGTTTTGATATCTTATAAAATGCATTGGTTTAAAGATTTTATAGATTCTACGCTTATTGCAATTGAGCAACGTGAATTGAATTTTTACATCTTATTAGTTTTTTCATTAATTTATTCATTTGTTATAATTACTACCTATCGTCAGCAATATAAACAGATGCAGGATTCAATCGAAGAACAAAAAGTACTTTTAGCAGAAGTGAATCATCGCGTAAAAAATAACCTAGCGGTCATCATTAGTTTGCTAAATATGCAGAAAAATGCTACTCGAAATAGTGAAACCAAAAATTCATTACAAGATGTTCACGATCGCATTATGTCAATGGCATTGGTGCATCAAAAAATGTATCAAAATAAGAACAAAACGTCAATTGAGCTAGCAAATTTTATTTCAGATTTAGTTGTAGAAATAAGAAAATCCCTAGATTTAAATGAAAATATTTTATATGAAACAATGATTGATTCTGTTCGTTTAGATATTTCAATAGCAATTCCAATTGGTTTGATTCTAAATGAATTAATCACCAATTCAATCAAACATGCTTTCCATGAAACTGATCAACCAAATATTTCAATTACGCTGACTAAAAAAGTGGATGTTATTGAAATTATTATGAAAGATAATGGAATGGGGGCCACTGTTGAAAGTCTAGAACACAATACTGGAATTGGAATGAGTTTAATTCAATCATTGGTGGATCAAATTGACGGAAAATATAGCTTTGAAGGTAGTGATGGTTTGACATTCACATTGGCTTTCCCAAATAAATAAACGGAATATTTCGAATGACAGATTTTAATGCTTGTCCATGTGGAAGTTTGAAGCAATTTTTTGCTTGCTGCGAACCCTGTATTCTTGAAAAAGAGTTAGCAAATTCAGCAGAACAATTAATGCGCTCACGCTATTCTGCTTATGTTGTTGGAGCAATTGACTATTTAGTCGATACTACACATTTATCCACAAGAGCGAATTATAAACGCGAGGACATCGAAAATTGGTCTAAATCTACAAAATGGTTAGCACTAGAAATCGTTCATTCCACTGCAACAACCGTTGAATTTAAAGCGTTTTTTGTAGGTGAAAATAACACGAAAGAAACGCATTATGAAAAGTCAAACTTTGTTTTTGAAAACGGTAAATGGTACTACGTTGATGGATCCTTTTATTAAAAAGCCTTAAATCTACAAATAAGATCTACAATTTATTTGTTGTGAAATAATGGATAAAAACTTAATTCCGTTGATTTCAATTAATTGATCTTACTATCTTTGTCGCGGAAAATGAAAAACAACTTTTTGCGTTATATCTCACTTTTTTTGCTGCTAATAGTAGCATCTTGCACGACTCATCAGTCAGGAAAAAAGTCTATTTTGAATAAGGAAAAGCAAATTTCTTATCTACCAGAATTTCCAGCTCCGAATAGATTAGATATCAAATCAAAACAAGTTCAAGTTTTATCCTTCTTCAAGGAAGATATGGATCCTGAGAACTTTAATGGTCAATTTTTAGTTGCGAAGAATGGCAAAGTGTTATTTATTCGTTCCAAAGGATTTTCAAACATCAGGGAAAATAAAAGGATGACCTTGAATACTCCAATGCATGTGGCTTCTGTAAGTAAAGTTGCAACTGCATTGGCAGTATTGCGATTGGTAAGTCAAAAACAGATTTTCCTTGACTCAGATGTTCGCTGGTATTTGCCAGATTTGCCATACAAAGGAATTACTGTTCGAATGTTATTAAATCACCGAAGTGGAATTCCTTATTATGGGTATTTCACTACCCAAACGTGGGATTTAGGCAAAACGTTGTACAATAGAAATATTTTAAAACTTTTAAAAAAGTATAAGTTCCCATTGAATTTTTCTCCTGACACAAAATTTGCCTACAGTAATACGAATTATGCTTTATTAGCTTTGATTATTGAAAAGGTTACAAATCAGTCGTTTCCAAGAGCAATGCAAACATTGGTTTTTGAGCCTTTAAAAATGAAGAATACGTTTATTTTAGATCGTTCAACTAATCTGTCTAAAATCTGTCAATCCTATAATTCTGCTAAAAAGTTAGAAGAATTTGATTATTTGGATGCCGTTTATGGGGATAAAAACATGTACACCACAGCATTAGATTTATTACAAATGGATAAAGGAACCTATTCTGAAAAATTCCTTCCCGATTCGCTTCGAAAGCAAATGTTTAAAGGATATTCATACGAGCATCCGGGAAAAAGTAATTATGGATTAGGAATGCGTTTGAAAGAAGAAGTGGGGAAGGATACCTATTTTTTTCATTCAGGATGGTGGCACGGGAATACCGCTTGTTTTACAACTTTGAGGAACGACACTATTTGCATTATTGCTTTATCTAACGTATATTCACAGAAGGTTTGGCATGTTAATCGTTTAGCCATGAACTTCGGTAATTATCCTTTCCAGTTTCAGTTTGAATAATATTTCATTTAATGAATAGAATAATTTCCATGTTGCGTTTGAAATGCCCGAAATGCTCCAAAGGAGATTTATTTGTCAACAAAGGTTTATTTCGTTATTCAAGAATGTTGGACATGCCTGAGAAATGTTCTTCCTGCGGACAAGTCTATTGCATTGAGCCCGGTTTTTGGTTAGGTTCATTGTGGACCAGCTACCCAATTATTATACTTACTGAGTTACCATTCCTTTTGTGTGCTTTATTGATTGATTCGGTTAACCCAGCATGGTTTTTTGGAGGAATGCTAATCGCTTTTGTAATTATTTATCCCGTTATGTTGCGCCTTGGAAGGTCAATTTGGATTCATTTGAATATTCGAAAGTTATAAAAAAGTTATTAATTGCTAATTACAAATTACAAATTGAGAATTCCGAATTCTTTTACCGTATCTTTGTACTAGTTCTTTGGGGCCGTATTTGGATTTGACAGCGATAGCGGTTGTCAAGTGTCAGCATGCAGAGGGTTGTAGTGAACCTCTATAATATCTTGCTGCAAACTATAATTGACAACACGTCATACGCACTTGCTGCTTAATTAACTGAATGTTAATTGGCTTAATCTCTCCGAAGTATAGTAGGTCAGACAAGTACTCTTTTCAAGCCTCTGCCCATTAGGTTTGATTTTTAAGAGTTCATCATTTTGGGCTGGCAAGCGTAATCATTTTAAGCGCTTGTAAGATTTAAGAATGTAAGCTATGGGTTTGGGTGTTCTTGTCCGCCCCACAGTCGAAAACTAATCAAGAAATAAGCATGTAGAAAGCTTGAAAATTCATCGTTTGGACGAGGGTTCGAACCCCTCCGGCTCCACAATCAGCTATTAAAAAGGAAACAGAAATGGTTCCTTTTTTTGTTTCATAAAATTGCAAGGAGGGGTGAGAAGCAAGGTGCCGATGTATATTTTCAAGAGAAGAATGATCGTAGAAAATAACCTACGGTGATCCCCTCCGGCTCCACGCTGATGCAAGCGCCTGCCTTTGGTTGGCGCTTTTTTCATTTTATTCGATATAATAATCATATTTTGTATATTTGACTTCAAATGATAAAAATAATAGAAGATAAAATTGATCAAATAATTGCTTTAAGTAAAATGCATCGCGTTTCTTCAATCGCTTTATTTGGTTCGGCTGCAAAAGAAACAATGAACGAAGAAAGTGATATTGATCTTTTGGTTCAGTTTTCTGATGATCTACACTTATTGGACTATGCGGATAATTACTTTTCATATTTAGAGAAATTAGAAGCATTAATGGGAAGAAAAATTGATTTAGTCACTAAAAAATCTTTGCGAAACAGGGTGTTAATTGAAGAAATTGAGCAATCAAAAGTCGAATTATATGCAGCATAAACTATTAAAATATTTTCTCGATATCGAAAGTATCATTATAGAAATTGAAGCTATAAAAACAAAAACAGACAATAATTTCATCCTATTTAAGTCTGACATAATTTTGCAAAGAGCAATCGAACGGGATTTAGAAATTCTTGGTGAAGCCATCAAAAAAATAACTGAAATAAGTCCAATAATTGAAATATCTTCAATCAAAAATATCATTGGCTTAAGAAATATTATTGCGCATGCATACGACTCCGTTGAACCTGAGATGATTTGGGCAATAATTCAAAAAGACATTCCAAAATTATCTAACGAGATTTTCATTCTCAAGCATAAATAAGTACTCCAAATCTTCCAAAAAGGGGTTCGAGTATAGGTCAGTGGACTCCACAATCAGCTATAAAAAAGGAAACAGAAATGGTTCCTTTTTTTGTTTCAAAAAATTGCAAGGAGGGGTGAGAAGCAAGGTGCCGATGTATATTTTCAAGAGAAGAATGATCGTAGAAAATAACCTTGAGGTTTTCGATGTTTGAAAGCAGTTCGATACACCCATCAATTTTGGATTCAATAGTTAGTAAAGTGTTACTTAATTTATTCAATTCTCTTGTTGAATTTGTAATAGATGTTTCGATTTCGATTTTGTACGAATTTATTCACTTTCGAAGAATAGTTTGTAAAGAAAAGGCACAAATCGAACTGCTATTCTTTTGGACTTTTTGAATAACAA
>CANNKP010000098.1 GCA_947505255.1 Flavobacteriales bacterium
ACTTCGAAGTATTTTTTTACACCATTTTAATTTAAGTAGTGTTTGCTCTTCTTCTGAAAGTTTCCAAGTAATTGCAGAGTTTTCCAATCTGTGTCGAATCGTATTCAAAGTAATTGCCACAGAAACAGAAATATTGAAACTTTCACTAAATCCGTACATAGGAATTTTTACAAATTCATCAGCCATCTCAATGATTTCAGGAGAAATACCCACATGTTCAGTTCCAAACACCAATGCTATTGGTTGCTCTAAATTTAAATCATTTATGGTAACATCTTTCGTGTGAGGTGTTGTTGCAACAATTTTATAACCTTGTGCTTTTAATTTCTGAATACAATCAATTGAAGGTTGTGTGCCTTTATCATAGTTGTATAAGTCAACCCATCTTCCTGCACCAAGAGCAATATCACGCTGTACTTTGTATTGATTGTTTTTTTCTATCACATGAAGATCTTGAATTCCGAAACAATCACATGACCGTAAAACTGCGGAAGCATTATGTTCTTGGTGAATATTTTCTAATACTACCGTTATATGCTTCGTTCTTTCTGCAGCGATTCGGTCATACATTTCTTGTTTACTCAGTGAAATGATCTCGTAAAATTCGTTTAATACTGCTTTATCTTCTTTATACATACGTCAAAGTTGGCTGCAAATATAGAGATTTGATTTTTTAATTGATCAATCCGAAAAATTGCCGCAAAAAAAAGGAGAACCTTTCGATTCCCCTTTTTAATTCATTAATGAAATGGATTAATTAACCTTTCCAGAAAGTTCAGCACCAGCTTTGAAACGTACAACGTTCTTAGCAGCGATTTTGATTTCTTTTCCTGTTTGTGGGTTACGTCCTGTTCTTGCAGCTCTGTTAGAAACTGAGAAAGATCCGAATCCTACTAGAGAAATTCTGTCTCCAGTTTTCAATGCACTTGCTGTAGCTGTTACAAAACCATCTAACGCTTTTTTAGCATCAGCTTTTGTTAATCCAGACTCTGATGCGATCGCATCAATTAATTCTGCTTTGTTCATAGTTTTTGGTTTTTAGAATGTTTGTTATTTAATTACCGAAGCAAATATATCTGAATATCCCACCCACACAAGCTTTTTAGTAAAAAAAAGTGCTTTTTTGTTGAAAAAAGTACCATTTTGTTGATAACAATGGCTGAAACGCCTATTTTTTAAGGTCATTTCGACCAGTAAGCCTATTTTATCGGTGAATGAATTAGTATTCTATTTGCCAATCTGACACGCTATTTCCTGCTGAAAATTCTTTGAAATGCATTTTTCGTTTGCCTTCCATTTGCAATTCTGTGACTTTCAAATAAAAATCGTCACATGGGAATAAAATACCATCGACATCTTCTTTCAATGAAGTTGTGTTATTAGATGGAATCATCGTTTTTTCAGAAAGAAAGAGCTTGAATGTTTTAATTTCTCCTTTAAGTGAGTTTTTTAATGTGCACCAAGCAGCTGGATAGGGTGAAAGACCTCGAACAAAATTATGTATAATGTCGACGTTCTGATTCCACTCAATTTTGCAATCTTGTTTGAAAATTTTTGGAGCAATTTTCAATTCACCTTCTGCAAGTTTTAATTGTTCTATACCAATTGCTTCTCCATTGATTATTTTTTGAATAGTTGACTCTATAACTGTTGCTCCTAAATTCATCAAACGATCGTGCAATTCTCCAACGGTTTCATTTTCGCCTATTGGTAATTTCGCACGTTCAATGACTTTTCCTGTATCAATTTCTTTTTCAATGAAAAAGCTTGTTACCCCAGTTTCCTTGTCACCATTAATAACCGCCCAATTAATAGGAGCTGCACCACGGTAATTTGGTAATAAGGAAGCGTGTAAGTTAATTGTTCCTTTTGGAGGCATTGCCCAAACAACTTCTGGCAACATTCGGAATGCAACAACCACGAATAAATCTGCACGAAGGTCTTCCAATTGATGAATAAATGTCTCATCTTTTAGATTCGTTGGTTGAAGGATGTTTAATTGATTTTCTAACGCGTATTTTTTGATAGCACTTTCATTTACTTGTTGCCCTCTTCCCGCTGGTTTATCAGGTGCAGTAATAACTCCAACAATCGAATAGTGGTTTTGAACAAGTTTATCTAAAATACAAACGGCAAATTCCGGTGTACCCATAAAAACAATTCGAAAATCTTCTTTTTTCATCATACTATTTTTTTCTTCCAATCAAAAAAGCGCAAATATAAAATGGATAAGAGTCCCATGCAACCGAAATAAATGTATTCAACGGACCAAATCCAAAAAATATCTACTTGAAAAACTTTAATCAATAAATAAGCGGCAATGGTATAGACACCTACACAAATTAATTCAATTGTAAATGAAATCATCGTGTTTCCGCTACCATTAATCGTTTGGAAATAAACACTGAATAATCCGTACATCATTATTGATACCGATATAAAACGCATAATTTCTGCACTTTTAGCAATATATTGTTCTGCCGGATTTATGAATCCAATAAGTTGTTTCGGATAAAATATTGCTCCGTGAAAGAAAATGAACAAAGAAATAACTGTCATTAATTGAATCCTTCGTTGAATTATTTTTAACGATTCATGGTCTCCTTTTCCTAAATATTGAGAAATGTAGGTTTTAGTTGTTCCCGCAAATCCCCAAATTGGAACAAATGCTAAGAAGTAAATCGCTCGAATGTTTTGTGAAACGGTTAATTCAAATTTGCCAATTTGTTCAATCCAAGTGAAGAAGATTGTCCAAGTAGCCAATGCTATAACGCCTTGAAACATAATTGGACTTCCAATTTTAAACAATTCTTTTAAGGAAGGAAGGTTAATTGAAAAATGGGAAAAGAGTTTTAATTTTTTACGTTCCTTTGAAAAAATCAAGAAGATTACTAAAAATACCATTCCACATGCGTCAGCAATCGTATTAGCCCAAGCTGCTCCTTTTAATCCTAATGATGGGAATCCCCATTCTCCAAAGATCAAGACGTAATCCAATAAAATATTTGAACTCGCTGTAATTAATGCCGCAATTAATACCACCCATGTTTTTCCGATTGCTAAAAAGAAAGCTTGAATGGATAACGTAATCATTGCAAAGAAAAGCGCAAAACCACGAATGTGAATAAATTCAACTTGTAAATGTGCTAAATCTTTATGCTTTGAATAATAATTCAACAAATCTGGCATTACTAGTTGGATAATTAAAAACAAACAAGCTGCAATCATAAAGTTTGAAACAATCGACGAACCAAAGATTCGGCCAATCGCATTGGTGTTTTCTTGACCAATTCTTCGTGCAATCAATATTTGAGCTCCATCTCCCATTCCTGCTAAAGCCATAAATACAGTAATGTAGATCAAACCAGCATTTCCAACAGCATCAAAAGCCAACGTACTATAACGACTCAAAAATGCTGCATCCGTAATTAATACAATAGACTGAATGAAACTGGAAACCATTAATGGCACAGCTACACTTAATATCGTTTTGTATTTTAGGTCTAACACTTTTTTAGTTACTAGTTATTAATTACAAGTTACTTGTCCTAAAATCAAATCTCAGTTCTCGGTTCTCGGTTCTCAATTCTCAATTCTCAATGTCAGTCCACTTGAATTACCAACCCTTTCAAATATTCTCCTTCCGGATGAAAAGCATTGATTGGATGATCCGCAGGCTGGTGTAATTGCTCTAAAATTCGAACATTACGACCTGCTTCAATCGCAGCGGCAATAACGGTATTATTAAATAAATATTTATCGACCACTTGAGAACAAGAGAACGTAAAAATTAATCCTCCCGGTTTTATTTGTCTAATTGCATTGGCATTTAAACGTTTATATCCTTGAATGGCTTTGTGCCTTTTCTCTCGGTGCTTTGCAAATGCCGGTGGATCCAAAACGATAATGTCGTATTCTTCCGGTAAGTCTTTCATGTATTCCATCGCATCAGCAACAATTGACTTGTGTTTATCTTGAAAATTATTTAAATCAACATTTTCTTCTGTCAAAACAATCGCTTTTTTAGAACTGTCCAATGAATGAACCAATTCTGCTCCATTTTTCAATGCCAAAAGACTAAAACCACCAGAATAACAAAATGTATTCAATACTTTTTTACCCAAAGCGTATTTTCCTAAAAGATTACGATTCTCTCTTTGATCAATATAAAATCCTGTTTTTTGCCCTGTAACCCAATCAATATTTAACTTCACTCCATGCTCCAAACAAATGTGTGGAGTGACACAATCACCAAAAATATAACCGTCTTCAACATCCGTCCTTTGAGGAAGTGTCTCCGAAGATTTTGAATAAACAGCGATTAATTTGTTCCCAAATGCTTGTTTCAACCCTTTTGTGATGGCTTTAATTGAAACATACATGCCAATACTGTGACATTGGATAACAGCAACACCTTGATAATAGTCAATGATTAATCCTGGTAAAGAATCACCTTCGCCATGAACCAATCTGCAAATGGTATTATTATCTGTTAGTAATTGCAGGTTTTTTCTTAATTGGACAGCGTTTGAAATTCGTTCAATGAAAAATTTATCATCCGTTGGACGGTCTTCAAATGTGAGCACACGAACAGCAATTGTAGCGTGTTGAAAATGACCACGTGCTAAGAATTGGCCTTTGTGATCAACTACTGTGACAGTTTCTCCATCTTTTAATTTATCTGTTTCACTTGCGATTGCACCTGAAAAAATCCAAGGATGACGACGCAGAATAGAATCGATTTTATGTTTGTGTATTTGAAGGGTGCTCAATTTAAAATGCTTTTTTGCGATTAATATGAACGTAAAAATAACAAAAGGATGTGGATTCTCTCATTTCAATCGTGTTATTGCTCGAAGGAAAGTATGTATTTTTGCACTTAGAAAAACAAATAGAATGAAATGTACAATCCATGTTTACCTTTTAAATGAGCATTTTTCACAAGAACATGCTGATGCTCAATACAATGGTGAAGAATCTGAAAACAATTTGAAATATGAGTGGGAAGATGAAATTGCAATTACTTCAAACGTTGAAGAAATAGTTGAACATGAAAATGCAGCATTTCCGCTTCAAGGGCAATTGCCAAATGGTGAAGAATTTTCGCACGATGTATTGAACATGTTTTTATTTGAAATCAAGTCGTCTGATGCGCCTGTTTCATATGTTGGAGCTTCTGCAAGCATTGTTGAAACGCATGAATTAATAAAAGACGAAATTGGTTTCACACTAAAATTATTTTTAAAAGATTTTGAACCAATGTCGAACCCAGTTCCTGGAATTTATGTTGCTTCTAAAGAATTCCCACAAGCATTGGTTTTTTAATGTTAAAAGTTCAAGATCTTCAACTCAATTTTGATAGAAAAATTCTTCAAAACATCAATTTTTCGGTTGGTGAAGGAGAAATTATTGGCATAGTAGGGAAGAGTGGAGCAGGAAAAACATCATTACTCAAAATTATCGCTGGATTGCTTGATGCGACGAGCGGACACGTTTTATTTGAAGGGAAAAAAGTAATCGGACCATCGGTGAAATTAGTCCCAGGTCATCCAGATATTCAGTTGGTTAATCAAGATTTTCATTTGGATTCTTATTTCACCGTTGAAGAAAATATTCGGGAACAAATTCTTTATCTGCCAAGAAAAGAAAGAGATGACTTTGTGGACGAACTTTTGGAATTAATTGAATTAACATCAATTAAAACACAAAAAGTAAATACGCTTTCTGGAGGAGAATTGCAACGTTTAGCAATTGCCAAAGCATTAGCGTGTGAACCAAAAATATTATTACTCGACGAACCTTTCGTTCATTTAGATGGAAGATTGAGAAGCAAAATGATCAATTATTTATTGGAGCTTAAACACGTTCGAAATATGAGCTTTATTTTGGTTTCGCACGACGGTTCAGAAATGCTAAGTTTGGCAGATCGAATTTTTTGCATGAAAAAAGGAGTTTTCACACGAAAAGGAAAACCATTAGATTTTTATTACAAACCTAAAAGTGGGGAAGAAGCAAAATTATTTGGAGCCATAAACTCGGTGAATCTTCATGGTAAAAGAATTCTTTTTCGTCCAGATGAATATAGTTTTGAAAATGAAGAAAATACCATTGAAGTAGAATTTAATCATTCATTATTCACTGGGCCGATTTATGAAAATTACTTTATTACAAAAAATAAGGAGAAGATAGTATTATATAGTTTAAATAAAATGGAAAATGTCCGAAAAATCAGCATCTACAAAAAAGCATAAACGTTTACCACTTGTTGAAGTACCAGCTTTAATTAAAGAATCGGTTGTTGATTTTTTTAAAGAAAACGGCTTATTTCATGGCGCGGCATTGGCTTATTACACGCTGTTTGCAATGGTTCCTTTGTTTTATCTGAGTATTTCTTTATTTGGACGCATCATTGGTCAAGAAGTGATGTTGGAAATTATCAGTGATTTACTAAGGAATAAGATTGGTGTTCAAGATATTTCTGGAATTATGGACTTCCTAAACAAGCTCAATTTTGAAAAAGGAAATTTTCTAATGGAAATGGTTAGTATTATTGCACTTTTAGTTGCCAGTTCCGCAGTAATCGTTTGTTTAAAGCAGAGTATCAATGAGTTTTTTGACTTGGAAATCAAATTTTCTTCGAAAAGAAAAAAAATCGTAAAAGGAATTCTTTTTCGCTTGCTTTCAATGCTTTTAATTACCGCGATGACCGTTTTTATTATCGTATTGTATTTCGCTCAGTCCATTTTATTATCAATGAATGACTCCTTTTTTGAAGGGAACGAACTGTTGAATTTTATTTTATCTGGAATCACAAAACATGGTCTTGCAATCTTTAGCAATGCCGTAATTTTTACGATTGTTTTTAAATATGTCCACGATGGTTTTGTACAATGGAAAATTGCAATTGGAGGAGCTGTTATTACCGCAATCATGCTGTATATCGGGCAACTTTTAATAAAATATTATTTGTTTAATTATTTCTTTGGAGCAAGTGCAGGAATCGCTGGATCCCTTTTTATTATTTTAGCTTGGATTTATTACAGCTCCCAAATTATTTTCTTTGGCGCCAAATTCACGGCTGTTTACGCTAGAAAAGTTGGAAGGCCAATCCATTTTAAAGAATAAAGTAATTTCATAAACTTGTTGTTTTTTGAGTATTGATTAAATAATTGTCATTTAAATGATTATTATATAAGAATAAAAATTATCTTTGATTTTAATATTCAAATATTGAAGCAATGGAAATCGGAAATAATTTAAAGCTTTTAAGAAAACGACTTAAGAAATCGCAAGAAGAAGTTGCACAAGATTTGAATCTTACGCGTTCAACCTATAGTGGGTATGAAAATGGTGTGGCTCAACCAAATTTGGAAAGTTTAATTGCGTTCAGCGATTATTACAAAGTTCCAATTGATGAATTGGTTAAAAAGAATTTCGAGACCTATTCAGAAAATGAATGGGAGCGACTAGATAAAGGCTTGTACGCAGATGTCAAAGGACAAAAATTACGTGTTTTAACTTCTGTCGTAGATCAGAATGAAGAAGAGCTAATAGAAATGATTCCAATGAAAGCAAGTGCAGGATATACTTCTGGTTATGCTGATCCTGATTATCTTAAAGTATTGCCAACTTTTTTTCTGCCTTTTCTCTCAAAAAACAAAAAATATCGATCATTCCCAATTATAGGCGATTCTATGCCACCGGTTGTTGAAGGTTCACAAGTCGTTGCAGAATACATTCAAAATTGGATGACAATTCGCTCTGGAACACCGTGTATCGTTGTAACCAAAGAGGAGGGAATTGTTTTTAAAGTGGTACATAATCTATTAGATACAAGTCAGTCATTTCAATTGTGTTCAACAAATACATTTTATAAACCGTATTTGGTACATGCCAATGATATCATTGAAATTTGGAAATTTGTGAATTATATTTCACCTGAATTACCCGAAGTACGAATGGATGATAATGATATCAGTAAGTCAATTCAAGAGTTACAAAAGGAAATTCATGATTTGAAAGTGGCGTTGGTGAAATAGTTGCGAGTTGTTAGTTGCGAGTTACTAGTTGCTAGTTACTAGTTGAGCTCCAAAAAACCACTATGTTTTCACTTCGATAAACTCACTATGTTTACTCAGCGCATCGCTATGTGCCCTATGTGTCTATGTGGTTTATTTCAAATAACAAAGTGGTTTATTTCGAATAACAAATGAAATACCTATGTTTCACTTCGATAAACTCAGTGCATCGCTATGTTTTCTATTTGCCACCTCGATAAACTCAGTGCCTCGCTATGTGCCCTATGTTCCTATGTGTTTCCAGTTGAATTATGAACCTATGTTCCACTTCGATAAACTCAGTGCCTCGCTATGTGTTTCCATTTGAATTATGAATTTACCTATGTTTCACTCCGATAAACTCAGTGCATCGCTATGTGGCCTATGTTTCACTTCGATAAACTCAGTGCATCGCTATGTTTCCTATGTTCCTATGTGTTTCCATTTGAATTATCAATATACCTATGCGCCTATGTGTTTAATTTTTTTCTTTAGCTTTCTTAATCCAAAACAATCCTTCCTATTTTAAAAAATAATAATCCTTTTTATTTTCAATTTTCCCATCAAGAATTAGTTCTTTTAAACAAACTAGAATCATTTCAGTGGAGGCATTTGTCTTATTTACACACTCTTCAATAGTAGATTCAATTTTCAATATTTCTAGAAGAATTGCCTTTAGTTCTTTAATAGAATAGTCTGAAACATTCTGATTTTTACACACATCACATTTACCGCATGGTTGTATTTCTTGTCCAAAATAATGGATCAATTGTGCCGAGCGACATTCATTTTTTGTAAGATAACGAATTGCCGCATCTAATTTTTTACGCGCATTTTCTTTACGTGAGAAATATACTTCTTCTGAAAGAGTCAAATAATTATCTGGCAAACGCTCATGCGTTAACGTTACGGAAGGGAGAGAACTACTCCACGTGATATCCAAAATTCCATTTTTTTCCAATTGTTTTAATTGAATATTTAATTCAGCAGTTGAGATATTTAAACGTTTAATAAATTCTTTTTCGTGAATTTCAAAATAGGAATCAAATACACCAGGATAACTTCTTGATAAGAGCGTTGTTAAACCAACCAATTTTGAGTGTTGAATTTGAAAATTATATAATTCTTTATTTCCAACTGCGAACTTCACTTTCGTAGGATTGAAAACACCTTCTGAAAAAACTAATTCGCCGTTTAATTCCAATATTTTCAATGAATTATAAGTGATTAATGGGTTTAAATTGAACGAAGTACAAAACTTTTGAATTTCAAAGAAATAGGTTTCGTCAAGTCCTGAACCGATTGCTATTTTTAAATGGTTGCACAGCGCACGATAGGTCATTTTTACCGTTTCTGTAGGTGGAAATTGATTTTCATTTCGTTCAATAAGACTGTCAATATCTCCTTGTTCCCAAAAAACAATTGCCCTAGATTCTTTTCCATCTCGGCCTGCTCTTCCTGCTTCTTGAAAATAGGCTTCAAGTGATGGCGGAAACTCATAATGTAAAACAAAACGCACATTTGGTTTGTCTATTCCCATTCC
>CANNKP010000099.1 GCA_947505255.1 Flavobacteriales bacterium
AACTCCAGAGGAGTTAAATGTTTGCAACGACGGATGAAATCCGTCGTGGAGAAAAGTCGAAATTCAGTTTTGGCGTGTGTCCGACAGCTGGCGGACCATGACAAAACTAATCTAAAGAAATTAACGAAGATTTAATGATTCTAAAAGCTATTATTGTATCCTTATTTGTTGTGAATTAACCCTGGATTTTCCTTTACCAACGATTCATTTATCTTATCAAAACAAACATTCAACAATTCTACTTCTGTCATTTCAACTATTGCTTCAGGCATAATTGCTTGGTGAATAAATACTTTCGAAATCCCTGGTCTAGCTGGGCCTAATATGTCTGTTGGATCTGAAAATAATGTATAATGATTTGTAAATGATATCGGAATGATTGGAACATTTAATGCTTTTGCCAATTTAAAAGCTCCTTTTTTAAACGGAATCATTGCTGGATTCCCTTCATCTGGTATTCCTCCTTCAGGAAAAATAACAAGCGACCATCCTTCATTGACAGCTTTTTTGGCTAAGGTAAAAGATGTTGCAGCTTTACTTCTGTCTTTTCTGTATACAGGAATATTCAACCCTTTGAAATAGGTTCGAATTATTGGGTAACTCAAAATTTCGCCTTTTCCAAGAAACAAAAAGGGATGTTTCGGAAGTATCGAATACATAAAAAAGATGTCTAAATAAGATGAGTGATTGGCAACGATTATATATGGCCCTTCTGGTAATGGAGAATCAATCACTTTTTTAACACGGTAGAAACAAAAAACGCGCATCATCCAACTCCAAACCACAAACAAACGAAAACTGATTTTTTTCCATTTTTTATTGGATAACAAGACCCAAAAAAAAGGATAAAGTGCAACTGCGAAAATCACAAAGATTACCGCAACATAACATTTCCAAAGTAAGGAGAAAAGTCCTTTGAGTGTGTTCATTTCCTCAAAAATACTCTTTTCAAAGACTTGAAACGCGCTACGTCTATGTTTTCAATGAAAATAACTAAATTCGCCTAAATAAAAAAAGAGTATGGCTCGAATTCTTACAGGAGTGCAAAGCACAGGAACACCGCACTTAGGAAATTTGTTGGGAGCAATAATTCCTGCAATTGAAATGGCAAACAAACCGGAGAACGATTCATTTTTGTTCATAGCAGACATGCATTCCTTAACACAAATTAAAGACGGGAATTTGTTGCGCGAAAACACATATAGTACTGCCGCAACGTGGCTTTCATTTGGATTAGATACAGAAAGAGTTATTTTTTATCGTCAATCAGATGTTCCCCAAACGGCAGAATTATCATGGTATTTGAGTTGCTTTTTTCCTTTTCAACGCCTAACATTGGCACATTCGTTCAAAGATAAAGCAGATCGTTTAGAAGATGTTAATGCGGGATTGTTTACCTACCCAATGTTAATGGCGGCTGATATTTTGTTGTATGATGCTGAATTCGTTCCAGTAGGAAAAGATCAATTACAACACATTGAAATCACAAGAGATGTGGCTTCAAGGTTTAATTTTGAAATGGGTGAAACGTTTGTTTTACCAGAAGCGAAAATTGAAAAGGATAACATGTATGTTCTTGGAACGGACGGGCACAAAATGAGTAAATCGCGCAATAATTTCATTAATATTTTCTTACCAGACAAAGAATTGAAAAAACAGGTGATGTCTATTTTGAGCGATAGCAAAGGTTTAGAGGAACCAAAAGATCCTGAAACATGCCATATTTTTGGGATATATCAATTATTGGCTAATGCTGAGCAAGTAAGTGAGATGAGAAAAAACTATATCGCTGGTGGTTATGGTTATGGACATGCAAAAACAGCATTATTTGAATTGATTCTTACAAAATATGCCTCTCAAAGAGAAAAATACAATTACTTGATGGCCAACAAATCAGAAATAGATGAGGCATTGAAAATTGGCTCTGAAAAAGCAAGAAATGTAGCGCAAAATGTCATAAACCGTGTGAGAAGCAAAGTAGGTTATTAATTTGATTGAATTTAGTTACATTTATTTATATTTGTTATAATTCAAAACCAATGAAACCATGCGACATCTTTTTATTTTACTTTTTTCAGCGTTAACAGTATTAATTTCTTCTTGTGGCTCTGGTGACGAACCCCAATTGAATGCAGTAGGAGGTAAATTGTATGGAGGAGAATTTAAATTCATGTCCTCTGAAAAAGTAAATAACTTATATCCTTTAGCAACTTCAGATATTTATACTTCACGTTTCAATTCTCAAATATATGAGCCACTTTTAAAATTGGATATTGAAACGATGAAAGTGGTGCCTGCTCTTGCGGAATCTTATACTGTTTCTACTGATGCCAAAACGTTTACATTTAAAATTAGAAAAGGCGTTAAGTTTCATGATGACGAATGTTTTGGAGGAGAAGGTAGATTATTAAAAGCCGACGACGTAAAGTATACCCTAGACTTAGCTTGCTCAGGCTTGAAAGGTAATAAAATGAGTTATCTTTTAGTGAGCCGAATTAAAGGAGCTAAAGAATATTATAAAAATTCAAAATCATCATTACCAAAAAATGGAGTTTCGGGAATTCGTGTTCTTGATGCTGCAACAGTTGAAATAACATTAACACAAGCTTTTCCAGGGTTTGATAAAATTTTAACACATACAAATCTTGGTATTTATCCCCATGAAGCATACGAAATGTATGGTGCTGAAATGTCGAAACATCCTGTTGGAACGGGTCCTTTTATGTTGGAATCAATGGACGATAAAGGAGTAACGTTAAAAAGAAATCCAAAATACTGGAGAAAAGATGAGTTTGGAAACCAATTGCCTTTTTTAAGTAAAGTCATTATGACGTACGTTAAAGACAAGAAAAGTGAATTGTTAGCTTTTAGAAACAAAGAAGTTGATATCGTTTTGGAAATTCCTGTCAATGATGTTGAGAATGTACTTGGCTCGCTTCAGGATGCTCAAGCTGGAAAAAATGTGAAGCACAAGGTTGAATCAAAATCTAGTATGAGCATGAATTACATTGCTTTTGCGTGTGAAAGTGCTGAATTTAAAAATCCTGATGTAAGAAGAGCATTTAACCTTGCAATAAATAGAAGTGAAATTGTAGATAAATATCTTTTGGGAGAAGGTTGGCCAGCTGATAATGGTTTTGTTCCTTTAATGGATAATTTTCCAAATAACAAAGTAAAAGGTCACAAACAGAATGTTGCACAAGCACAAGCTTTAATGGCTGCAGCAGGTTATGCTCAAGGAAAAGGTTTTCCTGCAATAGATTTTTATGTAAATGCAATTGAAGGTTCTGCTCCACATAAAATGTGCGTGGGTGTGGCAGCGCAGATTAAACAAAACTTGAATGTTGATTTGAACATTGTACTTTGTTCATTTTCAGAACGTGAAAAAGCAATTGCATCTGGAAAAGCAAAAATTTGGAGATCTGGATGGATTGCGGATTATCCAGATGCAGAGAATTTCTTAAGCTTATTTTATAGTGGTAACATAAATGAAAACTCATCTGAACTCAATTCTTTTAAATTTAGAAATGAAGCGTATGATGCTCTTTTTGAAAAAGCAAGTATGGAAAAAGACGAAACAATTAGAAACAATCTTTTTGTTAAGTGTGATCAAATGATTATCGATGAAGCTGCCGTTATGCCAATAATGACAGATGATTTTATGGTTATGGTGAATGCTAGAGTCAGAGATTTCAAAACGAATTCAATGGAAAATCTTGATTTTTCAACGATGTTTATTAAAGAACCTAGAAATTAAGAATATAATATTTCTTTAATTACGTCCAACGATTTTTGAATGTTGAAATTTGGTACGTGTAGTTTATAATAGTGAATCATAATATCAAACACGTCTGATTTTAATTCTTTTGTAGGGTTAGAAATTGTTTCTTTTCTCAATAATGATTGAATCAGAACTACTGGAGGACCATCTGCAACTAATTCTCCTGTTCTATCAAAATCGGAGAAATCACCATCTTGTAAATGAAAATACCGCTTATTTGATTCTTGAATGTGTGGATCAATTCCCATGTGAAGTGAAAAGTCAATAAGAAATTGAGTTGCAAAAAGTGATAAATCTGTGGTTACATTTAACGCTACAATAGTTTTTTCTAAAAAACGAAAGAGAGAAACATCATGCTGATCAGTTTGTAAACATTGTTTCAATACATCGACCATAAAAAAAGCAATTGTTGCCTTTACAGGGTTCATTGGAATGTCTTGGAGTGCTTGATGAGGTTTGGCTTCCGTCAATTTCCCTAGCTCACTATCTGGACGGCGATAATAAATGATTTCACAAATTGATAACGGAAATAATGCCGTGCCTTTTTTCTTCCCACCTTGAAATATGAATTTTTGAATTCCATTTTGTAAGGTGTAAAAGGTGACGATTAAACTACTTTCAGAATAATTAATTCGATGAATAAAAATGGCTGTATCGCTTTGTTTCACTTATAAAATCCTAATGAACAACCATTACTTTTCCAACCTTTCTTCCCTTTCCTTCATTAGCGGCAGTCCAAATAAGATAAACTCCAGTAGTCACTTTTTCTCCAGTTATTGTTTTTCCATCCCAGGTTGCAGTGCCACCATTTGAGGTTGTTTGATAAACTAAATTACCAGCAACATCAGTAATTTTCACATCTGAATTATAACGTATTCCTTGAATTGTAATTGGTCCTTCAAAATCTGGTCGCGCAGGGTTGGGGAAAACCGTTACACTCTCATAGGTCGGGTCTTCATAAGTCGCATCCGTGCGATATGAAATTAAACCTTTATCTGTAATGATATATAATTCGCCTGTAGATTGATCCAATTTTATGTCTAGTATATTATTGGATATTAACGGAGAATTTTCAGTAGTAAATTGATTAATAACCTCTAATCCATCCGCCGATAAAAGGATTATTCCAGAATTTGCCGTTGCAAACCATTTTCTATTTGCACCATCAATTTCAATATCTGTAATATTGGTGTTTCCTAATACATATTCAATATTGCCTTCAAATTCAACTTTTATTCGTTGTGCATTATAGTCACCTGGACTTGCGTCGAATGAAGAGGCTGAATTATACAGAACTGCAAAACCGTTATCTGTTCCAATCCATATTTCATTGTCAAAATCTACGGCAATTGCGTTTATCGTATTAGAAGGTAAAGCACCAGAAAATTCACCCGTATTTAAGTTAATTTTTTTGTCATCGCCCGCATCAGCAAATGTGCTATTTGGGTTGTAACCAAACAATCCTGATCCATCAATACTAAACCAAGAATTCCCATTATAATCAACAGCTAGTTTTTTAGAAAATCTATTTTCCGCAGCGTTTCCAGAATCATAAGCATACCAATCTCCACCTTTTGTATAAACATTCAAAGGAGTGTTGGTATAACCATTTAGAACCCATAAATTTCCAGATGCATCATATTGTATTGATGTAATCATCGCGTTTGTTGAAGCCAATTCCGTAAACTGTAAGGTTGAATTTGCTGGCGTAAATGTATCTACAACTTGTCCGCTTCCATCCATTATTGAAATTGGAATTTGAGAATACGTACCAATTGCTATGTTGTCGGAATTTGTTGGGTCAATAGAAACGGCCAAATAATCCCAAATATTAGCTGTGGACCACATATTCATATTGGTTTTATCTCGTAAAGACCATTTTTCATCTTCAAACAAATAAAGACCTGAACTGCCAAATGTTGAAGCTGCTGAGGATAATCCTCCGCCAACAACAGCCAATTTTCCTGCTTGCCAATCCATTGAATAAAATTCCTTTTTAGGCGGACCTTCAAATGAATAGGGTGTTAAAGAATATTCATTGTTAATTTTAATTAGTCCTTTTCCATTGTCTGCCGCCCACGTAACTCCTCCAACAGTGCAGCTGTTTCTAACAGAAATCCAAGTATTTAATGAATAAGCAGAATAAACTTTATAAAAAGAATAATCCAAATTAACAAAATAGATTGCCCCATCGGCATTTATTACTACCCTGTTTTCGTCTGCTGTCAATGAATTGATTTCTAAACTAAAAGGTTCATTATAAACATTTATTTTTCCAGAATTGGTAACATGAAAAACGGAGTCCAAACCATAAGCATCGTTTTGCAAGAGTACAAAAATCTCATTTGAAATTATTTCAATATCCTTATATGAATTAGCTGTAATGACATCTAATCTTGCATCAATTACCCATTGTGATGGATCAGCTAATGCCATATTATTTAGGTTTCCTCTCATCAACTTTTCTGGAGTCAATGCAAAAATTGAATCACCTCTAAAAGCAATATCCAATATAGCTGAACCTTCTGCGGTTGGATAAAATGTTTCTTTGACTTCATTTTTAACAGGATCTATTTTAACAATTGAAAAACTTGTCGCGAAATACATAAATCCTTGATGTGAAATAATTTTATTGATTCGCTTATTGCCAGGAACTTGTGCAAGTCGAATAGCAGGAATATTCGTTACTTGGTTATCAACGATTTTGTCAATATTCCCATTATCATAACCTATAAATAAGGCATTTTGAGAAGAATAATTCCCTAAACACGTTAAATTGATATCTGACAAGCCATTAGCATCAGTCCAAAGACTCGATTCATTAGCATCATTATCAAATTCTAACAAACCATTACCGAAGGCAGCATAAACTATTTGGTTTTGGGCTACAACATCAACGGCAGTGCGGTTTGGCACGTGCAAACGCCATTGGCCCATTCCAATTTGAGCAGTTAAGTTTGCGCTAAGCGCCAGAAAAAATAAAAGCAATCTCATTGTAAATATTTGTCTTACAAACGTCTGTTCTACTCAATTATTTGATAATGATGAGTACTGAATGCAAAAATAACATTTTATAGTGTTGATTATAACTTTTATATTTGGACTCAAATGGAATAAATGTGCCAATGAAATTGAAGGATAGGCTTTATGCTGTAGCAAATCGATTGAGTGAGGAACACAAACAATCAACATTTTTATTGGTCGTTATTTTAGTTGCTCATAGTTTAATCAAGTTTTGTGCATTACCTTTTCTTGAATTACAAGGAGATGAAGCTTATAGTGTATTTCATGCGCAACAATCACTTTCAGAATTACTGAATACATTTTATGGTGGAGAGGGCAATCCGCCGCTTTATTATCTGCTACTTCATGGTTGGATTAAGCTCTTTGGTATTGGTTTGGTTTCAGTGAAATCACTAAATATTTTGTTTAGTATTTGCACGGCATTCTTTCTATTTAAAATTACCAAAAGAACGGGAAACAGCTGGTTTACATTGTTTGTATCGAGTTGTTTTTTGTTTTCAAATTTACACTTTGATTTTAGTCATGAAATACGTGCTTTCCAATTAGTTTTGCTTTTAACTGCTTGCTCCATTTATTTATTCATATTTTTTCTCGAAACAGGAATAAAAAAGTGGTTATTTGCATTAATTATAATAAATGTGGCACTTCCATACACACATTACAATGCTGTTTTGGTTCCAATAGTTCAATTTATTGGCTGTTTATTTTATTGGAACAAGGAGAGAAAATTTGTTATAACGCTTTGTTTGGGATATATACTGAGTGCTATTTTATTTATACCACAATTAGTGATTTTTAAAAGTGTTGTCCCCGATGAGAATTTCTGGCTAGGACTCTCAACATTTGATGACTTTAAATATATTTTGCTCAAGGTTGTTGGGAACGACCAAGCTTATTATCCTTTAATTATTCCCTATTTTTTATCTCCAGTATTTCTGATCATTGGATTGCGTTATTCTTGGTTTACAAAAGGATTTTCTTGGCGAATATTTTTAGTGTTGTGGCTGTTATTTATTCTACCACTTTTAATTAATTTTTATTTAGCCCAATATATTCCTTCTTTTCAGGTCAGATACGTTTTGTTTGCGAGTTTCGGATTGTATTTATCCATTGGATATTTATTCTTGCATTTAGAGAAAGGTAAATGGCTTTTTAGATCTTATTTCATGATTTTAATGCTCCATTTTTTCTATCAATTTGACCCAGGGAAAAGAGATGGAGAAGGATGGAAGGAAACGGCAGAGATAGTTCACAGTTTTCAGAAAAGAAAAGTAGCAGTAATTGTTAACGCATCTTATAAAGCGCGAGATTTGATGTACTATTATGATAATGAATCCTTTCATAAGTATAATACGTTAGAGAAAGCATATAAGTCTCATGATATTTTTCCAGTAAATAGTGTTTCCGAATTAACCAATTTGGGAGATTTCAAGCAATACGAAAAAATCATTCTTTTATTAAGTCATAACCAAGTGCAAGATCCTAACGGTTTAATTAGTGCTGAATTGGAAAAAAAATACACACTCTGTTATGAAATTGGTGATCCTATTAGGGCAAAAATTAGGGTTTACAATACTGGCAATGCACCTTGCACATCTTTTAAAGTTCTGAAAACCTCAAAAGAAAAATCAGATGCTTGTTGGTTTTGGAATGTTTCTCAATCGATTGAACAGCTTTCAGGAACTGAAGTGACAAATTATTCACTTAATTTTTCAAAATGCGGGTCGTTTAAAGTAGATAAAGAAATCGCTTTTTCCCCGAATAGGGAAGAGCTTGTCAAAAATTGTAGCATTGTGGATTGTGAAGTTGAATTTGAATCCAAAGAGGTAACAAATTCAATTCTAGTCGTTTCAGTTGAACGAAATGGCCAAGCATATAAGCGTGCTGAATATCAGCTTTCGGATGCAACAAAAAAAGGAGAGAATTCAATTTCAATTAAAAGCAGTGTTATGGGAAGCTATCCAGATGGATCTGTAGTTAAAGTGTACGTTTGGAATCCTGGCGGACCAACACTCGAAATTAAAAGAATGTCCATTCAATTCTGGAAAAAGTGAGCGAAAGCGTCTTTAGAGAATAAAAACGACTATTTTTGTAGCATCAAAGGCTCCGTGGCGCAACTGAATAGCGCACTGGATTTCGGCTCCAGCGGTTACAGGTTTGAATCCTGTCGGGGTCACTCTAGCGGAGATTTGGTCAATATTGATCGAATCTCCGTTTTTTATTCCCGATAAAACCGTTGATATTGAACGGATTAACTCAAAAAACACGTTCGTTCGAAAAGTTAGAACTCGCTTGTTTTGCTTGTCATAAGCAAAACCATCTGGAAACAAGAGGTGTTGTAATTTGTGCTTATCGAACAAATCACCGGAAACCCATATTTTACTTAGCTTTTGAGCGATTTTAATTCCATGTTTAATGCACTTTTCAAGGTTAGAACTCGTGAGGTTGGGGTTCGATAGTTTTTCCTCCAATTCTGAAATTTCGTTCTTGTGTTTTTCGCTAAACTTCGTGTAGATTAGGTTGTCAATTTTACCAGTGGCAAACCGTCCTTCTATAATATCTAGTTCCTTTCGGATTTGTGTAAGTTTCGATTTAGTTGCAGTTATTTCATTCGCATCGGATTTTGATATCTCAACCAATTTCATCTGCATTACCTCTTGGAGCACTTCGGCATCGATCTCATTTAATTCTAACTGATATTCATTTAACAGACTTTCAAAGGTCTGATGCAACTTAAT
>CANNKP010000100.1 GCA_947505255.1 Flavobacteriales bacterium
TAAAATAATTGAATTCAACGATGAGCTCTAATGTAAAAAAGCGATCTGCACTTGGCAAAGGTTTAAGTGCATTATTAGAAAATTCTGAAACTGATATTACAACAAAATCAGCAAACACAAATTCTGGTCTAGTTGGGTCCGTTTCGATGTTGCCTATTAATAGCATTGAAGCAAATCCTTTTAATCCACGAACAAATTTTGAAAAGGCTGCATTAGAAGAATTGAGTCAATCAATTGCAATACATGGGATTATCCAACCTTTAACCGTTAGAAAACTTGGGAGAGATAATTATCAGTTAATTTCTGGTGAACGTCGTTTTAGAGCTTCTCAATTGGCTGGATTGACAGAAGTTCCCGTGTATATTCGTGTTGCAAATGACCAAACAATGCTTGAAATGGCGTTGGTTGAGAACATTCAACGAGAAGATTTAAATTCAATTGAAGTAGCAATTTCATACCAACGATTGATTGAAGAATGCAGTCTGACTCAAGATCAATTGAGTCAAAAAGTGGCGAAATCACGTTCAAGTATTACGAATCATTTGAGATTATTGAAATTACCAGTTGATATTCAAGCGAGTGTTCGCGATAATGTGATTTCAATGGGTCATGCTAGAGCACTTGTTTCTGCTGGTGATGAATCGTTACAAATGGCGATTTTTAATCGAATTGTTGAAGATGGTCTTTCTGTTCGTGATGCAGAAGCATTAATTCGAGAAGGTTATGTTGAGCCTAGAATTAATGAAGGAAACACAAAGAAATCTGCTTCACCCATAAAAATAACAGCAACTCAATTCACCTTCAAAGAACATTTAGGCGATAAATTATCGACTAAAATTGAGCTAAAAAAATCTACTTCCGGAAATGGTAAATTAATTGTCAATTTCAATTCAGAAGTTGATTTAAATAGAATTATAGAAATTCTAAACCGTTAATGAGACTTTTTCTTTTTGGTGTTTTTGTTTTAGGATATACATGTGTGTTTTCGCAAGATAGCCTTGTTACGCTTGTTGTAAAAGACACGATAAAGGTTCATTCACCAAAGAAAGCAGTAATTTTTTCAGCCATAATTCCAGGAGCTGGGCAAGTATACAATCACATTGCCATGCCAAAAGGAAAAAAGAAAGCGTATTGGAAAGTCCCACTTATATATGGTGCGCTTGGAGTAACTTCGTATTTTTTGGTTAAAAATCAGTTAACTCAACAATCATTAAAACAAGAATATACAAATCGTACGTATGGAGGACTTTTAGATGAACGATGGAGCGATTATGATGGTCCAGGTGTTTTGACTCTCTACGATCAGTATCTAAATTGGAGGGACTTATCAATTCTTGGCGTTGGGGCAGTTTATTTAATTCAAGTCATTGATGCAGGAATTGAAGCTCATTTTGTTCATTTTGATATTTCACAAGATCTGAGTTTAGCAATTGAACCTGCTTATTTTGGACAAAACACTGTTGGATTAAAATTTAACTTTAATTTTCACTAATTCTATTGCTCAATAAGGTTAAAAATTTAAATTTGTTTATTCTATAAATATGAAAATCGCACTAATTGGTTATGGGAAAATGGGAAAAGCAATCGAAGAGATAGCTTTAGAACGTGGACATACTATTGTTGCGAAAGTTTCGAGTGAAAAGCTACTTTCTGATACTGATTTATCAACTGTTGATGTTGCAATAGAATTCACTAAACCTGATTTAGCTGCAGGACACATACAATATTGTATTGATCACCAAACTCCAGTTGTGGTTGGAACTACTGCTTGGAACAATCAATTAGACGCTGTAAAACAAGCTGTCGAAAGTCAAAATGGAAGTGTTTTATATTCTTCTAACTTTAGTATTGGAGTCAACATATTTTTTGAGATCAATAAGCGACTTGCTCAATTAATTTCTGGTCAAACAGGTTACAAAGCGTGTCTTGAAGAAATTCATCACCTTCAAAAACTTGATTCTCCAAGCGGAACTGCCATAACTTTGGCTAATGGAATTTTAGAAAATAATCAAGATTATGTTTCTTGGGTTTTAGGTGAAGGACATGTTCCTCATACAAACGACAGACAATTAGGTGTTACTTCTTACAGAAAGCCTGATGTTCCCGGTACACATATAATAAAATACACATCACCAGTAGATACAATTACAATTACACACGAAGCTCATAATAGAAAAGGTTTTGCTTTAGGTGCTGTTATTGCCGCTGAATGGCTACAGGACAAAAAAGGACTTTATACAATGGCTGACGTATTAAATTTGAATATATAATGAACGTACTTTATTTTTACCTATTTCTTTTAGTTCACCCATATTTAGCGATGTGGATGAAAAGTTTTGAGCAAGCTGGACGCCAATCGTGGGAAGCATTAGTTCCCGGTTACAACTATTATGTTGCTTTTAAAATTGGCTGTAGAAAACCTTTTTGGGCTTTACTTTTGATATTTCCAGGCGTCCATATTGTGATGTGGTCTGCTGTCAACGTGTCATATATTCGTCGTTTTGGATATTACTCTTTGGCTGATACATTTCAGGGAATCTTTTTTCCGTATGTAATTATGGCAAAAATTGCAAATTCTAAACAAGACATTTTACCTGAAACAAATTGGGCAAATAGCAAAGAAATTGGAGATAGAGCTTGGGGAGATCATTTAGCATTATTGTTAGCATTACCAATTATTGGACATGTAATCGCTTTAGGATTAAATGCTATCTCAAGAGAAAAACCTGGAAATAAGTCGAAAGTAAAAGAATGGGGAGATTCAATTCTTTTTGCATTGGTTGCAGCAAGTATCATTCGAACATACGTTTTTGAGCCTTTTCAAATTCCAACTGGTTCTATGGAAAAGACGCTGTTAGTTGGTGATTTCCTTTTCGTGAATAAATTAGCTTATGGACCAAAAGTTCCAGTTACGCCTTTATCTTTTCCATTGGTTCACAACACAGTGCCTTGGGTGAATATAAAATCTTATTCAACTTTAGAAACAGGAAATTATACACGAATTCCAGGTTTTGGAAGAATCAACAGAAATGACGTGGTAGTTTTCAATTACCCTTCAGGTGATACAGCCGTTTATGATCCTCGTATGCCTGATGGTTTGATGGGACATGATTATCATGGAATAGTTAATAATGAAGCTTTTTATTTATTTCAAAACGATCCTGAAACTGGCAGACAATACCAAATCGCCAAACAATTTTATACAGATAGTTTGACAAAAAAAGGAGGAAATGTAGTTCTGGCAGATAGTCTTGCAAATTTGTTTTTAAATAAGCGAATGATTCAAAACCTTGAGAAATACAAACAAAAAGCACGGAAAATGCTTGCTGAAGAGAAAATAGCACACCAGAATGGTCAAACAATTAGCACTTATGGAGTGATATATCGTCCGGTTGATAAAAGAGAGAATTATATCAAAAGATGTGTTGGATTGCCAGGCGATTGGATGGAAATTAAAAGTTCTGTTTTATACGTTAATGGAAGGCCAGCATTTGTTCCTGAATTTCAAAATTTACAATATACTGTTACCAATTTCTTAGAGCCAGGAAAAAAGACAATGAGAGAGCGTTATGGTTTGGAGGATAGTAGAAGCGATTACTTTACGCAAGACGGTGGGAAAACGTATACAATGAATTTGACGAAGAAACAATTAACTGAATTGTCGAAAAACAATCCTGATGCAGTTTTCAAAGTGGTTTTATCTCCTCAGTATTCAGATACAAAATCATATATACCTTTAGCTTCGGATTTATTGAGCAATTTAGGTCAATTTCCTAAAGATTTATACATCAACAATACAATAACAGATTTCACGAAATTCCAGATTCCTAAGAAAGGTCAAACAATTTCTATTTCAGCAAAGAACATTGCTTGGTACCGTAGAATTATTACGGCATATGAAGGCCATCAATTAGAAGAGAAAAAGGATGGGATTTACATTGATAAAAAGAAGGTTACAAACTATACTTTTGCAATGAATTACTACTGGTTGATGGGAGATAATCGCTATAATTCAGCGGATTCGCGAATCTGGGGTTTTGTGCCCGAAGATCATATTGTTGGAAGAGCCTCGTTGGTTTGGTTCTCAAAAAGTTCGGATCCTAATATCGGAATTCGTTGGGATAGATTGTTCAAATTGATTGAATAATGTTGACTGTATTTCCAATTGCTTTTTTTGGGAATGTTGAATACTTTAAAAAATTAGCGAATTCATCGAATCCAATTTTCGAGATGAAAGAGCATATTTTAAAAGGAACAATTCGATCTCGATGTGAAATACTTTCTCCAAATGGCGTGCAGCAATTGAATATTCCGTTGTTCCGTCCAAATGGTTCAAAAACATTGATTGATCAAGTTGAATTAAGCACTGAAACCGATTGGCAAGTAAAATTATGGCGTTCCATAAAAACGGCCTACTCCTCTGCCCCATTTTTTGATCATTATGGAATGGAAGTTGAAGAGTTGATTTTCAATAAAGAAAAGAATTTGTGTCTTTACACATCAGCTATAACTGAACGAATTGTAGAATGGTTGTCAATTCCAATCACCCTGAATCATTCAACTGAATATGTAGAAGGCTCAATTCTCAAAGACTATAGATTGTATGATTTTAATTCCTTAAACGCAATACCTTTTTATCAGCAAGTATTTTCAACGGGTGAAGAATTTCATCCAAATTTATCTATTCTTGACTTAATTTTCTGCGAAGGTCCAATGGCAAGGAATTGGGTATTAAATTCACATTAAATTAATAACCATTCAAAATCAATTTGAGATTGTTATACCTATATTTATCAAAATATTAAACATATGAAATTTATCATCTTAATCTTATTTTCAATTACATTCAGTTTTGTATCTAGTTCACAAACTGTTAGAAATATCGTCTTCTATAATGTTGATAATTTGTTCGACACCATCGATGGTGTAAATGATGATGCTGAATTTCTACCTGCTGGTAAAAACGAATGGAATTCAGCTAAATATTTTGAAAAATTGAAGCACATTAATCAAGTATTGGATGAAATGAAAAATCCATTGATGATAGGAATGTGTGAAATTGAAAATGAAACTGTTGTTCGTGATGTTTTGAAGCATTCTACGACAATGCAAAAATACGGTGTTGTTCATTACGAAAGTATGGATGCTCGAGGAATAGATGTCGCATTGGCATACGATAGTTCAACACTAAAACTTGCACAATCTGGAATTTTGAGATTTGTTCTGCCTGAACAAACAGCACCTTCATCACGTGATATTTTGTGGGCTAAATTTTCGATGAAAAAGGATACTATAATTGGAATGGTGAATCATTGGCCAAGCAGAAGAGCTGGACAAGATGAAAGCGAAGCAAATAGATTGCAAGCAGCAAACACTGCTCGTCACTTCATTGATTCTTTATTGAAAATCAATTGTAATTACAAGATTGTATTTATGGGTGATTTGAATGATTATCCAATTGATAAAGCTCCTCAACTTATTCAAGAAAAATTAACGCCAATGATTTGTGCAACATCTGGAAAATTTGGAGGCAGTTACAACTACAAGGAAGAATGGGATATTTTAGATCATATTTTTGTGTCACAAGGAATGACAAAGAAAAAAGGAATCAAAATCGTTCCAGAATCTGGTGTTATTCATTCATTTGATTACCTTTTAACAGAATACAAAGGGATTATTGTACCTTTTAGAACGTATGGTGGAGCAAAATATTTAGGTGGATATTCAGATCATTTACCTGTTTCAATTGAGGTTTCTGTTCCATAAGGAACTTTAGCAAAACCAAAATTGTACGGTAATCTTTCTTTATACAAGAATTTTTTCTGAGCTGTTTCAAACGGACGATAAACATAATACACGAAGTTATCGTGGATAGAAATTTTATCAACGTATCTGAATTCTAATCGAACTTGTTCTTTAATTTCTCCTATTTTGGGGTCAATCAATCCAATATAAGAATAACCAGAACGGTCATAAACAGCATAAATTTCTCCCGTTCCTTTGTCTTGAATTAATTCTTTTTTCCAACCCGTAGATTTTGGCTGATAATGGTGATAAATAGCAACACTATCAATTGGATGTCCTATTCTGTCAAAGGAAAATAATTTGTCTCTATAATAATCAAAGACGTAGATTGTATCGTTTTTGGAAAACAAAGGAGCATATAATTCTTTGTAATAAATTGATTGCGTGAAGTAATTGGCACCAACCCAAATTTCAGCTTCTATGCCTGTTTCATGTTCTTTTTGTTTTGCCCAAAGCTTCGTGCGGACATCAACCCATTTATATTCAGACTTATATAATTCCATCATCAATTCATCCTCAATTTTTATGATTTTAGAATAAGTTGAATCCAATTGATCAAACGCATAATAGTCAAATGCAGGATAATCTTTGTTGAAATTCGAAAAGAACATTTTATTTCTATTCGTGTCTAAAATTGGCGCTAAGTATTTTAAATAATACTCTTTTTCTAAAGTCGAAATCTCAATGTTTTGCGCTTGGATGTGCAGTCCATAAACATTCTCATCACAGACAACATGAGCATTTCCTCTATAATCTCTTACTAATTCTTGTGCAACACCTGGAACACTAAATGTATTAAGAACTTCTATTCCATCGTAGAGAAGCAATTCACTGCCTTTTCTTAATTGTTTTGGATACGTTAATAGCACTAAACGACCATTTTGTTGCACTTCAAAATCAGCTACGCTTAAACGTTTGGATTCAAAAACAGTATCAGGAACGCCAGGTGCTTTAATGACTATTTCTTTTAAGGAATTTATTTTGGACGCAACCATTTCAATTGAAATAGTAAACGTATCGGTTAGCTCTTTTAAATAAACTTTTTTAACGCCAGTTACTGATTCATAAATTGCATGATTGAATTTATAGGATATCAATGAGTTATTAGGAACAAATACTTCAATTTTACCTTTTGAATTGGAAGTTCGGTATTTTGATTTTGTAGAAACTGTAAACGTTGCATTTACATTTTGGATACTTTCTTTGAATGTATTATCAGTAAATTCAAAAACGACCAATACTGAATCAGCCTGACTGAAACCAACTGCTAATTTGCAAAAAGCAAAAACAAAAAATAATAGAATTGAACGCATATCTTTTTTTCAAGAAGATGAAAAAACAATTTATTTCCATAAAAAAAGGCCTCCGTCAATTGAAAGAAGCCTTTTAGATATTTTAAAAATTAAACTTTCAAGCACCAACCGAAGGTATCTTCGACTTTACCTGCTTTCAAATCATCTAAATAATTTTTTATTTTCGTCGATATTACGAAAGTATCAACTGGTGGTAATTCTAAAATTTCATCACGGTATCCAATTTTTGCTATTGGAGCAATCGTTGCAGCTGTTCCAGCACCAAAAGCTTCTTGCATTGTACCGTTTTTGATAGCCGCTACAACTTCTTCAACAGAAACTTTTCTTTCTTCAACAGGAATTCCCCAGCTTTTTGCAATTTCAATTACTGACCTTTTTGTGACACCTCTTAAAATTGTATCAGTATCTTCCGAAGGTGTAATAATTGTTCCATTAATGATAAAAACAATATTCATTGTTCCTGATTCCTCAATGTATTTATGTTCCTTTCCGTCAGTCCAAACCAATTGATGAAACCCTTGATTTTGACCAAGTTTTGCAGGATATAAACCAGCACCGTAATTTCCAGCAGTTTTTGCTCTACCCACTCCTCCAACTGAAGCACGTGTATAAAACTCTTCGATTTTAACGTTAACAGGTTCAGAATAATACGCTCCAACTGGACACGTAAAAATCACAAATTTATATGTTTCAGAAGGGCGAATCCCTAAAAACTCATCTGTTGCAAACATGAACGGACGAATATAAAGCGAATAACCTTCCTTGTTTGGAATCCAATTACTGTCAATTTCAACTGTTTTACGCACTAATTCCGTAAAGACATCTTCAGGAATTGTGGGCATACACATACGCTCACAAGATTCTTTGAAACGATTTGCATTCATAGCTGGACGAAAAATAGATACATCTCCATTTTCAGCCTTATTGGCTTTCATTCCTTCAAAAATCGACTGGCCATAATGGATTGCCGAAGTTGCAGGATGAAGGGAAAGATTCGCAAATGGAATAATCTCAGGTTGATGCCATTCACCATCTGAATAATCCATGACCAACATGTGATCTGAAAAAACTCTGCCAAAAGGCAAATTATCCCAATCTACATCTCCTATATGAGAGTTTGTAGTCTTTGTGATTTTAACTGAAATGGTGTCTTGTAACATACTTTAATTTTCGTGTGACGAAGATAAGTAGAATGATTGAGCAATCAAATAAATTTAAGTTCATTGATAGAAATTAATTTCTCTATTTTTGACTTCTAATTTGATGCATGGAAAAAAGTCGTGAAATATTAAAAAAATACTGGGGATTCGACCAATTTCGTTCTATTCAGGAAGAAATTGTCGACGATGTAATTTATGGTCATGATACGCTTGCACTTCTGCCTACTGGCGGAGGAAAATCAATTTGCTTTCAAATACCAGGTATTGCGCGAGAAGGTATCACGCTTGTTGTATCTCCTTTAATTGCATTAATTCAAGATCAAGTTACCAATTTACAATCAAAAGGAATTCGTGCAAAGTCGATAATTAGCGGTATGAGTTACCGTGAAATTGATATTACGCTCGATAATGCGCGCTTTGGAGGATTAGATTTTTTATATACTTCACCCGAAAGATTGCAGTCGAAACTATTTATTGAACGCTTCAAATTAATGAATATTGGGCTCATTGTTGTTGATGAAGCGCATTGTATTTCTGAATGGGGACATGATTTCCGTCCTTCATTTAAAGCGATTTATAAGTTGCGTGAGATTCATCCGGAAGTGCCTATTATTGCTCTAACTGCAACGGCAACATCAAAAGTAAGAGCGGATATAATCAAACAATTACGATTAAAAAATCCTAAAATTCACGAAGCATCTTTTGAAAGATCAAATTTGAGTTATGAGGCATATAAAACAGAAAATAAACTCTCGAAAATAGTAGATTATTGCACAAAAAACTTTTCGCTATGTGGAATTGTTTATTGCCAGACACGCAAGAGCGTTAAGGAGATAGCAAAGATTTTACAAATGAACAAAGTAAGCGTTGGAGTCTATCATGGTGGCATGAACAAAGACGACAGAAATCTAATGCTGACAAATTGGTTGGAAGGAAAAATCAACGTAATGGTATCTACGAATGCTTTTGGAATGGGAATAGACAAACCAAATGTGCGTTTTGTTTTACATTATGAGTTTCCGCCATCACTTGAAGCCTATTTTCAAGAAGCAGGAAGAGCAGGCCGAGATGGAAAAGAATCTAGGGCAATTGTTTTTTGGGAACAAGGAGATATTGA
>CANNKP010000101.1 GCA_947505255.1 Flavobacteriales bacterium
CCGATCATGTCAACAGCTTTACGCGTTGTTTCTGGACTAGACACAAAGATATTTGCAGGGTAAATATTGATGTCGTTGAAGGTTTCTATTTTGGCATTCGAAATTGGATCAATAGACGAAATTGCCTCAATATCATCACCCCAAAATTCAATCCGAATCGCATAATCAGCATACGCTAAATGAATATCAACGGTATCTCCTTTCACACGAAACATTCCACGTTTGAATTCAGCATTGGCACGTGAATATAAATTCTCAACTAATTTGAATAAAAATTTATTTCGCGATACTTTTTCACCAACTTTTAAGCTAATTATGCTGTTTGCAAATTCATTCGGATTTCCAATTCCATAGATACAAGAAACAGACGCAATCACAATCACATCTCTTCTGCCAGACAATAAAGCTGAAGAAGCTGAAAGTCTCAACTTCTCAATTTCATCATTGATTTGAAGGTCTTTTTCAATATATGTTCCTGTTACAGGCATGTATGCTTCAGGCTGATAATAATCATAATAGGACACAAAATATTCAACAGAATTTTCTGGAAAAAACTGTTTGAATTCGCCATATAATTGAGCCGCTAACGTTTTATTATGCGATAAAATTAACGTTGGTCGGTTTACCTGTTGGATGACGTTCGCAATAGTAAAAGTCTTACCACTTCCTGTCACACCAAGAAGTGTTTGATAAGGTTGCTCAGCAATTAAACCTTCAACTAATTGTCGAATTGCTTCTGGCTGATCACCTGTAGGCTGAAAGTCTGAAACAAGATGAAAATCCATGGATGAATGTTTCTAACAAAACTACTGAATTTATAGATGAAATGGTCTTTATAAAGAACAGAAAAACTATCTTTGTAATCCAAAAAAAAGTTAAATAAGATGATAGAACAATGGAATGAATTACTCTCTATGCTTTCTGAGAAACCATTGAATGCTATTTTTTTAATTTTAAGTATTCTTTTATTGGAAGTAATTTTATCCTTCGACAATGCGGCTGTTTTAGCAACAATGGTGAAGGATTTACCCAAAGAGCAGCAATCTAAAGCCTTGCGGTATGGAATTTTTGGAGCCTATTTATTTCGCGGTATTGCATTAGTCTTGGTCGAATCAATCTTAGAAATTTGGTGGTTAAAACCGCTTGGTGGTTTGTATTTGATTTGGATGGCATTTAGCTTTTTCAGTAAAAATTCAGTGACAGAAGCAAAAGAAACTGTTTCAGAAACAAAGAAAAGTATTATATATCGTTCAACCGTAGGTGTAATTGGTGTGTTTTGGTCAACTGTTTTGGCTGTTGAATTCATGGATATTGTATTTTCCATCGATAATATTTTTGCAGTAGTTTCCATGTCGAAAAACTATTTTATTATTTGTATTGGCGTTTTTATTGGGATTCTAGCGATGCGTTATGTCGCTAAATCATTTGTGGTTCTAATGGAAAAATATGCGTTTCTCGAAAAGTCAGCATTTATTGTAATTGGAATTTTAGGATTGAAATTGTGCTTTTCAATGTTGGTTCATTATGGAAATTATAATTTTGATGAAGGTAAAATCCAAATTATTGATGAGAACAAAAAAATTATAAAGGAGTTAGTTTTAGCAGACCAAGAGTTGAATTCTGACGGAGATTTGATTTTGAATTTAAGTTCAATTTTGAAAAACAATCGAGATTATCAATTGAAATTAATTAATGTTTCTTCAGATTTGGAAAATTTTAATTTTGAAAAAGAAGATACTTTTATTTTTAAAATAGGAGATTCCAAAATAAAAGAAAAAGTTAAATTGCATGATAGCGAAATAAATAAGAATCATATTAATTATAGTAGTAACCTTACATTCGTTTTCAAGAATAATAATAAATACAAATGGATAGAATCTGAAGAGTTTGATTTATTTATATCAGTCCTTACCTTGATGATTTTTGTTCTGCCGATTGTGTCAGTTAAATTTTTCAAGAAGAAATAATATTCTCTTCTTCCCCAATATACTCTTTTCGTTTCGCTTGTTCCCTAAATCGATAATTTATTATTATGAGTAATCGTTATTATACCACAAAAAGTATTTATACCCATTTAGGGGTTATATGTTTTTAGCGCTGGATATAATCCAACGAAAAAAACATGAAATAATTCCCTTCATAAATTAAATATTATTTCCGAAAACTTAATTCGGAATTAGAATTTTGGTTATATATCTTTACGCAAAATAAAACACAATGAAATTTTATAATAATATTCTTGAAACAATTGGAAATACGCCTCTTGTAAAATTAAATGTTGTAACCAAAGATGTTAAAGCGACCGTATTAGCGAAAGTAGAAACAACTAATCCTGGAAATTCTGTTAAAGATCGAATGGCTATAAAAATGATTGAAGATGCTGAAAAAGCTGGTTTTTTAAAGCCTGGAGGAACAATTATTGAAGGAACTTCTGGAAATACAGGAATGGGTTTAGCTCTTGGATGCATTATCAAAGGTTATAAATTGATTTGTGTATTGAATGATAAACAGTCCAAAGAAAAAATGGATATTCTGAGAGCCGTTGGAGCAGAGGTTGTTGTTTGCCCAACAGCTGTTGAGCCAACTGATCCTCGTTCATATTATTCAGTTTCAAGAAGATTGGCAGAAGAAACGCCGAATTCTTGGTATGCGAATCAATACGATAATTTATCGAATAGAACAGCGCATTATGAATCTACTGGACCAGAAATTTGGGAACAAACGGGCGGTAAGATTACTCATTTTGTTGTTGGTGTAGGAACTGGTGGTACAATATCTGGAGTTGGAAAGTATTTGAAAGAGAAAAATCCGAACATTAAAATTTGGGGAATTGATACGTATGGATCTGTATTTAAGAAATATAAAGAAACAGGAATCTTTGACGAAAATGAGATTTATCCATATATCACTGAAGGAATTGGAGAAGATATTCTTCCTGAAAATGTAGATTTTGATGTGATTGATTTATTCGAAAAAGTAACAGATAAAGATGCTGCTGTTTACACGAGAAAAATTGCACGTGAAGAAGGAATTTTCGTTGGAAATTCAGCTGGTTCTGCAATTAAAGGATTGCTTCAATTAAAGGATCAATTAACAGAAGATGATGTTGTTGTCGTATTGTTTCACGATCATGGTAGTCGTTATGTTGGTAAAATGTTCAACGATGATTGGATGAGAGAAAGAGGCTTCCTTGATGAAGAGTTTAAAACAGCCGGTGAATTAGTTGCTCAGCATAGAAATACACCTTTAGTTACAGTTTATGCCGAAGAACTTGTTTCACATGCAATTGCTGCGATGCGTAAATTTTCTATCTCACAAATTCCAGTTATGAAAGATGGGAAATTTGTTGGATCTATTGATGAAAGCGATGTTTACCAAGTATTAGTAGAAAATCCTGAATTAAGAAATGCGGCAATTTCTACGATTATGAAAGCTCCTTTTCCAACAGTTAAGGCGGCAACTCATTTGGAAGAATTGTGTAAATTGATAAATAAAAATACGCCAGCTGTATTGGTTGAAATGCCTGAAGGTGGTCATCATATTGTAACACGTTACGATATAATTTCTGCAATGTCTTAATGGCAAAACAGTTTACAGATCAAATGAATCAAACGATCCGACTGGAAGAAATTCCATGTCGGATTGTTTCTTTAGTTCCCTTCCAAACTGAATTGTTATGTGATTTAGGACTGGATGAAAAAGTTATTGGAATAACAAAATTTTGCATTCATCCTGCACATTGGTTTAAGAGTAAAACCAGAGTAGGAGGGACAAAGCAACTAAATATTGATACGATTCGAGCTTTAAAACCTGATTTAATTATTGGAAACAAAGAAGAAAACACGAAAGAAGATATTGAATCGTTAAAAGAGATTTCACCCGTTTGGATGAGTGATATTTCAACATTAGAAAAAGCGTATGAAATGATCAATCAAATTGGCGCTTTGACAAATTCAACCATGGAATCGAATGAAATTGTTTCTGCAATAAAACTCGAGTTTACTAAAATTGTTCATACAGTTTCTAGCAAAAGTGTACTTTACTTCATTTGGAAAAATCCCTATTTTGTAGCTGGTACAAATACATTTATTGATTCAATGATTCGTGAATTAGGATTTGAGAATTTTTGTCAAGAAGAGCGTTATCCCGAATTGAAAGATTCTTCAGATAAACAACCAAATTATATTTTCTTAAGCTCAGAACCATATCCTTTTAAAGTGGATGATATACTTGAAATTGAACTCAAATATCCAATGTCAAAAGTTGTAATCGTTGATGGAGAAATGTTTTCTTGGTATGGTTCACGATTGAAATATGCCCCTAGCTATTTTAATGAATTAATTCAACAATTGACTTACTAAGAGGAACTTTATAAGTTCATTCATTGGGTAATGGTCTTTTGAAAATTTTAATTCACCTTTTATAGTAACATTCGTTTTTTTAGACTTAACAAAACTCAGATTGAACGATTCTGTGTGTTTTACTAAATTCTTACTCGCACTATAGATTGGTGGCATTTCCAGAAATGCAGTCATCATTCCTCCTCCTTTGATTGTTGTAAGTGCTTTTAAATCACCTTGAACTTTCACAATTTCATTTGCGTAGACTGTTTTGAAGGTCGGATTTTCATTAATCCCAATATAGATGGAAGATGAACTTAACTGTTTGAAAAATAGTTTTTCCTCTTGAAAACTAATGTGATTCTTTTGAAGTGAATAATCTAAATAGGTCATTAATTCTCTTGAAGATAAAAAATCTTGAATTGAAAAATCTTTGTCAAACTCAATTAATAACTCGATTTGAGGAATAACAAAGAAACCAGATGAATGATTAATTACTTTTGTTTCAACTAAATTTAATGATATATTTTTAATTGAAGGCGTTTTTAGAGTAAATTGATTCAACCAACCATTTAAAGAATCAACCAAAAAGTTTGGAATAATTGTACTTGAAAAATGTATTCCTTTCGGTTCAATAATTTTTGTTAAGCTTTTAATTTTTTTAGAATTAGTTGAGTTTAGAGCTAGATTACCAGATAACATTAAACTTTTTTCTTGTAATTCGAATAAAATAGCTGTTTTTCCAAAATAGGAAGATTCACCAAAGTAATTTCCTTTAGAATAAGTCTCAATAAATTTACCTGAACCATGATTTTCAGTGAAATTGATTGTTGAATTATGGGGCTTCTTTTTAACAATATTTCTAGCTATTTTTTTTAATTCTGATGCTCGAATTTGATCTTTATAATTATCGTAATTAAGTATTACTCCGACATTATCATTGCACGCAAATGCGTTTTTTGAGTTAATAAGGTTTTTGTTAAATAGAAGTTCGTTGTTAACATTTACAAGAATTCCTTGTATAGTTGATGTTTTATATGGAATTTCAAAAACAACGATGTCAGACAAATAATCAATTCCATAATTCTTGAATTGACCTTCAGTATTCATGTTTTTTGAAATAGAACTTTGTAATAAAGAAATAACAACTTCATCTTTCGATTCTAGAAAAATTGAGAAGAGTGTTTTTTCGGTAAGTTCTCGTACATCAACACGCACTGCAAAACTTGCGTTTTCAGGAACGTACTGTAAATTGTTGTTTGAGTTTTCCGTTAAAATTGCTTGGTTTAAAAAGAGAAAAAGCCATGCAAATACCAAAAGAATAGTAATTGATAAAAAATGAAAAAAGCTTTTTCTAAAATACATTGTGTAAAAGTAAAGGTATTTGTTTAATACCTAACTTTGAGCATGAAATATTTAGTACGTTTTCTTTTAAAATTATCAGGTTGGAAAATTGACCAGCATTCACCTAAAGGAATTGATAAATGCGTTATTGTTGTTGGACCTCATACTTCCAACTGGGATTTTGTAATTGGTAGAATGGCTTTTGTGATGTATGGTATTAAACCAAAAATATTAATAAAAAAGGATTTATTTTTCCCGCCTCTTGGTTGGATCTTAAAAGCAATTGGAGGGATTCCAGTCGATAGAAAGAAAAATAATAATATCACTGAAATGGCTGTTAAACTTTTTAATGAGCATGAAAAATTGTTCATGGTATTTACACCAGAAGGAACAAGAAGCTATAACCCGAATTGGAAAAAAGGTTTTTATTATATCGCATTAAAAGCAAAAGTTCCCGTTTATATCTGCTACATGGACTATGAAAAGAAAACAGGTGGTTTTCACAGTATTTTTCATCCAACGGGTGATGTTGATGCTGATATTGCTTATATCAAAAACATCATGGGACAGTACAAAGGTAGATTTCCAGAAAAAGGTGTTTATTGATTTTTTTTAAACTCGCCAGTTTTTTTATTATAACCAAATGGACAATGTTTACAGCCACTTTTACAACAATAACCCCTTTTCCTATGATAATTTTCGGTGAAAATGATGTATCCTTCAGGACTCAAGTAATAATCGTTTTCAGTCAATTGAGATTTTTCCGAAAAGCCTGACATATCATTTTCCATTTAACAAAGTTAACATTTTCTAATCTAACTATTTAAGTAATGTTCAATATTGAAAATTCTATCGTTCAAAAAATTGACCTAGATAATTTAAACAAGCGATTTATAAAATTGTTTATTAAAAGGGATGATTTGATAGATGAAAATGTCTCTGGCAATAAATGGCGGAAATTACACTACAATGTTGAACATGCCATTCAACTGAAAACTGAAGGAATATTGACATTTGGTGGGGCTTTCTCAAATCATTTACTGGCCACTGCGGCAGCTTGTCATAAAATTGGAATAAAATCAATTGGAATAGTAAGAGGAGAAGAATTAACAATCGATTCAAACGAAACATTGAAAAAATGTGCTTTACTTGAGATGAAATTAGTCTTTATTTCTAGGGATCGGTATGCTTTCAAAAATGAAAAATCTTTTCAAGAAGAATTATCATATGAATATCCTAATTTTCATATTGTTCCTGAAGGAGGAAGTAATTATTATGGGTTGATTGGTTGTCAGAAAATTCTTTTGGAAACTCCGAATGATTATAAATATATTTTTGTAGCTCAAGGCACTACAACGACAAGTGCTGGGATTCTACTTTCTTTATCTGAAGAATCAAAACTTTGCGTTGTACCTGTTTTAAAAGGATTTGATTCAATTGCTGAAATGAAAAATCTATATATTCAATCAGGAATTGAAGCAACTTATGCAAACGAATTATTAAATAGAGTAGAGGTATTGACAGATTATCATTTTGGTGGGTATGGGAAGTATACTTCTCAACTTCTTGATTTTATGGAACAGTTTTTTAAACAAACTAAAATTCCGCTTGATCCAATATATACAGGTAAAGTTTTATTCGCTCTTTTTGATTGGATTGAAAAGGAAAACATCAGGAACTGTTCTATTCTATTTGTTCATACAGGTGGGATTCAGGGAGGTAAAATGATAGCAAAAAAAGAAGGCAGAACATATTGTTAATGTTCTGCCTTCTTTTTTTAGCAATTATAAAGCACCTCCGCCTCTCCAACGGAATAATTTACGATCACCAATTCGTGAGTTTTGATCTGAAACAATTGAATATTTTAAGAAAAGTTCTAATGCTCCATTTGATCGTGTCGCAGTGCTTAGTTTCGATAAATTGACATCATAACTAATACCAAATTTGAATCCATTGGTTTTAAATGCTGCAGAAATAATGAAAGCATCTTTCCAACGCATAAAAAATCCGTATGATATGAATGAACGCTGGACATAATCTGTTCGTTTTGAACTTTCGAACAATTCATGGTCAAAATAAGAACCAACCAAAATATTATAGTTAGGCCCCATTAATGTAACTAATGCTTGCGGTGAAATACCAAATCGTCTTTGCGAATCAAATTTCGTTGCGCTAATATGAAAGTTAAATTGTTTAAACAATCCTGTTCCTGCCGAAGTATAATTTGTTCCTGCAGTATTCAAATGATTAACAGAAAATCCTGCCGTGATATGTGATACATCATCAAATTTGATTTTATATTGAATGCCTGTACCAATATCAAAAGAGTTTACTTTTGGAATGAAAGTTTCTCCATTTGATAGTGTTTGATCAAAAGAGGAACCATTCCATTGATTATTCCATGTTTGACTTCCTCCTATACTTTGAGAATAATAACCAGGAGCAACACCAACTGAAAATGAATTCATTTTATTCAATTCGATATTATAAGCAATCGGTATAGAAAAGGAATTCGTTGTAAATTTAGAGTTTCCTGTTTGATCGTTTACAAAGTTAACTCCAATGCCTAAATGACTATCGGTCCCTTTACTTTTAATTAATTTCGCATCAAATGAAAAGGTATTCGTGCGCATCGATTCTCCGCTTAATGGCAGCCATTGCATTCTGAAATTTGTCAACAAACGAATGTCTTCATCCATTATTCCAACTGCCGCAGGATTAAATTGAGAGGCATTTTCATTCCACATACTTAAATGTTTGTCTTGCTGCGCGATAGTATTGATTGACCAAATGAAAGCCAATATACCAGTAAATATGATTCTTGTTTTCATAATTCTTATCTTACTAATGTTACATTACCATTTGATGTTCCACTTGTACCATCTAAGAGCTCATATTCGAGTGTGTAAACAAAAACTCCAGCATTTTCATCTTTTCCGTTAAATCTGCCGTCCCAACCTGTGTTTGGATCCATCGACTCAAAGACCAATTGTCCATAGCGGTTAAACACTCTGAAAACCATGTCTTTTATTAATTTATCTTGAAAACTCCGAACGTATAATACATCATTTTCATTATTTCCATCTGGAGAGAACATATTTGGTACCCCAACAGTGAAACCACCAACTGGACTATTAATAGTGATTTTTAGCGTATCAGTTACAATACAATTTTCACTTGTTGTAAAGGTAGCAGTGTAAATTGTTGTTAAAACTGCTGTAATATTTGCAGTTGAACAATCAGATGACGTACAATCTAAATTCGTTAATTGACTTTCAGGTATTGAAGACCAAGTTATTGTTCCAATTGAAATAGGAGTTACTGCGGCCGTCACTAATACTGAAGTGCCAGGGTCAATAGGAATTGAATTACTACCACTCGCTAAAATGGTTGGAGGAACGACAACCGTAATATTTTGAGAATACGTGTTATTTCCAAAAGCATTTGTTACTAATAGAGATGTTGTATACGTTCCTGGAGTGCTATAACAAATAGGTCCTGGAGTTTGGGCTGTTGAAGAAGCAGGTGAACCACCATTGAAAGTCCAAGAATAAGTTGTTGCTCCAACAGAAGTGGAGTTGTTCGTATAAGTAATGCAGTCTGCAGGACAAATGGTATCATCTGAAATCGCAAATGCCGCGGTCGGTGTGCTGCACATTGTTACCGTAATTTGAATAATTGTATCATCAACACCGGCAATGTC
>CANNKP010000102.1 GCA_947505255.1 Flavobacteriales bacterium
GGAAGGTTCAGTAATGTTTGATAAAAAACAAATTGGGCTTTACCTTTGCAGTGCCTAATGTCAAAATGGTCATAATCACCAACATCTGTTTCTAAAAACTCCGGAGGAGTTTAATCTTCGCAACGATAGCTGTAATCCCATGTCCGTTTTGGCGTGTGTTTTTGATAAAAACCATGACAAAACAAATCCCAGGTAAATAAACACCGTATAAAAAAACCTGAAAAGAACTTCTGGAAGACTAAAACCCAATAAAGGATAGTAGAGAATGAAATTCTTTTCAGGTACCTGCAAGGAAATAAAACCAGTGTTGAACAATCGTTATTGTGTCAACAATTATATAGACGCAAGGGTTTATTAAAAGGTTGGGTGTCAATGAAAAAAATTATTATTTTTTCCTTTTATCTAAATTTTTGAAAAATAATTTTAGGTCTTGGTCTTTCGCATAATCAGCTGGAGTCTTACCGAATGCATCTTCTTGATCAGCTTTACCACCTTTGTTCACAACCAAAATTGAATATTCAACATATTTATTTTTTACTGAAATATGTAAAATTGATTGCTCTTCGAAGTTCACTGATTGATTAATATCCCATTTAAATTTTTCTAAACAGATTTGAAGCAACTCAATTGATCCTGTCTGGCCCGAAACAAGCGCTAAAGATTTAATTTCTTCTTTTGAGAAAGTTGCCTCTGGATATTTTTTGATGAATGCGAGTAGGCTCGAAGCATTTTTTGATTTAACCAATTCAGCAAATACTTGCATTTCCTTTGCTCGTTCAACTTCACGTTTATTGATTTCATCCTTTGTCAATGCTCCTTTCATTCTTAAATAGGCAATGATTTCTTCATTTTTTTCCTCCAATGCAATTTCCATGATATTATTGGACCAGCGATTTTTAACGTATAAATCTGCTTTGTTTTCTACTAATAATTGAACAAAAAGAAGGTTGTCTTTTTTCACGGCTTCAACCAATAACAACTCGTCCATAAAACAAGATGGTATATTTGGATTAGCATTGTGCTTTAAAAGATAACCTGCTAATTCTAAATCATTTGATTCTAATGCAGAACACAAATAAGTTCGATACCATGAATCTCGAGCGTCTGGATCTCCTCCATTTTCAAGTACATAATGCACCATTTCAATGTCCTTTATTGTTGGACGTTGATTGGAACTATTTCTACCATCAATAGAAAAGCCCATAGATTTTAATCTGTCCAACATGACATAATCCAAGGTCTCAATAGAATAAAAAGCAATCGTTTTTGCATCTGAATCGGTCGGTTTAATTCCCTTATCCATCATTTCTAGGATCAATTTCTTACTACCTGCATTTCCATTAATCAAATAACTAATGATATTTTTTCCATAACTATTTGTTGTTTGAATATCTGCACCCGCTGCAATCAATTTAGACACATTTTCTAATTGACCTTCTGAAGCTGCTGTCATCAATACAGTGTTACCTACTTTATTTTTGTGATCAATTTTCGGGTGTTTGGAAAGAATTAAATCAAAGATGTCTTTTGCTGGACTTCTTTCTGCGTAGAAAAGAACAGTTTCACCTTCAGTGTTGGCCCATTCCAAGTTTGGATTGATAGCCATTAATTCCGTGATAAGCACTCCATTATTCGATTTTAAAGAAAGCATCAATGCGTTTTCGTTTTCAAGTGACAAAGAATTTGTTGAAAGATTCAATTGATTCATGCAGTACATAAACATTTCTCTTCTTCCATTTTGAGCTGAAATCAATAGGGCATTTTTTCCTAATTTATCTTTTGTATTAGGCTCAGCACCTTTTTGAATGCAATATTTTAACAAGGTAATATTGTCTGTTTCAGCACAACTCAAAAACAAATCGTTTGTTTGTCGGCCTAAATCAATGAGCTTCATTCCAAGGTCATTGTTGTCATAATTTGCAGCTCGATAAAATGCTTCAAGTAGCGGTGCTCCAGCTTTAACCAATTCAATCACAATTTCATTGGCGCCCTTATCTAATGCTGTTTCTAAGGGAGAGACATAATATTTTCTAAAAAGTCCTTTGCGCCTTTTTTGTTCAAAATCCACTGGAAATCCTTGAGAAATAAGGTACTTTACAATTTCTATTTTCCCAGATTCAACTGCTGGAATCATTGCTTCTGAATCATAAAACTTATAACCAACAAGTGTTTTTATCCAATTCAAATCACCAGTACTTACTGCAGAATAAAAATTCTCTCTTGAAGTTGCTCCTTTCGAAAGCAAATACAATGTTATTTCTCTGTAATCTTTTTGAACAGCAATATCAATTGGGTCATCTCCATAACCATTTTCATTTTGAATAGGTTCACCAGCTTCGACAAGTCGTTTTACTTCTTTCAAATTATTGGCTTCAACTGCTGCGATTAAAGGAGAAACAGGTTCATCATCAAATTGACCAAAACTCAAATTTGATTGCAAACATGAAAAGCAAATAAGAAGAAATGAGAATAATAATTTCATGCTTTCTAGTAATAATAAAGTTGATGCAAAAAAAAACACCTACTAAAAGTAGGTGTTTCAAATATAAGCAATTTTAGAATTAATATAATTCCAATTTCAATGCTGTTCTATAATCTTTAATTTCTTCACGGTTAATTTTGTGATCTGCATTTTTTAACAAATTCAAAATATAAAGTAAATTTTCTTTTGCGTCAATTTCGATAGGATATTCATTTCCTTCTTCATCCTCTTCGTATTGTGCTTGCACATCAAAACCGTCTTTTTCACCAATATATTCGTAAGTCAAACGAAGAACTTTTGTTACCAAAGGATCTTGCTCTTTCAAAGCATATTCTCTCAATTCTTTTAAATCATCAATCAATTTAGGGGCTTTCAAACCTTTTTTCTCGACTTTACCGATGATCTCGTCTAACTTAATATTTGCTGCAGCAATTTTCATAATTCACCAATTTTCAAAAACAATAAACACGCTAAATAGTGCCGTTTTCGTGAACAAAGTTAAACATCTTTCGAAACTTTTTAGCCAATTTTCAAGAAAACCTCAATATTTTTTCGAATATTTGAATAGAAAGTTGATTTTGTATCGGTTTTCCAACTTTGAAAAGCTATTTTTGTATAAAGACTAAAAGTTTTGATTGAATTAATATTAAAAGGGATTGTAACTGGGTTTATACTGAGTATAATGATAGGTCCTGTTTTCTTTGTTTTACTCGAAACGAGCATTCGTAAAGGTGTTCGAGCAGCATTAATGTTTGACTTAGGTGTCTTTATTAGTGATGTTGTATACATCTTAATAGCGTATGTTTTTTATTCTCAAGTGTCGTCTTTAATTGCAGGTGAGAAACAAGGAATCTTGAAATTAATTGGTGGGATTTTATTTTTAATTTATGGTATAATTACCTTTTTTAAGAAAGCCAAAGAAATGAAAGTGGATGAAGTAGGTAACGTAATTCAAAATTCAAGTGATTATGTAATGCTTGCTTTAAAAGGCTTCCTTTTGAACTTTGCGAATCCTCTTGTTATTTTTTATTGGTTCAGCGTAATGACCTTAGGAGCAAAAAATTCCAACTATGCCGAAAGTCATGAAAACTCCATTCTGTTCTTTTTAGCAGTAATACTAATTACTTTTTTCTCATTCGATTTGTTAAAGATTTTTGGCGCAAAAAAATTGCGGCCTTTTGTTACTGATAAATTATTAGTAACACTGAATCATTTGATTGGAATTGTTTTTGTCGTTTTTGGCGTGGTATTGGTTATACAGGGAATCATTGGTACTGTGTAACAATTTCTTATAATTGAATTATATTTTTCTAATATTTTAGCATGAAAACAATTCTCTCAATTTTATTTTTAGTCACCTTTTCCATTAGTTTTTGTCAAGAGGTACTAAAAGTAAATCTAACCAAAAAAACGAGTCTTTTTTGGGATTTTAATAAAACGCAACTTCAAGCTTCAGGAGCCTATTTTAAAGATGAAACAGGCGAAACAAATGAGAAACATGGTAAATGGTTGTATTATGATCGTTTGGGTGTTTTAGAAGAAGAACGCACTTATTATAAGGACATGTTGCACGGAAAAACGGTCCTATATTATTCAAATAAAAAGCCAAAACAAGAAGGGTATTTTTATCTAAATCAACAAGATAGCACCTACAAAGAATGGTTTGAAAACGGAAAATTGTCAATTGTTGGTCAATATAAACTGAATGAACCAATCAACCAATGGACATACTATTACTTCGATGGAAGAGAAAAATCAATCGAAGAAGTCAAAGGGGGTGTGAATCATGTTATGGCATTTTGGTTATCTGACCCTGAGCATACCCAAACAATTATCGATGGAACAGGCGAATTGTCAACATATTACACTACTGGAACGGTTAAAGAATGGTATAATTATAAAGATGGTTTAAAAGATGGTCCATTCGAAGAAATCAGTATTTATGGATATAACACACTTATTGGTTTTTTCAAAAAGGGTGAAAAAGATAGCACATGGACGTATGCTTATTATACTGGCGAGACTGAAAAAATCAGTAATTATAAGAATGGTGAACTTAATGGGGAATATAAATATTTCTTTGACAATGGAAAATTAAATGTTCATGGTTTTTATAAGGATGGCAAAAAAGCTGGTGTTTGGAAATGGTATACGAATACTGGAAATCGAGATATGGAAGGTTCATTTGAAAATGATCTTCAACATGGTGATTGGACATATTGGTATCCATCAGGAGAACTTTCTTATAACGCGCATTACAAAGAAGGTTTAAAAACAGGACAATGGACTTATTTGTATCAAAACGGTCAAAAATTCAAAGATGGAAGTTTTAAAAATGACGTAAAAGATGGAACTTGGCAAACGTGGTATGAAGACGGAACGTTATTGATGAAAGGTGATTACAAGGAAGGGAAAGAAGAAGGCGAATGGCTGAATTATTGGGAGAATGGGATCTTAAAGAATAATGCTACTTTTAAAAATGGTCTGTTAAACGACGAATGGACTTCCTTTTATGACACAGGGAAACTGAAGTTAACAGGTAAATATGAAGACAACTTAAAGGTTGCTGAATGGACGGATTATTTTGATAATGGGAAGCCTAAAGAAGCAGTGAATTACAAGATTTTTAAGGAGAAATCTAAAATCGAAGATGACATTATGAAAAATCGTGTTCGATTGGACAGTAAAAAAGATGGATTGTCTTCTTCCTACTCTAGCAAGGACTTCAAAAAGACGGAAGAAGGATCTTACAAAGAAGGACAAAAAGATGGAGAATGGATTGCTTATTACCCTGGAGGAAGAATGCCTGCAGTTGTTTCTCAATATAAAAATGGAGAGCTGAATGGAACTATGAAAATGTATGATAGAAAAGGAGCACTTTTGGAAGAAATGGACTTTAAAGACGGTCAAAAACACGGACGATTCATTGTCTACGATGAAAAAGGTAAAATCATATCTGAGAAAAAATTCGCGTTTGGAATGGAAGTGAGAGAAGGTGAAGGGTCGTTTTCGCCGAATTAATTAAGGTATTGATTTTGATACTTTTGGAGTAATTCACTTTTACATGAATCCCAAAATTACACACTGAAATTACACAACTAAATAATGTGTGGTTCTCTCATTTATAATCAAATTCTAACGAGTTTTATACCAACATTTGGTTTAATTCAAACCTTACATCAATTCTTTCAAATTCGTCGCAAACAATTTCACAGCAATCGCAAGAAGAATAATTCCAAATACTTTCTTTAGAATGGCGATACCACCTTCTCCAAGTAGAAGCTCTATTCTTTTAGTCGATTTTAGAACTAAATAAATGATGATAACATTTACGATTATTGCAATGATAATGTTGATGTTTTCAAATTCTGCTTTCAAAGAAACAAGTGTGGTCATTGTTCCAGCTCCAGCAATTATTGGAAAAGCTAAAGGCACAATACTTGCCGTTTTGCCACTAACTTCATCACGAAACAAACGAACTCCAAGAATCATCTCTAAAGCCATTGCAAATAAAATCAAGGCTCCAGCAACGGCAAACGCTTCGATGGAAACACCAAACAATTTCAAGATACTTTCTCCTAAAATCAAAAAGCCAAGCATGATAAAGAATGAAACAGTACTTGTGCGTGCTTCATGAATTATTCCAGTAGATTCTTTCAATTTTATTATAATTGGAACCGATCCAACAATATCAATAACAGCAAAAAGTACAGTTGTAGCTTTAAAGATTTCTCCCCAACTAAAACCATTAAAATAGTCATACATAATTTTCAGATAAAATGGTTTTTTCTATAACTACAGGAAAATAAGAATGTTCTAGATATTGAATTTTTTTCTTTAAGGTAGCAAGCGAATCCTCATTCGACAAAAGACAATGAAATTGTGCCAACAATCTTCCTTCGTCAAATTTTTCGTTTACAAGATGAATACTGATTCCCGATTCTTTTTCATTTGCTCCTAAAACGGCTGAATGAACCTTTTCCCCATACATTCCTTTACCGCCATATTTTGGAAGGAGAGAAGGGTGAACGTTGATAATTCTATCCGTGTAACGTTCGATAAAATCACTTGGAATGAGTTTCAAATATCCAGCAAGAATAATGTAATCAATATTTTGATCTTGACACAAATCAATTAAATATTTACCGTCTAAAACTTCATTATTTGAACAAACAAAAACATCGATTGACTTTGCTTTACTTTTTGCAATAGCTGGCGAATTTTCATTGTTTGACAAGACAAACCCAACTTCAATTTGTGAATGATTTTGAAAATAATCGATAATATTCAAGGCATTGCTACCTGCGCCAGAAATAAAGATTCCTAATCGTTTTTTTATCATGGTGTAAAGTTAGAAAGTATCTACTACATTTAACTTATTAAAAAATAAAATTACAGGGCAAAAGCATTTAGTTTAACTTAGAATATAAACTCCGAAGGAGTGAAATGTTTTTAACGACGGATGTAATCCAGCGAAAAAACCATGACAAAAAGATTTTGTGGTAACAAAGCGAACGATAAATATTAACGGATGGAAACAGATTTGGATTTTATTCCTTTTGAAGGAGAGCGATTTTTAGAAGTAGACATGCTTAAAAAATCTCAAGAATTTTATGAATGGGCAAATACAAGAAGATCTGTTAGAGATTTTTCTTCAAAAGAGGTGCCTGTTGAAATCATGAACAATTTAATCATGACCGCATCAACTGCTCCTTCTGGCGCACACAAGCAACCATGGACCTTTTGTCTTATTTCTAATAAAGCATTAAAATCTAAATTGAGGACTTTAGCCGAAGAAGAGGAATTCATTTCATATAATAGTAGAATGTCCGAAGAATGGAAAAATGATTTAACTCCTCTAGGTACAAATTGGGAAAAAGAATTTATCGACATCGCCCCTTGGATTGTTGTGGTCATGAAAAAAGTTTATGACATTGGAGAATCAGAGGAAAAACAAACCAATTATTATGTTGCTGAATCAGTTGGAATTGCTGTCGGAATGATGTTGCTAGCAGTTCATAACGTTGGTTTAGTAGCACTTACACATACACCGAGCCCGATGAATTTTATCGCCAAAGTATTAAACCGCCCTAAAAATGAACGCCCATTTCTACTTATTCCAATTGGTTATCCAGCCGAAAATGCTCGTATTCCTAACCTAAAAAGAAAAGGAAAAAAGCAAGTAATTGAATTATATGAGTAAATAATTTTGTTTTCTAGTGCATTGTTTTTTTCTTTGCACCCTGATTAACCCTTAAATTAATAAGTAATGTCTGATATCAAAGCAAAAGTAATTTCTATTATCGTAGATAAATTAGGAGTTGAAGAGACCGAAGTAACAAACGAAGCGTCTTTTACAAATGATCTAGGAGCTGACTCTCTAGACACAGTAGAATTGATTATGGAATTCGAAAAAGAATTCAATATTGCAATTCCTGATGATCAAGCTGAAAACATTCAAACAGTAGGTGACGCGGTTTCTTATATTGAAGAGAACGCTAACTAATTGAAATAGTTATTGGTTTTACAAAGAATTTCTCTATGGAATTAAAAAGAGTTGTTGTTACAGGTATGGGTGCCCTTACTCCTATTGGAAACACATTAGGTGAATACTGGGATGCGTTGCTAAAAGGAACAAGTGGTGCTGCACCAATTAAACAATTCGATGCAACTTTGTTTAAAACACAATTTGCTTGCGAATTAAAAAATTTCGATGTCGAAAAGTTTATCGACAAGAAAGAAGCAAGGAAATTAGACCAATTTTCGCAGTACGCTATGGTTTCCGCAACGGAAGCTATGGCGGATTCTGCACTATTAGATTCAAACCCAAATTTAGACCGAATAGGTGTTATTTGGGGTTCTGGAATTGGAGGGCTCAAAACTTTCCAAGATGAAGCTCAAAACTTCTTCTCTGGAGATGGAACGCCTCGTTTTAATCCATTCTTTATTCCGAAAATGATTGCAGATATTGCTTCTGGTCATATTTCAATTAAATATGGATTGCGTGGACCTAACTTCGTCACTGTTTCGGCTTGTGCTTCTGCAACAAATGCCATTATTGATGCATTCAATTACATTCGTTTAGGAAAAGCTGATGCTTTTGTTACAGGAGGTTCTGAAGCCGCAGTAAACGAAATGGGAATGGGTGGATTCAATGCATTAAGAGCACTTTCTACAAGAAATGACTCACCAGAAACTGCTTCTCGTCCTTTTGATCTAGACCGTGATGGTTTTGTTTTAGGGGAAGGAAGTGGCGCTTTAATTTTAGAGGAATATGAGCACGCAATGAAACGTGGTGCTAAAATTTATGCTGAAATGATTGGTGGTGGAATGTCTGGTGATGCTTATCACATGACTGCTCCACATCCTGATGGTTTGGGTGCAAAAAACACAATGATTGCAGCTTTAGAAGATGCAAATATTGAACCATCAGCAATTGATTATGTGAACGTTCATGGTACATCTACACCACTTGGAGATATTGCTGAAGTAAAAGCGATTCAAGCAGTATTCGGTGAGCATGCATACAAATTGAATATTAGTTCAACAAAATCAATGACAGGTCATCTTTTAGGAGCCGCTGGTGCAATTGAAGCAATTGCTTGTATCATGGCTGTAAAACATGATATCGTTCCTCCTACAATTAATCATTTTACAGATGATCCAGAATTTGACCCAAGGTTGAATTTCACATTTAATGAAGCTCAAAAACGCACTGTTAATGTTGCAATTTCAAATACGTTTGGATTTGGTGGACATAATACAAGTGTAATTATGAAGAAATTTATCGGATAATTGAATCTGAAATTCTCATTCTTTCAAAAGAAACGCTCACAAAGTGAGTTGGAGTTAATTCGATTCATTTTGCA
>CANNKP010000103.1 GCA_947505255.1 Flavobacteriales bacterium
GCAGCCGTCGATGCGGGGCCGATGCACGCACCGCAGGGCATGACCCACGTAATCACTACAACCTTTCCTGCATCCAACTCCGAGAAGAGCGTATGGGGTACTTGGGAACAATCGTTCACCGTCCAGTTGGTAGCTGTTTGTGCGTAACCAAAAGGGGCTGACAACCCCATGATCGCAATAAAAAGTGCTTTTTTCATCGTGTAGAAATGTATGGATTAAACGCTTCTTAAAGGTAGTGTAAAAGCAAAACAATACCACATGTACTTTGAGAATCTCCGATCCATTTCACTTCAGCCCGCCATAATCCATCAACCATAAACCGATCCGTATAATTCCCCCCCCCTTTTTTTTAAGACAGCTAGTTAAAGTGCAATTTTAACAGTTGTATATGAAAAAAGATAGAAGAAAGTTTAGTGCGCAATTCAAAACGAAAGTTGTATTAGAAGCCATTAAGGAGGAAGAAACTATTCATCTCATTAGCTTCAAAATTTGAAGTGCACTCAAATCAAATTGCATTGTGGAAACGTGAGCTTCTATCTGGTGCTGATCAAGTTTTTAGTAATAAGAAAACTGAAGAAAAAGCTAATAACGAGCAGGACAACGAATTTCTTTACAGTAAAATTTGGTCGTTTACAGACGGGGGTATACTTTTTAAAAAAGTTTTGGAAAAATGAGTTTGGATCAAAAAACGACATTTGATTCAACGTGAAACCACTACTTTAAGTATTGTTAAACAGTGTAATTTACTCGATATACACCGCTCTGGAATCTACTTCAAGCCTAAAGTAGAAAGCTCATTAAATCTTAACTTGATGCTCTTAATAGATGAGAAGCTAATTGCTTGTCCGTTTTATGATGTTCCGAGTGTTGTATCGATTAAAGTAGAGTAAAAATCTAAACTGGAACTGGTATGTAATTTAATAGGAGGCATTTGTGCTAAACTACGATTTTTAGGGTAGGTATCCCCTCCCATAGGCATTATTGCCGTCTATCAAAAGGTAACGATAAGGGGTGCGTTGATAATTTGGAAACTTCCTTATCTTAGTTTGTGAATGTGATAAAAATAATAAAACTGAAGATTGTATTAACAATAGAAATTTATACACACGTTAGAAATAAAAATATTCAACAAATAATATCGCCTTATGATCATATATAAAAAGAAACAATCATTCGGGTATATACTAGTTATGCCTCATTCGAAAAAAACAACAGTGCAACAAACGAACGACAGAAATATGACGGAAAGAAAAGTTAACGCTTCGGCAAAATCAAAATTAGGTGCAACCCAACGCACAAGCCGCCACACAGTTGCACCACATTTGCTTTTCGTCAAGCCGCACCACGACAACATTTATAATTCAATAAAATGTTAGAAGTAAGAAAAAACACATACTCAAAGAATTATGAAAACATATTTTTCAGAGTGTTTGCTAGACACTTACATATATCTTTCGCAGACAATGGACGTTCTGGACTTCTAATTGGAAGCCCATTTTGTGAAGCTGACGAAAGACTACAAATTGACGCTTTACTTATTACCAACCAAGTAGTTTGCATTATTGACTTCAAAAATTTTAGCGGTAAAATAAATCTCCCTAACGAAAGAAATTTTGAAATGGGTATTTGGACAAATGCAAAAGGTGACCAAATCAAAGGCGGTAGTTCCATAAATCCGTTCATTCAATTAAAAAATCAGAAAAGACGATTTTCAGAAGTTTACAACAAGCACATTCAAAAAGACCTAAAAACAGGCGACATATTTAATCCACACCATACAGTAAGAATAATTTGTTTTCAAGAAGAAACCGAATTGAACGGACGAATCCCATCAAACGAAGCACTCAACTTTTTCATTCACGACAAAATAACTTTTCTTGAAGGCTTATTGGATATTATTGATGTTTCCGACGAGGATGTAAACATTTCGCCAAATTCTTATGATGCCTTTAAAAAAGTATTTCGTGCTGACAAGTTTAAGTTTGACGACAAACCACTTGAAGATAAATTAAAAGTGTTTGCCGATAAATCGGCAACACTTGATTTTAAAATGTTGTATGCTGACCAACATTCAGCGTTAAGTGAAATAAAAGCATTTTTGGAAAATCCCGAACAACAAATTTTCGTTTTACAAGGAACTGCAAATAGTGGCAAATCATTTCTCATTCCTTTCATTCAAGAAGTTGCCTACAATCTGGGAATACAGGAAACTGAAATTTTCGCATCGTCAAGTCGAGTAGCAAATAACTTACTTACACTTGGTGGATTAGAAAGAGTAAACAGCATTTACTCATACATTTATGGCGGACAGAAAAATACTAAGAAAGAAGATGAGCATACTAAGGAAAAAGAGAACACCGAAGAAATAGACGAAACGCATGATTCAGAAGAATTACAAGTTGAAGAAATTCCCTTAAAAAACTGCGATAATGCAGAAAACGCTTTATTCATAGTTGATGAATCACAACTTGTTTCAGATTCCTTTAATCAATCCATTGATTTAATTTTCGGAACAGGTTATTTGCTGAAAGATTTTTTAAGCTTTGTAAATTCAACAAATACCAAAAGAAAAATAATTTTCATTGGCGACCCGTTTCAACTTCAATTAGGAAAAACAGATGAATCGCCTCTAAATCATTTGTATTTAGAAGAAGCGTATAAGCTAAAAACCAACGCTTATCAACTATTAGACAACCCCGACTTTTCGATAATCAATAAGGAAGCATTGTTTTGCGTTGATAAAATTCGCGCTAAATATTTCAATTCACTTCAATTTATTGCAGACGACAGTTTTTGTTTTTTACAAAAAGTAGATGTTACAAAGGCGGTTTTTGATATTATCCACGATAAGACCGATTGTCATATCCTATGTTTTAGCAATGAAGAATCACAAAAAGTAAATTATTGGATAAAACAATCAATAATCAAAAACGGAAAAGACATTGCCATAAATGATTTGGTTCTGTTCAATAACAACATTTCTATTGAAGATATAAACGACCCTTTTGCTGAACCTAAAAAAATTTACAACGGGCAATTTGCAACAATTACAAAAGTCAGTGACACACCTATTGAAAAGACAATAAAAACCAAAAAAAATCAAGAATCAACCGTTTTATCCTTTAGGGAAATTTCGTTAACACTTAATGAAACTGGACAAAAAGCAATTGTTTTAAGTCTGGAAAACTATAGGCTAAATGCAAAAGCTGAAATATCAAAAAGTGAGATTGTAGCGTTCAAGATTCTCTTGAACTCTTACATTACTGAATATCTAAAATCGAATCCGTTTGAGAAAACAAATCAATATTCAAAAATTCTCAAATCAGACAATTATGTTTTGCTGGAAGCTGAAATTAAAGAACTAAAACAAAAACTTGAAAGTGGCGAAAAGGTCAAAACTAAATTAGTCGAAAAATTATGGGAACAAAAAAGGCTGTTAAAATCCGCAAGTAAAAAGCATCATTCAAATATTGAATCAACACTAAGAAAAGATCCATCAACCGAATATTATAAATTTAAAAACTCAGCATTGCTTCGATTTGGCTGGGCAATGACTGTTCATAAATCTATGTCTTACAAATGGCAAGAAGTAATTTTCAATGTAGAGAAAGCAGGGACAGCAAATGAAAATCATTTCAGATGGCTTTATACAGGAATTAGCAGAGCGAGGAAAAAAGTTTCTTTAATCAATTACAAACCAATTAGCCCTTTTGACAAAACTGAATTTGTTGATAGTAATACTGCAAATTCCACAAACGAGTTTTTCTATATTGCCGAAAGTCAAGAATCGGAAAACCGCTTAACTGAATTTAAAGATTTTGTTTTAAGTAAACTGATTGACACAGAAATAGAAAGAATTGAAAACCTAAACTGGCAAGAACGTTACCATTTATCAAGCAATACAAAAAAAACCATTATTTCCTTCAGCTATAATGGTCAAGGGAAATTCAAATATCCAACGTTGTCAGGTGGAGATAATGTTTTTGGCATTGAAATTATTGAGCATCTGAAATCAAAAAGCATTTCCTTTGATTTTGGTGTTATTAAAAACCTATGGCGGAAAACCCAATATGAAATACTTTTAAGTGTATTGAAACAGGAAAATATTTTTTTTAGTCAAATCATTCAAACCAATTTCAAGGATAGAATAAAATTGATTGGCAAAGAAAATAGTGAGATTGATTTAGAGGTTGATTATAACGGAGAGGGTGCTTTTAGTAAAATAACGGCAAAGTATTATTCAAATAAAGCAATATGGAATATTTTCATAGATGCTATCAACCAAATCAAAGCGTAAACTATGGTTACATTATTCGACTTTAGTCAAGCTATATCCAAACTCAACAAAGAGAAAAAATTTTCTGAGGCATTAAAGTATTTCAAAGATGGCAAGAATGAATTTGCACCTCAACAAATTGGCTTAAACAAATACATCATTTATGAGATGATTTCAGCTTTGATTGAAACAAATCATTATGATCTCATTTTCACTTTCATTGAGCAATATTATGTAGTTCTGGACCCAAGAAACTTTTCATATTTACTTAAAAAATTCAAAGACAAACCCTCTATAAATTGGTCAGTTGTAAATCAGTTTTGTGATTTAGTTTCTGTTGATTCACTTGACACGGAATGCCGAACAATCGAAGTTGAACGAAAAGGAGAAAAGAAACCAATGGAACTTGCATCAAGCAAAGAAAATTGGTATGCGGTAAAGACCAAAGCACTTTTTGAAACACAACATTATCAAGAGTGCTTTGAGCTATCAAAAAAAGCTCTTGAATCATTTGAAATATTCCACTATTCAAATGATGTTTGGTTTGCAAGAAGGATAGCATTATCAAAAATGCATCTTGGTAATTCTGCTGATGCACTTAATGAATTGCTTTTGATTCTTAAACGAAAAAGGGAATGGTTTATTCAAAACGAAGTTGCTCAAATCTATAAGGAAAACGGAGACAATGAAAAGGCTTTCAAGTTTGCAATAAGTGCAATCAACAATTTTGGGGACCTTGAATATAAAGTTAGTTTACTTGTATTAATCGCTGAACTTTTGGCTTTAAAAGATGAAAAGGAATTATCCTTTAAACATTACTCATTATCAAAATTATTGAGGATACAAGAAGGATGGAATGTTCCAAATTCTGTTTCTTCGGCATTAGGTCAATTTACTTTTGAGCAAATCACAATTGAAAAATTATCCGATTTAAAAAGAGAATTAAAAAAATACTGGAGCAGTTTTAATCCACAACAGACAGCACCAAAACATTTTACAACCCAAAGACAAATAGGGAAAATTGACAGGATTTTGCACAATGGCGAAAAGGGTGCAGACGGTTTCATCAAATATGACGGCAACAAATCAATTTACTTCCGCGTAAATTTAACAGAAGAAATTGTTAAAAAAATAGCGGTAGGTTTAGAAGTGGAGTTTAAAGTATTACCAGCGACAGAAGACAAAAAAGAAAAAGCAGTTCAACTAAAGACAAAATAAAAGCCAACGCATTTGGGTGCAAATTTGCAGTTTTTTAAAACGCACAAAGACAAACTAAAAATCGCAAAAGAACTACCAAGTCAACGCACAACGACGCAACAATTGTCAGACAAATAACGACAGAAAAAGAAGTAGGAAGGCATGACACGGGTTTGGAAAAAGTGGCGGTTCAGTGCTCCGCAGACACATTTGTAGTTAATCAAAGTTTGGTTCTCCGCATCAACATTTTTAGTGAGAATCGCTACCTTCGCCAAACCAGAAAACGTTAGCGGCTAGCATTTGTCAACAGTGCAAACATCAAACTGACAAGCAATGAACCTAGTTTTTAAAATATTTCCATCGATAGGTTACCGAAATACACAATTTCAGCTTGTGGGTTTTGCGGATTACTTAACAGTTCAAATTGAACACAAAGGACAACCCAAAATTCAAATTAACCTTTCACAAACAAATAAAACAGTAATCAACAAATTTAATTTGCCAGGACAATATGTTGCGACTTGCAACATAAATGGTAAAGAATTTAGACAAACATTTGAAGTAAAAGACGGAATACGACTTGGGACAAGTACACTTAAATCAGCATTCACATTTGACGAAACACCCTATTCAATCTTTTTAATGCGAGACAGAATGCTAATTTACCACGAAACAGAGAAAGTTCTACATGAGGAAAATGAAATTAGTCCAAGCGACATTAAGCAAATTGACAAAAATCACTTGCTTCTAATTACTAAACTCGAAAACGCAAGCTCAAAAAAAGGGATTACAAACTATGGGATTTACTCACTTACCAATTTTTCCATTGTGGCAGAATTGACTTCCCTCTTTACGGAAATACTCTACATTGAAAATCAAAATACTTTATGGCTTTACAGTGGTTCAGACAAGAAAATCATCTGCTTTGATTTGAAGACAATTTCTGACGGCAAACCAAAAGTACTCACAGAAGTTGATTCTGTTGAAAGCTACAAATTAAATAAATTTAGCACTCATCTTTTTGCTAAATCTGACAATTCTGTTTTTATAATAAACCTGAAAATATTTGCAGTTAAAACCATTGAAATGGAAAGTAATTTGTCAATTGATGAAGATGGCAATTACTTTCAACTTAAACAGGACAATTTGTTATGCTCAAATCTTCTAATTGAGTTCAGTAAACAGTTAACTTGCAATGTGCCTGCTCATTTTAAATTATCCCCTAAAAGATTATATTTCTTAGGAAATGATTTTAAATCATCTGAAACAAAAAACGACTTTGATATTAAAGCAAAACAAATTATAGAAAACTATACTTCAAATCTTGACAACTCAAAATCTTATCATAATGTATCACTGCAGGAGATTACAGAATTAAACGAGGAAAGATTCAATTACGAATTATATCCATCTGAAAACGGGATTCACATCGTTAAGGAAAAAGTGAACAGAACACTGAATGGTGCTACTTATAGAAAGGATATTAATGGTGTTTGGATAGGTAGTCCTAAAATAATTACTTCACATACCCATACATTAATTCACAGTTATGACAATATTACAAAGACCGTAATTGAATCATCTAATAATTTCAGTGTTTGCGGATACTTCGAATTTATTCTAATAGTCAGGGATGATAATAAAACTAAGTTTGTTAAGCAAGGACAAATAATTCGTGAAACTGATTCCTTGAATGATTATTCGCTTAAGTCGTTGGAAAATACAAAATACTTGTTTGAAAAAGCAGGAAAGCACTTTAACGTCTTTAGATCCAATTTTGGATTTCCGATTTTAAATAATGTTGAGATTTTAAATTTTGACTTGTTGGAAAAACAATCTGCAATTTGGCATATAGTAAACAAAAAAAACACAATTCAAAATTTGCATTACTTAAAAGGATACAACTTAATTACACGGAATCAAATTTTCTTAACAGACACAGTCATTAAACACTCTCGATTCACCGATGCACAAGAAATTGTTTTCAAGGAAAAATATTTCCTATCCAGCAGCAAAGCACTAGTACATCCTTTGAATTGTGAAATAAAAGATGCTGCCTTCGGCTGCATTATTAACACTTCCAATAGTTTGAACAAAGTCATTACAAGACGAGATGAAAATATTTATCTATTAATTTTTGATGCTAATTCAAAAAAATATTCAGAGGAAATTATTGAATTAAATATTCAGAAATATAGTGAATCCTACTTTTCACCAAATGGGAAATATTTGATACTTCAAAATCAACCTAACGAATATGTTTATTATGATATTGAGAATGACCAAGAAATAAAATTCTTTTCAGAAAAATTTATTGCATTTTCAAAAGAAGGAAATTTAATTTTTGAAAACGATACTACTAGAGCAGCAAAGATTATTGACCCATTGACATTTGAAGATGTTACTCCTCTAAATTATCATCATTATCGTTTTTTAAGTCCTGACGGAAAATTATATTCGCAATTGTCAATTAAAGAAAAATATTATGATAAGATTCAAGCAAATTATATTGACCGAAAAGCAGTAGTAAAATTCCGTAAAGAATTAAATGACACAAGTTCAATATATTCAGTTACGACTGATGAAAAAAAGCGTGAAGCAGAAAAAGTTAAACCTAGGATTGATTTAAATAGAAAGAAGTATTATGAAGACAATAAAACGAAACTCAATCAAATTGGCATTAAAGATTATAAAAAGGTAAATTCACATACCGTAGTTAGAGTGGAAAAGTATACTGAAATTGGAATCGTAGGCACAAATAAGACAGTTGAAATAAATTTTCCAGAGGATTTGGCATATTACAATTATGCTTCCTTTTCCTACGACAACAATTATTTTGGCTATGTAGGTAAACCATCAGCGGACGGACTAATTCATTTATTCAAACTTAATTTAAACGAGAACAATAATACTTTAGACGTTCTTGATTCTTATTTGAGCCGCTATCCAAGTTATGCTTCTTGGGTTTGTGGGTTTTCAAAGAGTGGATACTTTGCCACATACGATAGCACACCAGACACTTATATTTTAAAAGTAGATGCTGAACTTTTTGAGCAAAAAACATCTAATGAAGATTTAAGAAAAAATATATCTGGAGATGAAACGACCATTTATCGTTCTTATAAAAAGTGGAAAGTAATAAAAGGGAAAAACTTTTTGTGTTTCAGTCCGAGCGGAAATTATTTAGCACTTTCTGAGCAAGGTTACGAACCACTAACGCTTGGCGGTTATGGACATCAAGAATCAGTGGTTATTCATATTACAAAGACTACTAATGGAGAAATAGTAAATTCATTCCTTGGTCACGGCAATAGAATTATGGACAATAAGAATAAGAAAGTTGTATTCGTTGCTTTCTCTGAAGATGAAAAACAAATAATGTCAATGAGTAATGACGGAGTTGTAATAGTGAGGAACATTACTTTATAACTTGCTCATATAGATTAGACAGCCACTAAGACCGAAGAATATGCCAGCCGATAACAGCGGGTTTAAGAAATTGGCGGTTCACAAGAATACCCCTGAAAAATATTTTAGTCCAATTAATACGAATACCAAAAACGAACCTATATTCGCATTATCCCTGTCCTAAATAAGAGGGGAATTATATACACACTCATCCTATTAATACCACACCCATGAAAAAAATTCTCTTTTTCCTTGCCGCATTTTTCGCCTTGAACGCATTCGCAGACGTCGTGTCTATCGATGGGCGCGTATTCCAGGGAGAGGTTAAAAAGGTCAACTCGACAGGAATTCATCTTCAAGTGGAAGGAAGAC
>CANNKP010000104.1 GCA_947505255.1 Flavobacteriales bacterium
CCTGGGTAAAAAATATTTTTCAATCAGAACATAAATGTAAGTATAACATCTATGTGACCTATGTGCCTATGTGTTTCAAAATTTGCACTAATACTATGAAGCATTTGGATCAATCGACTATGTGACCTATGTGCCTATGTGTTTCAAAAACCTCCCAATCTCTATTGTTTCACAAGTCCAATTTTAGAATCACCTTCTAACTCTAAATCAGTTAATAAAGCATCCGTTCCAAGATTCGCAAAAACTATTACATTCGCCAAAACTTCATTGCACACATATTCATGATTTGCTTGAATTGCATGCTGAATAAATTCAGTTGTATCAACCGTTAACACAATACGATCTGTTACATCTAAACCTGAATCTTTTCTTAAATTTTGAACCCTATTAATTAATTCACGTGCAATTCCTTCCGCTTTTAATTGCTCAGAAATTGTAATATCCAACGCTACTGTCAAACCTCCTTCTGTAGCAACTAGCCATCCTGGAATATCTTGTGCTGCGATTTCAAAATCAGCTAAATCCAACGCAATAACTTCTCCGTCAATTTCTCCTTTCCAACCGTTATTCTCTTCCACTTTTGAAATATCTTCGCTGGTCATTTGACCAACCATAGCTGCAATTGATTTCATTTGCTTGCCATATTTCGGTCCTATTGTTTTGAAATTTGCTTTGATGCTTTTCACTAAAACACTGTTGTCTTCGCTCAACAATTCCAATTCCTTGACATTCACTTCTGATAATATCAATTCTTTAACGTGCATGATGTTATCTGAAAACGCTTTATTCAAAGTAGGAACCATTATTTTTTGCAAAGGCTGTCTTACTCTGATTTTTTCTTTCTTTCGCAGTCCCAAAACCAATGATGAAGTTCGCTGTGCAATTTCCATTTGAGCTTCTAACTCCTCATTGATAAATGCTTTATTCACTTTTGGGAAATCTACTAAATGGACCGATGAAACCGCAAATCTTTTACTCACAGAATTCAAATCCGAAAATAATTGATCCATAAAGAAAGGTGCAATTGGAGATCCTAAAATTGAAACAGTTTCTAAACAGGTATACAACGTTTGATAAGCTGACAATTTATCTTTTGAATCGTCACTTTTCCAGAAACGACGACGACACAATCTCACATACCAATTGGATAACTGATCACTTACAAAATCTTGAATTAATCGACCCGCCTTAGTTGGCTCGTATTCATCGAAAGATCCATCAACTTCTTGAATCAAAGAATGTAATTTGGAAAGTACCCAACGGTCAATTTCTGGTCGCTCGTTTAACGGAATATCTTGAGCAGAATAATCAAATCCATCAATATTTGCGTACAAAGTGAAGAACGAATACGTATTATATAATGTTCCGAAGAATTTACGTTGAACCTCTGTTATTCCTTCTAAATCAAATTTTAAATTATCCCAAGGTTGCGCATTGGTAATCATATACCAACGAGCAGCATCAGCGCCATACGTTTCTAAGGTTGAAAATGGATCAATTGCATTGCCCAAACGTTTAGACATTTTCTGACCATTTTTATCTAAAACTAAACCGTTAGAAACAACATTTTTATATGCCACAGAATCAAAAACCATCGTCGCAATTGCATGCAATGTATAGAACCAACCTCTAGTCTGATCTACACCTTCGGCAATGAAATCACCAGGATAACCTTCGTGATTATCAATTAATGCTTTGTTTTCAAATGGATAATGCCACTGTGCATAAGGCATTGCCCCTGAATCAAACCAAACATCAATCAAATCTGCTTCACGCTTCATCGGTTTTCCTGTCGAAGAAACCAAAACAATTTGATCCACATAGTTTTTATGCAAATCAATTTTTGCATAATTTTCTTTGGACATGTCAGTTACATCAAAGTCCGCTAAAGGATTTGAAGTCATTAAACCTGCAGAAATTGCTTTATCACATTCATTTTTAAGTTGACCCGCAGATGAAATACAAATACGTTCATCACCTTCTTCGGTTGACCAAATTGGAATTGGAATTCCCCAATAACGTGAACGAGAAAGGTTCCAATCATTTACATTTTCCAACCATTTCCCGAAACGTCCAGAACCAGTTGATTCAGGTTTCCAATTGATGGTATTGTTCAATTGCATCATGCGTTCTTTGACATCAGTTACTTTGATGAACCAAGAATCCAATGGATAATACAATACCGGTTTGTCCGTTCTCCAGCAATGCGGATAACTGTGGACATATTTCTCAACCTTGAAGGCTTTGTTTTCTGTTTTTAATTGAATTGCAATTTGAACATCTGCTGATCTTTCTGGTGCTTGACCGTCGTCATAATATTCATTTTTGACATACATTCCGGCATAATCTCCCATTTCTGGTCTGAATTTCCCTTGAAGATCAACAAGTGGAACCAAATTTCCTTTATCGTCAATCACTAATAATCCTGGTACACCAGCATCTTTTGCAACACGAGCATCATCAGCACCAAACGTTGGAGCAATGTGTACGATTCCTGTTCCATCTTCTGTAGTTACAAAATCACCACCAATCACTTTAAAAGCATTTTCAGGATTTTCCGCAGGTAAAGCAAATTGTAATAGTTGTTCGTAAGAGATTCCGATCAAGTCTTTTCCTAAACATTCTCCAGCAATGAAATATGGGATTGTTTTATCTCCAGAATTAAAATTTGTTAATTCACTTGCGGTTTCAACGTTTTGAAATCCTTTTGCAAACTGATATCCAACAAGATTCTTTGCAAGAATTACATTGATTGGTTCAAACGTATATTGGTTAAATGACTGAACTAAAACATATTCAATTTTTGGTCCAACGCACAATGCGGTATTAGAAGACAATGTCCAAGGTGTGGTTGTCCATGCCAAAAAATGCAGGGTCAGGTCGCGACCTGACCCTGCATTTTTGGCAAACGGTAATTTTTCGCCATCAACAATTTTAAACTGCGCCACAACTGTTGTATCTGTTACATCTCTGTAACAACCAGGTTGATTCAATTCGTGAGACGACAATCCTGTTCCAGCTTTTGGTGAATACGGTTGAATTGTGTATCCTTTGTACATCAAATTTTTCTCGTACAATTGACCCAATAACCACCAAACAGATTCCATGTATTTTGGTTCATAGGTAATGTATGGATCTTCCATATCCACCCAATATCCCATTTTCAATGTAAGGTCATTCCAAATATCTGTGTAACGCATTACTGCTTCTTTACACGCTTTGTTGTAATCTTCAACTGAAATTTTTGTTCCAATATCTTCTTTTGTTATTCCAAGTTCCTTTTCAACCCCTAATTCAACAGGCAAACCATGTGTATCCCAACCAGCTTTTCGTTTAACTTGAAAACCTTTTAATGTTTTATAGCGACAAAAAATATCCTTGATTGCGCGTCCCATAACGTGGTGAATACCAGGCAAGCCATTCGCTGAAGGTGGTCCTTCAAAGAAAATAAAAGGCGTTTGACCTTCACGCGTTGCAATAGATTGCTCGAAAACTTTCTCGTTCTGCCATTTTTCTAACACTGTTTTCGCCACGTTTGGCAAATTCAACCCTTTGTATTCTGGATAATTCTTCGTCATTGTACCTTGAAAATATGAATGTGCGAAGATAGTAAATTTGGATGAAAGACTTCTTTTCTTATGAAGCAACATTTCAATATCCACAAATAACAGTCAATATATTTGAAAGTTATACTGTTTTGTGGTTTTCAGCGTTACTCATTATTAAAACTAAAAAAATATGAAATTCTATCTTGCTTTCTTTTTAATCACAATTTACTTCAATATTCATTCTCAAGAACCTGATTCAAGAATACGTATTTCTGAATTTCATTTTCAGAATGGAATTGGTTTTAATTCAGACCAGTATTTTGGTTTGGCAGATTACAAAATATTGGCTCCTTCCTCAGAACTTTTGACGAACGATTTTTCTACTTTTCAAGGAAATGAGTATTTCATTTTTAATGGCCCTACAAGTTCTTCATATCAAACGATTCAACTTGGATTAACATTTAAATCGAATCCAAATCCACTTTGGCGAATTGGAATAAGCCATATTGCTTTAGGAGATATTTCGAAAGGATTTTCAAAATCAACAATTGTTCCGTATGATACATTGACTTCATCTCAAACTGGACAGCAATATTTTTTGGATTCCACCTATTCTGAGAATTATAATACGCGATACTCAGCCCAACAACTTCGTCTTGAAACTTCATTGATTTATCGCACGGATCCAAGTAAAAGATGGTCTGTATATACAGGCCTAGGAGCTTCCTTTGGAGTTTCATATAATGCCCAAACGGTTATAGAATATACTTCTTATAATAGCGCATCGACCATGAATGAGTATTACACAACGACGGAACAAGGGGAGAATATTGTTGAATATTTCCAGAATAAAATGAATTTTTCCACAGCTATTTTTATCCCTATGGGTGTTGATTTCAGAATGGGGAAAAATCGAGAATTTTGGAAGCGATTACATCTTTATTATGAAATGAAACCGTCTATTACGTATACAGCTATTCCAGAGTTAAAAAGGATTACAACTGTAAACTTGATTAACAGTTTTGGTATTAAGGTTACTTTTTAATTTTATTAGAAACGATAAACAGCCTTATTTCTTTTAGATTTTCAATTCTAAAGTGCTTTTCAATAGTTAACTTTACAGTTCTAAAAATCAAACCATCATGGCAGAATTTTTTTACCAAGATCCATATCCGATCAAACAAGACAAAACGGAGTACCGCAAGATTTCATCTGACTACGTTGAAGTAGTAAAAGTTGGAAATCGAGAAATATTAAACATTGACCCAAAAGCATTAGAAGTTTTAGCGCAAGAAGCAATGAAAGATGTTTCTTTCTTTTTGAGAAAAACGCATCTTCAAATGTTAACCAATATTTTGAAAGATCCGGAAGCAACAGATAACGATCGATTTGTAGCACATAATTTATTACAAAATGCCGTTGTAGCGGCTGTTGGACAATTACCTTCTTGTCAAGATACTGGAACTGCAATCGTGATGGCGAAAAAAGGAGAAGACGTATATACTGGTGTTGATGATGCGGAATATTTATCAAAAGGGATTTTCAATACGTATCAAGAAGAAAATTTACGCTACTCTCAAGTTGTTGCTTTAAGCATGTTTGATGAGAAAAACTCTGGTTCAAATCTACCAGCTCAAATTGATATTTATTCGAAAAAAGGGAATTATTACGAGTTTCTTTTTCTAGCAAAAGGTGGTGGTTCTGCCAATAAAACATTCTTATATCAGAAGACAAAATCCATGTTGAATGATAAGTCGTTGGAAGAATTTGTCAAAGAGAAAATAATGGACTTAGGAACATCCGCTTGTCCTCCTTATCACTTAGCACTTGTCATTGGTGGTACTTCCGCTGAAGCAAATTTAGCGACAGTTAAAAAAGCATCTGCAGGTTATTTTGATGAATTGCCAACTGAAGGAAACATGTCTGGTCAAGCATTCAGAGATTTAGAATGGGAAAAACGCGTTCAATTAATTTGTCAAGAAAGTCAAATTGGTGCGCAATTCGGAGGGAAATATTTTACCCATGATGTTCGTGTAATTCGTTTACCTCGACACGCTGCTTCTTGTCCAGTTGGATTAGGTGTTTCTTGCTCTGCAGATAGAAATATCAAAGCAAAAATCACGAAAGACGGTTTGTTTTTGGAGCAACTAGAGAAAAATCCTATTGACTTTTTACCTGCAGTTCCCCCTCATTTGGAACCAGCAATTGAAATCAATTTGGACCGTCCAATGAATGAAGTATTGGCTGAATTGAGCAAATATCCAATTAAAACACGTTTAAAATTGAACGGTACATTGATTGTTGCACGTGACGCTGCTCATGCGAAAATTAAAGAAATTATCGATTCTGGAAAACCAATGCCAGATTACTTTAAGAACCATCCTGTTTATTACGCTGGACCTGCAAAAACGCCTCAAGGAATGCCTTCTGGAAGTTTTGGTCCAACAACGGCTGGAAGAATGGATTCATACGTTGACTTATTCCAAAGTTTGGGAGGAAGTATGATCATGCTTGCAAAAGGAAATCGTTCGAAAGATGTTACGAATGCGTGTAAAAAATACGGTGGTTTTTATTTAGGATCTGTTGGTGGACCAGCTGCAATTCTAGCAAAAGAAAACATCACCTCTGTTGAAGTTGTTGATTTCGAAGAAATGGGCATGGAAGCAGTTAGAAAAATAACTATTAAGGATTTCCCAGCGTTTATTATTACGGACGATAAAGGAAATGACTTTTTTGAGAATCTTTAGTTTCGACAAAATCAATTAACTTTTTCTCAAAAAGTATTAAATTTTAGATAAAGCCCGCCCTTCGACAAGATCGATGGGCGGGCTTTTTTTTGAAATACATTTATTTTTTAACGGTCATTACTACTCTGAATCCGATAGTTGGACTTCCTTCTTTCTTACCTTCAAAAGGATCAATTGCCTCAATCTTTAATTCTTCAGCTGTATTTGACCAACTTCCTCCAGCAGTCCCAGCTGATTTAGTAAACACATCATTGTAAACCATTTCAGCTACATTACCGCTTATATTGTACAAACCGAATGCATTCGGGGAATAAGAATTGACTGGAGCAGTGAGATCAGAACTGGTCTGTGCAATTGAATCATTAAATTTCAATTCTTCCGGTGTCATTCTAAAATTTGCTAAAAACAAACCTGCACTATTTCTCATAAAAGGACCTCCCCAAGGATATGGATATTTAGTTCCACCAATTGAAGCTGCCATTACCCACTCTTCACGAACAGGAATTCTTACATCATTGTATTGTGATTTCTTTTTATCTTCAACAGTGTTTATCATTTCTTTTGTCAACCACACACAATACATTTCTGCTCCCTCACGACTAACATTTACAACAGGAAAATTGTCATAAGCTGGGTGGGAAAAATAGTGTTGTTCCATTGGACTATCCTCTTTATTTTGAAGAATAGACCACTGTTTGTAATCTGGTCTAGCTTTCAGAAACTCGTCTTTTCTTCCTTGAATAAGCAAATCGAAAAGGAAGGTTCTATATTCAAGATTCGAAATTTCAGTTTTTTGCATGTAAAATGATTGGACAGAAACTTGTTTTCCTTGATAATCAAATGTTCCTGTTGGAATATAAGCATATACTTTTTTATCAAACTTTTCCAAATTTTTCAGCATGAGCTTTTTCTGTTTGTTGTTTGCCTTAATTTCCTCCTCCGTTAATTTTGGAAACACGTATTCATCATTGAAAATTGGAATATGTGACTTTATAAAACCCCTATTTTCTTTCACTTTCAACGAATCAGTTGTAGCTGCGGAAAACTGAATTGCTTCATGAAAAATTTGTGTGAAGTTTTGCAATGATTCAAATAATTTAAACGAAGGATCAGTTAATGGACCTTCACTATTTGCTATTGGTTCTGAATTCTTCTTCATTTCCATTGGAACATTTGAAGATATTTTAGAAGTTGGTTTATTTTCTGACTGGTTATTAGATAAGAATAACGCTATTATTAAAGTGCTTACAGTTACGATCATAATAATTAATTTTTTGGTTAATAAAAATGAACCTTTCTTTCCATTCGATTTAACAGAATTAGTTTCAACCGATGCTAGAAAATGTTCCTTTGTCTCCTTAAAAGTGACAACAGGATTTTGCTCCATTGCATGACGAAACAAATCATCTAGATTTTTTTGCTTATCCATGTTTTACTTCTTTTTTAAGTGAAGAATCGTACGTAAGGATTTCAATCAACTTTTCTCTTCCGCGTTTGAGGCGCTGTTTAACGGCTGATTCAGAAGCGTTTTGAATGTGTGTGATTTCCTTAATACTGAAACCCGATATTTCGAATAGGATGATACATTCTCTTTGATCTTCTGACAATTGTGCCAATGCTTGATGTAAAAAATGGACATCGACATCCTCTTGAGGGTTGGCATTCACATCTTGAATCAAATGAATATTATCTTCTTTCTGATAACGCTTTTCTTTCTTCTTTTTGTGTTGATTACTTAATAAGCGAACACTTATTCCGAAAAGAAATGATAAAAAAGCATCTTTTGATATGAGTGTTTCGAATTTTTCAAACGCAACAAGAAGGGTTTCATTCATTAAATCCCTGAAGTCCATTTCTCCATAAACTCTTGCCCTGCAGAAGCGTTCAAACCTATCATGAATCGGTTCGTAGAGTTTTAGAAAATCTGTTTGTTTTGTTTTAATCATTCTTACACTGCAAAATACGTGTTCTTCTTGTAAGTGTTGCAACTTGGGAAAAAGTTACATTATCAAGAAATTATCCTTTGATATCACTTTTAATTATTCCTAAAAAACATTAAAAAATAAAAGTTAATCGTTTTGAACAAAATAAAACCATTGATTGTTTGTTTAAAGAACAATAAGCCATAAATTTGCTTGAGTTAAATTTTATGAAAGAATATAAAGCAGGACCAAAATTAGAGCAGATTCAGATACCTTCTGATATGCGTTCAAAATTCACTATTGATGACCTACCTGAAATTTCAGATGAAGTCCGTCAATATATTGTGGATGTTATTTCTGAAATTGGTAATAGCCATTTTGGTGCTAGCTTAGGTGTTGTAGAATTAACTGTAGCCTTGCATTATGTATTTAACACTCCTTATGATCAGTTAGTTTGGGACGTAGGACATCAAGCTTATGGACACAAAATATTAACCGGACGAAGAGAAATTTTTCATACGAATCGCTTGAAAGGTGGAATATCTGGTTTTCCAAAGCGTTCTGAAAGCGAGTTTGATGCTTTTGGTGTCGGACATTCTTCCACTTCAATTTCTGCTGCTTTAGGAATGGCAGTTGCAAGTAAATTTAAAGGAGAAAAAGACCGTCAGCACATTGCTGTAATCGGCGATGGCGCTATGACTGCGGGACTTGCTTTTGAAGGAATGAACCACGCTGGTTTTGAAAAAGATGCTAATTTATTGGTTATTCTGAATGACAATTGTATGTCAATCGACCCGAATGTTGGCGCGTTAAAAGAATATTTAACAGATATCACAACATCTCACACCTATAATAAGGTTAAAGATGAAGTTTGGAAATTATTAGGAAAAGTTTCCAAATTTGGACCAGATGCGCAATCTGTAGCTTCAAAAATATCTAGTGCACTAAAAGGAACCTTGCTTAAACAAAGTAATTTATTTGAATCATTAAACTTTCGTTA
>CANNKP010000105.1 GCA_947505255.1 Flavobacteriales bacterium
CCATAAAACATCCATCTCAATTGTTCTAGAGATTCTGTTTTCTCTAAAAGTGTAGGTTCTAAAGAAGTGAGTTTTTGCAATACATCTGCTCTATATGCATATAAACCAATATGTCTCATAAAAGGATAGCTCTGCGAATTTCCAGCTACATGATTTGTATTTGGTATCGCACTTCTGCTGAAATACATTGCTTGATTTTTGTGATTTACAACAATTTTAATCCGATTTGGATTTTCAAGATCAGCAACAGATACTGACGAATTGCCTAAAGTTGCTATTTGCGTTTCAGTGTTTTCAAATACATCTATTAATTGTTCTAATTGACGGTAATCAACAAGTGGTTCATCACCTTGAATATTAATTACAACATCCATGTCGGGAAATTTTTTTGCAATTTCTGCACAACGATCTGTTCCGCTTGGATGGTTCGCATTCGTCATCATCACTTTCCCGCCAAACCGAATTACCTCATCATAAATTCTTTGGTCATCGGTAGCAACAATTATTTCAGATAAACGATTCGATTTTTTTGCTCCTTCGTAGACCCTTTGAATCATTGATTTACCTTTAAGATCAATCAAGGGTTTTCCTGGGAAACGAGACGACTCAAATCGAGCAGGTATAATACCGAGTACTTTCATCAAAATTTCATTTGCAACTGAACCATAAATGTTCTTGGTGCCTGAATATCACCAGGTCGCGTTGAATATTCTGCATTCAACAGATTGTTTATCATGAAGCCAACTCTATAATGTTCTTTAAAATTATACCCAATTCTCATGTCTACAACCAAACTGCCCTCGTGATTAAGCACTCTGTATTCTTTCAAGCCTGGTAGTATTTGAGTAATTGTGTTTATAACTTGAACACCGTCTTCAAATGTTCTGTCAATGTTTTCCATAAAACTGTTGTATCTGACAGATGCGCCTATACTAATTTTTTTCCAAGTTGCCTCAACATCCGCTTTTGCTAAATGTTTAAATCTGTATTTTAACATGGTACTTCCAGAATCTGAAAAATTTGAGGTATAAGCAGGATTCGAATTCATACTAATCGGATTCATATAGGTATAACCAATTAAAGTAACTAATTCAACTTCTTTAATTTTACCTTGACTATTAAATGAGAATTCAACACCTGAAATACGTGCTTTTTCAGCATTTTGAGCTTGAAATCCAAGGAAGTTTTTTATATAATATGGAGACGTTGCATCGAAACTTAAAGGAGTTCCTGCCGGTGCAAATAAACCGAACGTAAACTCCATCATATTTGAATACTGATTAATAAATCCAGCAACGTCAATTAATCCTTTCCATTCACCCATCTTCACCCCTTGCTTAACACCAATCTCTGCGGCCCAACCTTTTTCTGGCTTTAAATCCGGATTTGGAAATACATTCAAAGCTCCGACACTTGTTACAGTGTATCTTTCAGCTACTGATGGATAACGAACACCTTGTCCAAAAGAAGCTCGTAAATGGGTGAATTTTGCAATTTGATAATGAATCCCGATTCGTGCAATTGGTGTAACTGGAATTTTATTCAAGTTTTCTAAACTACCGAAATAGAAATCCGAATCCCCCCTCTGATTGTCTTGTGAAAAATACTCAAGACGCACTCCTGCAGTTAAATCTAATTTTCCAATTTTATGCTCATATTGTCCATAGAGCGCTGAATTCGTAGAAAAATGATCGCCAAATAAGTTTGAATTAACCTTATTATAAATCGTTGTCACTCCTGCAGTTAAAACAATAGCTTTATTCCATGTTCTTTGGAATTGATAATCTGCATAAGAAACAGTTGCGCTTGAACTTTGAGAAGAATTCGTTAAATTAGTATTGTCAATATAGTATAAGCGAGTTTTTAAATTGTGCTTGTTTGAATATTTATCAGTGTATCTAATGTAGGGGTCAACACTTAGTCTCAATCCCGTATTATAGGTTAATGTTGAAGCAGCAAGACTGGTGTCTGCACCGCCATTTGGTGTATACGCAAAAGTGTCGCTTTGCCAAATAATGAAATTTCCTGTTTTTTGATATTGTACATTATAGCCAATACCACTTTTAAGATTTCTTAATTTTATTGGTCGAATAAAAATTGTACCACTAACTCTCGCACGATCTTCAGTCTCTCCTTGACGGTAACCTTGATTTTTAAATGCTGTCGTTGAGATTGTGTAACCAATATTCTTCAACATTTTTCCATGATATGCTTCAACTTGATAAAACATCGGATTTGTTGACCACCATTTCAATGTTTCACGCTTAGGGTTGCCATAAACACCTGACATCAGTTTTATTCTTGTTTCAGCTTTTGGATTTGGCTCTCTTTCTGTTAAGGAAATTATTCCGTTCAATGCTCCACTTCCATATAATACGGATGATGCGCCTTTCATAATTTCAATTTGCGATGTTTGTTCCATTGGAATTGAATTCCATTTTGTGTCTCCAGCATCACCAGAAAGCATCGGTACACCATTCCATAATAACAAAACTCTGCTTCCAGCGCCATAAGAAAAACCACTTCCTCCTCTAATACTCACTTGCCCGTCCATTGCATAAACACCAGGACTTTGATCAACAGCTTGCTCAAGATCGGTTATCCCTTTGTTATCAATCATAGTAGTTTTTATAATTTCCATTGAAATTGGAACCTCTTCTATTTTTTGAGATCTTCTACCTGCAGAAACAACAACGGTTCCAATATTTATTACTGGAGCACCTAAAGAAATAGTAATATCTCCAGAAGATACAATTATCGTTGTATCATTTTCAAAAGAAATCATTGAAGTGATTATTGTCAAAGGAAACTCAGTTCCTGACAAGTTAAATTTACCGTCTATATCCGATATTACTTTTTCTCCATTAGACGCAATGATTTTTGCGCCAATTAAAGGTTCCTTGGTCTCTTTATTTATAATGTTTCCTGTTACTTGGGAAAAAGAAAGAAATGGAATAAATAAAAGAAGTAGTAAAATATATTTCATACGCAGGTTATATTGTCTTTGAAAATTAGTTCAATCGCTAAAATACCAATTTCATTAAATATCACTCTATAAAATTTATTATAATGTAAATTGAAATTGAAAAATGAAATTTCGAGGGGCCTGAATATCAGCTGGTCGACTCACATATTCTGCATTTAGGAAGTTGTTAACAATAAATCCTATTCTATATTTTTCTTTAAATTTAAAGCCCATTCTTAAATCAAAAACCAAACTTCCGTTATTGTGTTTTTGCCGATAATCTTTTAATCCTACTAAAAAATCTTGCCCTAAAAACCCATCTTCGAATTTAGCATCAATATTTGACATAAAACTATTATAACGCATCGAAGTTCCTATGCTAAACTGTTTATAGATTGCTTCAATATCAACTTTAGCTAAATGTTTGAACCTATACTTAAGCATATTTGTTCCTGAATCTGAAAAAGTAGCTGTATATTTTGGGTCGTTGTTTAAACTTATAGGATTCATATATGTGTATCCAATTAACGAAAGTAACTCTACTTTTCCTATTTTTCCTTCACTATTAAAAGAGAATTCCAGTCCAGATATTCTCGCTTTTTCTGCATTTTGAGATTGAAAACCTATCCAATTTTTTATATACCCTAAGGTTCCAGGAACAAAATTTAAAGAAATGGTATCCGGATTATAAATCCCAAAAGTAAACTCCATCATATTATTATATTGATTTACAAATCCTGCAACATCAATATATCCTTTCCAATTTCCAATCTTCACAATTTGCTTAAACCCAACTTCTGCAGCCCACCCTTTTTCTGGCTGTACTTCAGGATTAGGGAAAATTATTACCCCACCAACGGACGTAGCTGCGAATCGTTCAGCAACAGATGGAAAACGAACCCCTTGTCCAAAAGAAGCTCTAATGTGCGTAAATGCCGCAAGTTTATAATGAGCCCCTGCTCTAAATATTGGTGTAACTGGAATTTTATTCAAGTTTTCTAAACTACCGAAATAGAAATCCGAATCCCCCCTCTGATTGTCTTGTGAAAAATACTCAAAGCGCGCGCCCGTAGTAAAGTCGAATTTTTTTAGCTTAAGTTCATACTGAACATAACTAGCAATATTCACAGATTGATGATTTTTAAAAACTGGACTAATAATATTATTTAATGTTCCTGTTAAACCTGCTGTTAATGATGAATTTTTCTTGGTGAAATGCTGAAAAAGGTAATCACCATAATACATTTCCGCTTTTGAAGAAGCATATAATTTTGTAAGATCTCCTGTCGACACAAGATAATACCTTGTTTTTAATTCATGTTTATTATTCTTTTTATCGTAGAATTTTAAATAGGGATCAACATTTAAACGGATGGATTTCTGATAAGAGACGGATGATCCTGGTCCTTTTGGGTCATCTCCACCAAGCGCGATATATCCTAAAGAATCACTTTTCCACAAAATAAATGCCCCGATGTATTGATATTGAAAATTATACGTAAGCCCAGCTTTTAATCGATTGGCAGCAGTTGATTTATAAATAAATGTACCATTAATTCTAGCTCTATCTTCCACCTCGCCTTTTCTGTATCCATCGTTTGTAAACCCATTAAGTGCTACCGTGTAACCAACCTTTTTGTACATTTTCGAAGTAAATAAATCCATATTATGGAACGTTGGGTTAGCTGACCACCATTTCAAACTTTCTCTCTTCGGATTGCCGTATACACCACTTTGAATTTTTGCGCGAAATTCTCTTTTTTCAGTTGGTTCTTTTTCAGTCATTGAAATAACTCCATTGAGGGCGCCACTGCCATATAGCACGGATGATGCTCCTTTCATTATTTCGATTTGTGAAGCATTTTCCATCGGAACAGCATTCCATTTGGCATCTCCCAAATCCGGTGAAACCATCGGTATTCCATTCCAAAGTAACAGCACTCTACTTCCTGCACCGTAGGAATAGCCACCACCACCCCTTATGCTTACTTGGCCATCCATTGCGTACACTCCCGGGCTTTGATCTACCGCTTGCTCGAGATCGGTAATCCCTTTGTTGTTTATTAATGCAGGCTTTAAAATCTCCATTGAAATAGATATGTCTTCAATCTTTTGATTTCTACGACCAGCAGAAACGACTACAGTAGAAATCATTTTTGCATCAACGTCCAAACTAATTAGAACATCCTCTTTAGAAGTAATGACAATTGTGTCATTTATATAATTAGGCATACTTACAATAAGTTGAAGAGGGACTTTGTCTACAGAAAGAATAAATTTTCCGTCAGTATCTGTGATAACTTTCTCTCCACTTGAAACAATTATTTTCGCTCCAATAAGCACTTCATTCGTTTCTTTACTGATAACTTTTCCAGCTATTTGGGCAACAGTAAATAAAGGAGCTAATAATAGTAGTATTAATAAAAATTTCATTTTGGGCTTTTTCTTTTTGAGCTCTCCAAAAATACTATTTACATTCAAATTTCAATATATAACCGTGGGGAATATTTTCTTAAGACGTAAAATTACTTTTAAGAGTTAACGTGTTAAAAGCATAAACATAAATAACAAGGCATTTAAAGCACTTTTCTCTTTTTTATTCTTATAATATTTCGTAAATTCAATAGAAACATAAATAGTTCATAGTGAATAAACCACAAATACATCTTCAGATAGCGCTTACATTTCTATACGGAATCGGTCCAAAAAAAACGAGTTTACTTCTTTCTAAATTAGGAAGTTTAGAAGCTGTTTTTGAAACTAAATACAAAGACATTCAAGAAATTACAGGAATTGGAGAATCTGTAATAAAAAAAATAAAGCGGGAAGCTGCTCTTAAAAAGGCTGACGAACAATTGAATTTCATTGAAAAAAATAATATCAACACGCATTTTTATTTGGACAATAATTATCCAAGAAGATTAAAACAATGTGATGATGCTCCAATCTTATTGTATAGTAAAGGAGATTTTGACCCTAATCCAACACGAGTAATTTCTATTGTAGGAACCAGATCTGCGACTGAATATGGAAAAAGCATTTGTGAAGAATTAATTTCATCAATAACGAATTCAGGAATTCAAGTAATCAGTGGAATGGCTTATGGTATTGATATTTGTGCACATCAATTATGCGTTAAACACGACATTCAAACCATTGGAGTGCTCGGTCATGGTTTAGATCGCATATATCCCAGCATACACCAATTTACTGCAGAGCAAATGTTTTTAAATGGGGGATTAATGACAGAATTTATTCCTGGAACAAATCCAGATCGTGAAAATTTTCCAATGCGAAACAGAATTGTTGCTGGCATGTCGGATGCAACGATTGTTATTGAAAGCAAAAAGAATGGCGGTTCATTGATTACCGCTGATTTGGCAAATGATTATAATCGTGATGTCTTTGCTTTTCCAGGAAATGTAGGGCAAATTCATTCTGCAGGCTGCAATCTTTTAATTCAAAAAGAAAAAGCTCATCTCGTTTTGAACGGGAAAGATTTTTTAAATCAAATGAATTGGGATGCTTTGAAAGGAAATAAACCTGGAACACAAAGAGTTTGTTTCATTGAACTAAGCGAACAAGAAAAAGAAATCTGTACTATTTTAGATCAAACAAATGGTGAACATATAGATGTAATTTCTCTGCGCACAAAAAAACCAGTTTCAATCATAAATGTTGAGCTTTTTCACCTTGAAATGAAAGGAGTAATTAAGGCATTACCTGGTAAAAAATACTGTTTGATATAAAACAAAAAGGGCCATCAGTCAACTGACTGATAGCCCTTAGATAAAATCTTTTGTTTTTATTATCTTCTAATTCCAGCTTTTAAGAATCGGCGGTTGTCCATTACTTCCGCTTTTTTCTTTAATGCGCTTAGAATTTGTCCTTGTAAATTTCCTTTAATTGCTCCTAAAAGCTGGTCACGTTCAACGTTATAATTTGCTGCTGTAGGCGCTTTTGTCGTTTTATCAATTCGAACAACATATACACCAATCTTTCCTTTCAAAGGAAGTGTTTTTTGACCATCTTTTAATCCTGAATATAAAGCACCAATTACCTCAGCTTCATATCCTGCTCCAGTAATTTGAGGATTTGCAAAAGTAACCTCACCTTTCATTACTTGCGTGTTGGCACGTTTTGCCATCGCTGGTAAACTTTTATCTTTCAATAATTGGTTTGTAAAACGCTGTGCTTTTCTCTCTTCAATCAGATCACGTTTCATTAAAACTTCTGCATCTTCAAATGTAGGCACTCCTTTTTCACGAATAGAAGACACCATTGCAATAATGTAACGGTCTTTATCCTTAATTGGAGCAGTTGATAAGTCGCCTGCCAATGATTCATCTGAGAACGCCAATTTCAAAATTTTATCTTCTGCTAAAGTTGTTGTAAAACCATACAATTTAGGACTATCTTCTAAAATACTTAATGGTTGAACCTCGTATCCTGCTTTAATAGCAATTGTATCAAACAACTCTACTTTCGCTTTAACTTCCGTTTTCTTAGACATTTTTGATTCTAACTCATACAATAAGCTATAAACTTCGCTGTCTTTTCTGTCTATTGTTTCTTGACTAGCTTTGAACGTTTTTTGCACAGAAGCCAACAATGGGAATGTAGTAGCGTCTCTTTCCAAAACTTCAATAATATGAATCCCGAAATCAGATTTTACAGTTCCAATATAACCAATTGGTTTCGTAGCACAGAAAGTTGCAAATTCAGGAACCATATCTGCTTCAATGAAGTTGTCAATTAATCCACCCGTTGGAACAGAACCTTTATCCTCACTAAATTTAGTAACGAATTCAGCAAAATTGTCTTTCGTGATAAGTTTAACCAAACTATCAGCCATTTTCTGTTTCTGATCAATTAGTTTTTTATCCTTTGATTGATTTGTTGCTAACAAGATGTGTCTTGATTTTAATCTTGTAGGTGTAAAACCAATAACTTTAGAAATAACAACTCCGCCTTTGCTTTCGTATGGGCCAACAATTTGTCCAACAGTAGCCGTTTTGAAAACTGTATCTAAATATTTTGGGAAAGATTGAAGTTTTGATGCTTTTTCATGATCTTCTGGAACAGCAGTTGCAATTTTTGAAGACGAATAAAACTTCATATCACTGTTTTTCAAAACATACAAAGAGTCATTTGTAGAGGCAATAAATCCTTGTTTCAATTCATTCATTACTTTACTGAATTTCATTGAATCTTGTCTTGAAGGATTAATGACAACATCAAAATAACGAACTTCTCTACTAGCGGTTTTGTTTTCGTATTTCTTATCGTTTTTATGCTCTTCATAATATTTTTTCAAATCAGCATCAGAAATTTTAATGTCGTCATCACTGATTTCACTGTATCTTCTAACAACGTAAGAAATACTTTTAATCTCTTTTTGAGCTAAATATTCTTCTTGAGCTTCCAATTTAGTAACATAAATACCTTGACCTAATAACGCAAAATATTTTTCTTGCTTTCTTTTGTCTGTGTAATATTTTTTACTGTCTTCCCATTGTTTTTGAACTTTAACATCATCAGAAGATTCCATTTCACTGATTCTTTTTTCTAGCAATTTTGCATTAAACATTCCTGTTAAAGAATCAGTAAATCCTTGTTGCAATTCTGGCATAACAGTAAATCCATCACGGCCATATAAATAGGAGTCAAATTCACCTTCACTAACATCTATACCAAGAGCTTCATATTCTTTTTCAAAAATTGTGGTCTCTACAACATAATTCCATGCTTTATCAGCTGATGCATCTTGATCTTTTTGCGTATATTCTCTTTGTTGTTGTGCAAATTGAGTTTTGTCTTGTTCTTGAAATTTAAGACTTGCTTCTTCGTATTCTTTATAGTCTAACATTTCACCATAAACTGTACCATATCCAGTTTCATCTTTGCTTCCACCTGTGATTTTTTCCCAATCTCCCATGATGAATGCAAACAATGCAATACCAATTATTATTACAAGTAACGTAGATTTTTCTCTAATTTTTCCTATTAATGCCATTTCTTATATTCTTTATAAGCTGCGAATATAATTAGATGAATTGATTTTTAAAAATTAAAAAGGAATTAATGCTATGAATATTAAATAAAAAAGCCAACCATCGATGGACAGTTGGCTTTTTATTAATTGGTTAATTTGTTATTATCCTCCTTTCCCTTCCTGAATTTTTGGTGGAGTTGGTGGAATTACTTCCGGTTTATTTTTTTCGTCGA
>CANNKP010000106.1 GCA_947505255.1 Flavobacteriales bacterium
ACATTGTCCTGGAGTATTTGAACAGATAGTCTCCGTGCAAATTGAATTATCTAAATAATTCCCAGCTCCACCTGGGTCAACAAAAGTTCCACCACATTGCGTCAAGGTAGTGGCAACACCATTACAACCAACCATTGCAGTTTGTGAATAATAAATATTTGTTGAAAGAAGTGGAAGTAAAAGTAAAATTCCGAATAAAAACTTTAGCATAAGTGGCGGTTTTGTTTCAATTAGCATCTATCTGACGAATAATTGTCAAGAAAGTTGCCTGATAGTAATATAAATATCAGGTCACAAGATAATAAATTGTGCAGAAATAAAAACAATAAATAATAAAATTGTAATCTAACGATGTAATATTAGTACAATGTTATTGTTTCACCGTCCCGAATTTACAATAAAGGATTAATTTCCACTTGATTCCATGCAATTGCAAGGTGGATCAAATTTTATTTCAACCCAAGAAAATGTTTGGCGAAACTCTTTTTGAAAAGTTGGCCCATATTTGATTCCTTGCAAATCCAATATTTGTAATTTCTTTAAATTTGAAAAAGACTTCGGGAATGAAGCAATCGGCGTATCCCAAAGATCAATAACTTCCAAATTTGTGCAATAACCAATACATTCTGGGATTTTATCAAAGAAATTTCTGTTCGCAATTAATACTTTTAAGTTATTCAATTTACATATTTCAACAGGAAAATTTTGTAACTCATTTTTTGAAATATCTAATTTTTCTAAAAACAAAAAATCACCAATAAAATCAGGTAATTCAACTAGTTTGTTTTTACTTAAATTTAATTGTCTCAAATTATGAAAATTAGATAAATCTTTCGGTAATTCGGCTAGTTTCATTTTCTCAAAAGAAATAGCATAAATTGTATCGGGATTTACTGAATTTAACTCTAACCAATCATATTCAACAATAGAATCAGATTGAGCAAAACAAGAGAATTCAGATAAAATTAGCAACAATATGACGAATAGTTTCTTCATCTATTTTCAATTGGTTTTTAAGTTCATCAATCCCACTAAACTTCATCTCTTCGCGCCATTTCGACAAAAACTGTACCGTGACATTATCACCATATATATCTGCTGAGAAATCAAATATATGCGCTTCAATCGTTTGATTATTTTCTTTGCTTATTGTTGGTCGAAAACCAATATTTAGCATAGCACCATACCATATTTCTTTAATGCAAATTTTTATTGCATAAACGCCATTCGCAGGAATTAATTTCAAATCACTATTCAATTCAATATTTGCAGTTGGAAAACCAATTGTTCTTCCTAAGGCTTTTCCTTTAACAACAGTTCCAGAGAGTTCGTAGGGATTTCCTAAATACTCATTTGCCAATATCATATCACCATTAAAAATAGCGTCTCTAATTTTAGTAGAACTAACATTTACATCATCTATTTCTTGCGCTGGAATCTCAATTACTTCAAAATAAAAATCTTTAGAAACTGCCTTTAAATATGAAATAGATCCTTCCCTATTCTTACCAAATTGATGATCATATCCAATCACAAGTTTTTTTACATTTAATTGTTTGACCAAAAAATCACGCACAAATTCCAATGCTGTTAGTTCAGAAAATTCAAGTGTAAATGGAAAAACAATACAATTCTGCAATCCCATTTTTGATAATTTCTCTAATTTCTCCTCTTGAGTTTGAATTAATTTTAAACCATGATTTTTTGGGTGTAAAACCATTCTTGGATGAGGATAAAAAGTAAACAAAACAGATTCTCCCCCAATTTTTTTCGCTTCTTGATTTAATTGTTTTATTATTTTTTGATGACCAACATGAACACCATCAAAAGTTCCTATTGTTAAAACAGGATTAGGGATACTTGCAATAGAATTAAAATCGTAAAAAATTTTCACTTATGATCAATTATAAAGCAAAAGTAAGCATTCTTGAAGGGATGGTAACAAAAGAAAAACGAGGAAATAAAATCCCCTCGTTCTTTCTAATTCTATTTTAGATTTTATTATCTAATCAATGTGATATTTCCATGTCCTGAAACTAAATCACCATTCAAGCCAAGCACTTCATATTTAAAGAAATACACGCCTTCAGAGGCTTCTTTTCCATTGATTTCACCATTCCATTTAGAAGTTAAATCATTGATTTCATGAACAACATTACCCCATCTATTCAAGATAATTACTTTCATTGACACTGCTAAAGAAGTTTCAATAAAGAATTCATCATTTGCACCATCATGATTTGGAGTAAATACATTTGGAACATGAATAATAGGCGGAGGAAAAGGCATTACAATAATTTGAAGGGTTGTAACATCGTTGCAAACTCCATTTGATGCAGTTAACATAACAGTATAAGTTCCTAGTTCAGAATATGTAGTAGTTTGACTCGCTAAAGTTGTAACATTTATTAATCCGCCATTTCCTAATACCCAATTATATGTCGAAGCATTTTCTGAATTATTAATAAAATTTACTATTAAACCTGGATAACCTGCAGTCACATCTGGTATGATTGACGCTATTGGAGGTAAAACTACATTCGTTGAAACATTGTCAGTATTTACACATCCATTTGCATCAGTTCCAGTTACTGTATAAACAGTTGTTCCAATAACAGAAGGGAAAGATTGACCATTAATTACGCCATTATTCCATGTATATGTTGCGCCTCCGGAACCAGATAAAATAATATTTGTACCCAAACAGACTGTTTGATCTATACCTGCAGAAATAATTGGTAATGGATTTACTGTTATTGTGAAAGTTTGCGCACTCCCTATACAGCTTCCTAAAGTAGGTGTAACAGTAATTGTTGCAACATTTGGAGTATTTCCTCCATTAAGAGCACTGAAAGCAGCTATATTTCCTGATCCATTAGCTGCAAGACCAATATTTGTTGAAGAATTAACCCAATTATAAACAGTTGAACCACTATTACCAGTGAAATTAATTGCTGTTGTTGAAGCATTGGCACATAATGTTTGATTTGCTGGATCAACAACTGTTGGAACTGGATTCACCGTTATTGTAAACGATTGTGGCGTTCCATTACAAACACCCACAGAAGGCGTTACATTTAGTGTAGCAACAACAGCAGTTATACCCGCGTTTGCTGTGTTAAATGCGGCAATATTTCCTGTACCATTTCCTAACAAGCCGATTGAAGGAGAGTTATTTGTCCACGTATAAACATTTGATGGATTTGCACCACTGAAATTCACAGCAGTTGTCATCGTATTAGCACACAGAACTTGATCTGATGGATCAGTCATAGTTGGTAAAGGTGTAACGGTAACAAGAACAGCCGCAATATCAGTACAACCTGCATTAGTAGCTTGAATGTAATATGTTCCACTCGCAGTAATTGCTGTTGCCGTTGCTAATGAAATTGTAGCAGCATTGTCAGTCCAATACGTTAAAACTCCTGGATTCGAAGTACCAACAGTAACAGCAGGCAACGTTATATTCACGGTTGAAGGTGCACAAACAGCTGCAGGATTTGTAATAATTAAATTAGGTGCCAAAGGATCTGTTAAGACTATAGGATTTGCAAATGTATATGAACAAGTGCCATTAAAAATTGAGAAATCACTATAGGTTCCTTCATTTAAACCAGTTAAAACATATGTTCCTCCTGCATTTGAAATAATCGACAAAGGTCCAACTGGAACTCCGTCATCCACGTATCCAAAAGTATAAGGTGTTGATGGGTTTAAACCAGTATTCAACGTTATTGATCCATCTGATAATAAACAAGCTGATGGATTTGTTGTCAAAGCAGCCGTAAATACTGGAATTGGATTCACTGTTATAGTAAATACTTGCGCTGAGCCAACACACAAGCCTAATGATGGCGTCACAGTAATTGTTGATAGAATAGGACTTGAACCACTATTAGTTGCGGTGAATGATGCGATATTTCCTGAACCTGCACCTGCCAAACCGATAGTAGGGGTTGAATTAGTCCAATTATATGCTGTAGAAACACTATTTCCTGAGAAATTAACAGCTGATGCAGCTGTATTTGCACAAATAGCTTGATCAGCAGGATCAATTACAGTAGGAGTTGGATTTACAGTTATTGTAAAGGTTTGAGCTAATCCTGTACAACCATTTAATGATGGGGTTACAGTTATTGTTGCAACTATAGGAGTTGATCCTGAATTTAATGCCGAAAAGGAAGTAATATTACCAGAACCAGAACCAACTAATCCAATGGATGGTGTCGAATTTGTCCAATTGTATACCGTTGACAAACCATTCCCAGAAAAATTAATTGCAGTCACTGAAGTATTAGCACACAGTGATTGATCAGTTGGATCGACAACAGTTGGGTTTGGGTTTACTGTCACATCAACAGCATCAGTAGCAGTGCATCCACCAGCAGTATTCGTAATAGTAAGTGTATAAGTTGAAACAACAGGAGCTCCCGTTACATTTGTCAATGTGGCAATTGGCTGAGCATTTGTAGCGTTATTTAAACCAACTGCAGGGCTCCATAAATATGTCATTCCGGCAACTGCAGGAGTACCTATTTGGGAATTACCACCTGTACAAAAATTAACATTTAAGCCAGCATCTGCTACAACAGTACAACAAGTATTTGTAAATTGAGTTGAATCAAGATAAGTGCAACTTGTACCGCCATAACTTACAGTTTCAGTTAAATAAAACATTGTGTTCCCATTTGGTAAGTTAGTTACTGCAGGAGTTAAACTTGACGTTGCATTTGGTATTGCAATCACTGGAGATGCAGTCCATAAATATGACACCGCAGCATTTATTGTTATTGGTGTTGTAAGGAGATTATTCACAGGTACTTGAAAGATAGAAGCTGTTCCAGCATTGCATGAATTATCATTGATGGGAGAATTGATAGCGCCAGAACTATAAGTAATGGATGTTGGAGACCCACAAACAGAAACCAAATTCGAAAATGTAATATTGGCATTTGTTAATGCTCCAAAATCTGCTCCAATGCAATCATAAATTTGCACTCTCCACCCCCCCTCGGCTGCATTGCAACCATATAGTCCACTCCAATTAATCGTAACATTATCTCCATATGCCGAAGAATAACCTGAATATGTCCCAGTTAATGGAGCAGCAGCTGCACAAGGACTGATATTTCCAAGAAGTGTCGTTGTAAAACAAAGATTAGTGACATTATTACCACTATTACAACAACAACCATTTGAAGCATTAATAAGCTGGGGGTGGGGCATTAATACAATTGTTGGGCTTCCACATGCAGCAGGACCAACAAGATAAAAACCTACGTCAGAAACAAAGGTGTGATTAGCTGTAAAACAAACCGTTATCTGAGTAGATGAATTTATTAATGACTCTGCCGGTGGTGGGTTATAATAAGTAAAACTACTATTTGAACTTATAGCACCCGATAAATTTGATGCATTGCACGCTGTAGGATTCTGAGATGCTGAAATAGTGCTATTCATATTCCAAACCCATGCTATCGAACATCCAACTAACGTTGAAGAAGCATCATATATATCCACTCGGTACCCGTCGCTTGGAAGGTTATTGAGCGTTGATGTTGCACCCGTTTGACTTATATATGGTGTCCATGAAAAATTTGTTTGATCATGGTAGTACCAATTAAAAGTGAAAGGTCCCGTTCCAGAAGCAGGTGTAGCGGTTAATGAAGCTGTATTATTCGCAAGACCTTCTGCACACCAGATATAAATAGGGTTGTTTGGGGCACCATTTGTATATACTGTTGTTGAAGTACCTGAATTTCCATTTGGTGTAATCTGAGCGAATAAATTTGTTGAAAAGGAAACAACAAATGAAAACACAGAGATTAGTTTAATTATTTTTCTCATAATCTCTAAGGTTTATTTATTGCTGTATTTCAGCGCTTTAACTCGTTCTTCTAATAATTGAAGTTGCTCAGTATATGATTCGCCTTCTTTCAACGAACATTTTTCTTGTGCTTTAACTTTAATATAAGATATTACTTCTTCACACTGTTCAATATTCCAATTATTAATACCATTTTCGGCAAGTGGCGTTTCTGTAGAAGTGACAACAAAACCCTCCAATCCAGCAGATTCATATACTTGAACACCATTTGGTTCAATTCTAACAAGTTGATTTTCTGAATAAGTCTGTGATGAAACTGCAAAACAGCCCGAGGTAAATAGTAACAATAGTAGTTGTTTCATAAATATAGTAATAGCGTTGATAACAATTGTTTAGACGTTTGCTTTAAATTATGGTTGCACTAAATTAAAAAAAAGAATAAATAATGTTTAATAATATTTAGATTATTGATTCAAACATTCATCTTTTTTTTTAAAAAAGTAAAACTGAAAAAAAAATAACTTACTTTTGTGCAAACTTAATAAACTAATAATATGAAAAAAATTTTACTTTCAATCGGAGTTGTTTTAACTTCATTAGTATCTAATGCACAAGTTGTTGATACTCTTTCAGAATTCTTCACAGGAACTCCAGTAATTTATAATGTATCTGCTGCTGGTGGTGGTGGTTATGTAACAGGAAACAATGGATATGATGATGTTGCAAAAGGAATGCGTTTTAACAACCAAAATGGATTAATTGGTGGTGGTTCTATCACGAATGTTTTATTGTGGGCACCAATTAAAACTGAAGCAGGTGCAACTGGTTCTTTTACTGTTACTGTACATGAATTTGTTGATGCAACAACTGTAGGAGCTATATTAGGAAGCGTTACAATTCCATTAAGCCAAGTTGATACAAGTCAAGCTGCTTACAGCGCTGCTGCAGGTCGTCCTTTTAATGTAAATGCAGTTTTTACTGCTCCTATTACAGTTCCTGCAAGTAAGGATGTATTAATTATGGTTTACTTGCCAACAACGGCTGGTGATACTTTAGTTTTAGTTTCAAATACTTCTGGTGATTGGGCAAATGCTGCAACTCATACTTTTGAAATTTGGAGTAATGCATCTTTAAATGATTTCGCCTCTGCATGGCAAGGTGGTGTTAATGTTGCAATGGGAATCTATCCAGTTGTAAACTTTACAGCATCTTTAACTGAAAACTCGATTTCTACATCAGTTTATCCAAATCCAGCTCAAAATGAGTTAAATGTTTCAGGTGTAACTTTAGGATCAACTATCAATGTTTACAATAACCTTGGACAAGTAGTTTTATCTACTGAAGCAACGAATGAATTAATGACATTGAATGTTGCTAACTTCGTTAGTGGTATTTATACTGTTAAAACTATCAACGGAACTAACGTTGGTGTTGCTAAATTTGTTAAGAAATAATTTTCAAAACATATTTTTAGAAGCCGTCGGTCAATTGATCGACGGTTTTTTTATGCTCAAAAAAGCGGATTTAACTCATTTTTGCATCGTCATATATTTGGATTATATTTGCTACTAAATACACTTTACATGAAATCTCTTGCCTTAATCTTACTATTCTCTTTTTTTCAATTGTATTCATTTGCTCAATGTCCAGGTGGACAGGTCACAGTTAATGTTGGAGTTGCAACAGATTCATGGGGATATGAAAGTTTTTGGGATTTAACACCAGCAGGTGCAGGTTGCGGAAATGGAACTCTTTTTTCTTTTGGGAATATTTCACAAATAGGATGTTCTGGAGCTGGCAATCAAACAGCAAATGCGGGTGGGTATGGTAATAATATGACAACCAATGAAACATTAGGCTGTTTAACGATTGGCAATTGCTACGATATAAATTTCGTTGATGACTGGGGAGATGGAGGATCAACTTTTACTGTTACCATAATGGGAATCGACCAAGGACCTTTTGTTGGATCTGGAACTGGAAATGTTTTTAATTTCTGCGTGACGGTGCCTTTTATCAACAATGTTGATATTGCAACTCATGATTATGAATACACAAAGATTCCATTATCACAAATAGGAAATATTGTCCAAGATGGTATTATTTCATCAAATGGCGCTGGAAATGTCACTGGAGCAACAATGAACGTTGAAGTGTTAAAAGGTTTAACCTCCGTATACAATGCAACATCTTCCCCTCAAAACATTAATGCTGGCATATCTTCAAATTTCACAAACACGGGATATACGCCAACTACAACAGGAATATATACAATAATTTATACTGCTGACATTATTGAATCAGATGAAGATTTAGCGGATAACTCAATACTATTTATTGTTGAAGTTACAGATTCCGTTTTTGCTAGAGATAACGGTATTAATGACATTGGGGGTGTTGGAATAGGTGGCGGACTTGAAGGCCATATGGGTAATCTATTCGAAATTACAAATAGCCAATTTTTAACATCTATTTCCGCATTAATAGATAATTCAACTGCTGATATATCAGGAAAAGAATTCGAAGTTGAAGTGTATTCTGCTGATGCTTTGGGAATGCCAATAATGTTATTAGCTACTTCAGAATCGAAAACAATCAATGGAATTAATCAATGGTATGATTTAAAATTAGTTCCATCTTTATCTCTCGCTTCTGGGAAATATTTAATTGCTATAAAACAAGACACAAGTTATCAGCAACAAATTGGAGCATCAAGTTCTATTTCAACTTCTGGAACTTGTTGGGTAAGTTGGACAAATCAGTCGTGGACATTGGCTGAAAATTTTGGCTTTGATGTAACGTTAATGATTAGAGCAAATCTTAATGCTTTCGCTAGTTTGCAGAATGTTTCATTAACTGAAATAAAGGTCTATCCTAATCCTGCTCAAAAAGAATTGAATATTTCAAATCTAGAAATTGGAACGCAGGTAGAAATAATAAATAGTTTAGGAGAAAAAATATACTCAATTGAAACGGTTGACAACCATCTTTGTATTGATGTTTCAATATTTCAAAATGGATTTTACACCATAAAAACCATAACAGAATCAGCCGTTTCTTCATCCAAATTCATAAAGAATTAATTAATTTTTCAACTTTTTAAAAAGCTACTTTATTGAGTAGCTTTTTTTTGTGCCATAATTAAGAATAAATAATCGAAAGATGTTGTTTCAATACCACAAAAGTGGTATTTTTGCATATGATTTGGCTTTTATTTATAATTAGTCTAAATAAAC
>CANNKP010000107.1 GCA_947505255.1 Flavobacteriales bacterium
AATTGATCAGGAAAAGCTGTTAAGTCCAAATTCATCGTCGAAATTCTATTTGCATCTATTACAGTACCGACTTCTCTTGAATCCCCTTCATTAGCTGAAAACAAATAACCTTGGCCATTGATTGTTGAATATGCAATCGCATCAGGCATATATGCTCCTTTAACAGGTAAAGATGTAATTAAAATTTGACCAGTTTGATCTGATGCATCCATAGCATTACCTGAAGAATAGTTTGAATATCCTAACGCTCTTATTTCTATTATTTGAGAAGTCAATAGATTAATAACCAACATCGCATTGTTTTCCTGAAGACTTACAAAAGCCTTTGTATTATCATCTGAAATTGCAATATATTCTGGTTCTAAATCTTGAGCAACTGATGCACTTGTAGAAAAAATTCGAATTCCTTGCGCTCTTAGAGCAACTTCTTGTCCATTAAATTGTGTTAATGGGATTGTTGTCGCATTCGCATTTGTCAATGCTGCATATCCAGGTGTTAAATCAACAATCGTAACCGAACCTTCTGGATCTAAAGTTGTGCTTCCCTCTCCCTCATTAGCAGTCAATACTTTAGTAAAATCTTTGTTAAAAGTAATCATGTCAGGCATTGCACCTGCAGCAACTTGACTTAAGAAAACACCATTTTGATCAACAAAAACGATAGAACCATTAAGCTGTGGATTTGAATTTTCTATCGCCATTGCTACTACTCCATTATGAGCCGTAACTGAATTAATATTACCGTACGGTAAAACACTAATGCTATTAATCAATGTCGGGTTTGATGGGTTTGAAAAATTAATAATGTCTAATTTCGCTCCGATACTGTTTGCTATATAAAGTCTAAAATTGGTAGAATCATAAACAACAATTTCAGCAGAATTTGTTCCTGTAGGACCATTTGAAAAGCTTGTTAATAAAGACATGTTTAACTCATTTGTCCCTACGGGAGCTTGATAATCATTATCTTTTATATATATAATTTGAAAATAACTTGTAGTTGAAACCAATGAGTTAGCACCTGATTTTATTTTCAAAATAAGAGTTTCTGCCTTTTCAGCAAGTACATCATCAGTAATTGTTATTGGAAAGTTTACTATACCATTAAAACCTGCTGCAATTGTTAACGTATCACTGATTGTCCAATTAAAATCTGAGCTTAACGCACCACTTGAATATCCAGATACTTCGAAAACAACTTTAGCTACAGCATTATTTGCATTGGCAAATGTTACAGGTATATTTATTGTTCCTGCAGATTCCGTAACAATTTGATAATTACTCGCAGTTGCTATTGAAGCAGTACCTCCAGCTTCCTTTAAGGTAATCAAATCAAAACGAGAAGTTCCTGTCGTTCCATAAACACTTGTAGAACGAGCTGATTGGTATAAACCTGTAATTGGGTCGAAATTTGAAACTACTCTAAATCCGGCATTTACATTATTATCTAGTCCGGTCACTGCTGAAAAATCAAATGTTCGCAAATACCAAGTATCTCCAGTTCCAGTTGCTGCAGGTGTAAATGTGTAGGTCGTTGCGTCTGTCCAAACAACGCTCCCACCTGTCGATACACCTGTATTATCAAGTGTGTATTGCAATACCCATGTATTTGCAGCTGTATTACTTAAACGTTGATAAAATTCTAAAACAACTTCGTTGAAACCTACAGTTGATGCATTGATTTGGATTCCTGCTGTTTTCGCATTTGTACTCTGTGCTGGAAATCCTGATGTATTAAAACCAGAATTATCCGAAAGATTTAAGTCATTTATGTTACCAGTTGCAAATGTAGATGTTGTTCCTCCTACCGTGCTCAGTGAACCGGTTCCAAAACTTGGAGTAGAAACGCCAGTGGAGGTTAACGCATCATTGATTAATGAGTTAAAATCCCACTTTGTAATGTTAGATTGACTAAAACCTGAAAGAGTTAATCCACAGATAATTAGAGTAATAAAATTTCTTTTCATAATATATAACTTTTGCGACAAAGGTCACGACAAGTTATAAGTTGAATATTAGGTTGATTTTATCTTTGGATAATTCTTATGTAATTTAAATATGAACAAATTCATATTTAAATTACATAAGACAGCATAAAAAAATTCTATTTTAATATATTTTTCACATTAAGAACATCTCAGAAGTTAAATATTACTTTCAAACTGATATTTCTACCCATATTGTAAACACCATTTCTGCCAGTTAACGGGTTTTGAGGCGCGTATTTCAATCTGCTCAAATGACTTTGATAAGCAACATTTGTTAAGTTCTCAGCACTCAAATAAATTTTCATGAAATTCGGTTTTTGAAATACTCGAACCGTAGTTCCAATTCCAGCACTTAATAATGTATATGAAGGTGTTGCAGTTTCAGTAGAATAGGCTTTGAAATAGTTTTCTTGTTTGAAATAATAATCAACTGCTACTTTCATATATACATTTGTCAAATTTTTACCCACTTTTTTGAATTGCGCTTTTAATTCTGCACGATATTTCGGTGCTGGAATAAAAGGTAAATATTTGGTGCTATCTGGTTGTTTGTTTTGGGTTGCTTGAACAAAAGAAAACGAATTTTCAATGTGCAACCAATCTAGCGGATGAGGATGTAAATCCAAATATACTTCTCCCCCTAGTAATGTCGCATTTCCTTGAGTAAATTGATACGCTGGAATTGGATCCAATAAATCAACAATTGAATCTCCTCCAGTTGCACTTGAAAGTTTTTCAGAATAAACATAATTTGATATCAGATTGACAAATGGTGTAAACTCAAAAGTGATATGGTCTTTATTCAAAAAATAAGCTATATCAATTTGATGACTTATTTCAGATTTAAGCGTATTTGATCCATATTCATACCTCAATGTTCCTTCATGTTTGCCATTTGATGAAATTTCAGCAATATTTGGAGCTCTAAATCCTCTTGAAACATTGAATTTCAATGTTGAACTTTTACTTAATTGATAAGAAATACCCACACTTCCTGAAAATCCTACATATGTTTTTTGCAATTCAGGAAATTTTATAGTTGTTGAACTATCAGCATAACTTACTGGCACTCCAATACTATCTAGAACAAGTAACTTTGAGTTTAAACTTCGTGAATCGAATCTTATTCCTCCAGCAAGTGTCAATTTTTTCTTGAATGTTTTTTGTGTAAAGCCAAATCCTCCCAAGTCTATTAAACCGTATTCTGGAACAAGGAATTCCAATCCCTTATTCAAGCTGTTTTGCACCATTCCATTGATACCAAAAGATGATTCCCAGCCTTTTAATTCAATTAAATTGTATCTCAAATTATAATTTATCGTTGTCAAATCAAAAAACAATGCTTTGTCAGTAGGATTTAAAACATCTCCAAATTCTTTCCGCTTATTGTTTTGAAATCCAAGATCGAAATTTATCGTTCCTTTTTTTAGGAGAAAATAATTATTAGACAAAAATCGAAGGTGACTCACTTGTTGATGAGGAAAACCTATTTGATATCCTTTCAAATCTTGATTTGTAGCTGAAACCTCTTCCCCATCAGTTCGAATAAATATAAAATTACCCAGACTATCACGCTCACCTTCAACCATGTTTAAAGTCGTATTAAATGAACTAAGATTGAGGTGAGAATATCCCCATTTTTTATTTACGCCTAAAAACAGGTTGCCATTCAGCTCTTGAAAACCGGAATTATAGACTTTTCCATCGTACTTATTTTGATAATTTCCTGCATATTTATTGCTTATTCTACCAAGCCATTGAAATCCATTTTTATTACCAGAATTTGAGATTGAATTTCCAAATAACTGATTATTACTTTGGAAATTCGAAATTAATTGTGTTTTTATTTCCCCATCTGTTGGAGCTTTCGGTGTAATAAAATTCAAAACTCCTGCTATTCCATCCGACCCATACATTAAACTTCCTGGACCCTTTACAATTTCAATTCTATCAATTGAATATTCGTCAATTTCAATTCCATGTTCATCTCCCCACTGCTGACCTTCTTGGCGAATACCATTATAAAGTGAGATGACACGATTGTAACCTAATCCGCGAATAGTTGGTTTGGAAATCCCTGCACCGGTTGTGATTTGATTTACTCCTGGGATATTTTTTAGTGCATCAATAAGATTGGTTGAACTATTTTCATTTAAAAGACTGACATCAATTGGCTTGATAATAATTGGACTCATTTTGAGTTCTGTTGAACGCGTAACAGCGGTTACAACAATTTCGTTTAATTCTGAAACCGCTTCAGACAGTGTGAAATTAATAATCGTATCACTTGAAATTGTTATTCGTTCTACCCTTTTTTTGTACCCGAAATAACTAATTTCTAATAAGTACGTGCCTGATGGTATTTTATCAATTTTAAAATCCCCATTGTCATTCGAAGTAGTTCCAATTTTTAATTCACTGAGGTAAATTGAAACTCCTGAAAGGTTAACATTGGATTCTTTTTCTTTTATATTTCCAACTATTGAGTTCTGGGAAATACTATTATACGCAAATAAAAGGCACACAAGAAGTGTGTTAATGATTGAAATTTTCATTTTAACTAATTTAAAAATAAATAAATGGGATTACAGAACAAGAAATATGTTCTGTAAAGCAATTAAACAGTAAAAAATGAAACGTTGGGTGGACCCCGATGAGAAAATTGTTCGAATTTCTTTTTAAAATAGAAAGAAGCAAGTGTTAAATCAAATTTTATAAAGTACTGTTTCTTAAAATGGAAAAAATGAAAAGAATGGTGACTAATTACTCCTAAACTAAAATCACAAGCAAAACAGTCTTTTTGATCAAAATGCGTATCATTAAATGACTTGTGTTCATGTACTTGTCCGCAATCATGCCATAATTCGCGAGGAGTTAACACCACGAAAAAGCTCAAGAGCAACGAATAAACAAGCCATTTTTTGAATAACATGTTGCGAAAGTACTAAAATTTAAGCAAAAAAAAATAGGCATCCAAAGGACACCTATTTTATAATGTAAAAAATGATTGATTATTGACCCATCATTTCTTTACGCATTTCTTCCATTTCTTTGAACGAATCACATTCTTTCATTTCTGCTTCCATTGCAGCCTTTTCAGCTTCAGTTTTACCTTCATCTAATTTTTCACACTTTTCAAGGTCACCTTTGTATTTTTCTTGGATAGCAGTCATTTTAGTAGGATCCATTTTCGCTTCTTTCGTTTCCTTTATCAATGATAGAAGTGTTTCGGAGCAATCACAAACAGCACTCTTTCCACAAGATGCAAGAACCAATACAGTCAACATCGTTGCTGATAAAATAATTTTCTTCATAATAGTTTTTTAAATTCGACTAAAAATAAATAAAATAATTCTAACAAAAAAAAAGTAATAAAGTTATTTCCTTATTTGATTGTTAATAAAAGAAAGTAGAGTACTTTGTGATTTATTTATTTTTTATACCAGCATCTCTTAAACACTTTCGAACCTTTTTCTCGTGCTTATCTCTTTGCTCTGGCGTTCTATTCGCATCTTGAATTCTAAAAGCTTGGCATTTAGTATCTATTTCATCAAAACGTGCAGATAAACGATCAAATTCTTTGTCAGGCAGATTTGGTTTTGAAAAGGCTTTGTTAATTGAATCACCTTTCAAAACACAATCACAAAAATCCCATTGTTCGCCATATTTCTCCTCAATCTTTGCTATAGACACATTCAATTCATTTGAATCCGCTCCTTGATTAACGGTGCTTTTGGCATTGGAAATAGCTTCTTCAATTGTTACTTCTTTAACATTCAAATTCACACCACATTCAGAGCAATCTTTGCACTGTTTTTCTTCTGAACAAGAGGTCGAAAAAAGAAATAGAAGAGAAATTACTAGAATTTTTTTCATTGATTGATGATAAGTAAATGTCTATTAAATAATATTTACAGAATAAAGATACAAAAGAATCTAAGTTTGAATATTAGAAATGACTTTGTTTTTCATTTCACTGATTTGAACTATCAAAGAGGCTATTTGAACTAAATAAAAAACCGCCCTTTCTCAAAAGCGGTTTTCAAAAAGTTAAACAAAATATTATTATGCTACTAAAATATCTTCTGTAGAAGTTGCAATTGCACTTTTATCAAAACGTAACTTTGTTCCTTCTGAAGAAATCAATACCGTAGAATCCGCAACTTCCAAAAGTTTACCATGGATACCACCAATCGTTACAACTTTATCTCCTACTTTTAAATTCTCTCTGAATTTTTTCATTTCCTTTTGTTTCTTCATCTGTGGTCTGATCATAAAAAAGTAGAATACTACTAAGATCAAGACAAGCATTATAATTTGTTGTGGCATTTTATTTTAATTTTAATTTAGTTACTTAATTGATTTTACTGTTGCTTTGATTGCAACTTCTGTTACTGAAGGCTCTGTATTAGCTACAATTCGAACCGACTTTGAAATCATTCCTGTTGATATTCTATCTGTATCAACTACGGCTTTGATTATTCCTGATTTACCCGGTAAAATTGGATCTTCTGGTTTTTCTGCTACTGTACATGTGCAAGAACCTTTAACTTCGGCTATAACTAAAGGATATTTGCCAGTGTTTTCAACGACAAATTTCGCTGTAATTAATTCTCCTTTCACAACTGTACCTGCATCAAAAACAGGATTAACCAACATCGTTGTTTTATTTCCTACTTCTACTTTATCTGAACCAGAGCAAGCTGAAAAAAGAAACAATACACTCGATATAAAAAGTATTTTTTTCATAATATTAATTCATTAAACCTCTACCTATTTTTACTATTTTTTTATCTTTTTGTAATCGATCAATCGCTTTGTCTAAAACACCATTGATAAAGCCATTACTTTTTGGCGTACTATAAAATTTAGAAATCTCAATATATTCATTCAAAGTTACCTTTGTCGGTATATTAGTGAAAATCTGTAATTCTGTAATTGCCATTTTCATAAGAATAACATCCATTTTGGCAATGCGATCCAATTCCCAATTTTTAGTCAATTCATCAATTAACAATTCATTTTCTTTATCTAATGAAATTGTTTTTCTCAACAAATCTCTAATAAATTCTTGTTCATCATCGCCTTCTTTATACAATGGTAAAATTGTTAAAACTTCACCTTTTTCTGCAGTTTTTAACGTTTTAAGAGCCATTGAACAAGCTAAATCAATATCATCCATCCAGTGAATGCTTTTTTCTTCGAAGAAATTATATAAAATCTCAGAATTAGCGATTTCAACTTTAAACAATTCCATTGCAAAGTTTTTATCTTCTTCAAATCCTTTAGCTTCACTATTTACATATTGTATATAGGTTTCGCTATCCTTAATTTGTAAAAACATCTTACGAAACATTTCATGATTCTCATCACCAACCCAATTTACTTTTCTGGCTTCAGAATAGCGTCGAAGCTCTTTACTGCTCTCTAAAATTTGAATTAATTCATTGTTTATAAACATCAAATTTGGATTCAAATCATCTTCAGTTGGACGAATCTTCTTTTTTAGATCCTCAATTCTATTTTCTGCAACAACTTTCAGTTCAGAAAAAGTCAACAACAAATAAATATACAAGTCATGGATTCTTTCTACAGATTGCATTAATTCTTTTTCCGTTCGACGAAAATCTTCTTCATTCGATTGAAAATAGGCATAAAGTACCTGTAAAACTTTAATTCTTAAATGTCTTCTATTTAGCATTTTTTATAATGGCAATTTTACTTTTCCAATCGACTCGATTCTTTCCTCTGCCATTTTATTAGCAATCTGATATGTTGGTATATTCTCAGATTTAGATCGTTTAACGATGTTTCCTATAGTATTGTATATTTCTTCAGCTTTACCCATCGCCCATTCAGAAGAAAGTCCTTTAACTTCTGAATAACAATTAATAACACCACCAGCATTCAACGCGAAATCAGGAGCATAAATGATTCCCTTTTCCATCACTAATCTTCCGTGAATATCTTCTTGTTGCAATTGATTATTGGCTGCACCTGCAATAATTGAACATTTCAAACGAGAAAGTGTGTCATCATTAATTGTAGCGCCTAAAGCACATGGAGCATAAATATCCATGTCAATGTCATAAATTTCATTTAATCCAACAATATGAGCTCCAGATTCATGAGCAATACGTTGAAGCGTTGGTTCGTGAATATCTGAAATATAAACTTCGGCATGCTCTGCAACCAAGGCTTTAACCAAATATTCGCCAACATGTCCAACACCTTGAACAACAATTTTCTTTCCTGTTAACGAATCTGAACCGAATTGTTCCTTAGCACATGCTTTCATTCCAACATAAACTCCATGAGCTGTAACTGGAGATGGATCTCCACTTTTTCCTGGCAAACCAACAACGTGATTTGTTTCCATGTTAACATAAACCATATCAGCAGTGCCAATCCCAACATCTTCTGCGGTGATATATTTACCAGCTAAACTATTCACAAATTTCCCGAAACGTCTCATCAACGCTTCTGATTTCATTGTGCGAGCATCACCAATAATAACAGCTTTTCCACCGCCTAAGTTCAATCCTGAAATTGAATTTTTGTAAGTCATTCCGCGAGATAAACGCAAAACATCTGTTAATGCATCCATTTCATTGGCATAAGCCCACATGCGTGTTCCACCTAAGGCAGGTCCTAATACAGTATTGTGAACAGCTATAATAGCTTTTAACCCTGTTGCATTATCATTACAAAACAATAATTGTTCGTGATTATATTTACTCATTTGAGCAATCACCGGATTTTCCATGAGGTTCGTGTCCTCAATTTTTTTAACATCAAACATATTTAAACGACAAATGTTATAATTTTAATTCAAGCTGAATGTCTATTTTTG
>CANNKP010000108.1 GCA_947505255.1 Flavobacteriales bacterium
GCTCCAGCAAATGATGCAAATTTCACCAATATGACTTTGCATTGGAACCCTGCTTCTGCAGCTGGTGTTGAGGAAAATACATTAGCATTGGCTACAATTTATCCTAACCCAAGTTCAGATGGTTTCTTCAATGTTGATTATGTAAATGCTACTGATATTAAAATTGTAAATCTGGTTGGAATGACTATCATGGAGGAAAAATTAGATTCACAAAGTGGAACTAAAAGCATTGATTTAAGTTCATTCACAAACGGAATATATTTAGTTTCTGTTTCAAATGGCACAAAAACTTCTGAATACAAAATAGTTTTAGATAAATAAGATTTCTTGTAATAGGTTTAAAAGGCAACTTTCGAGTTGCCTTTTTTTATGGTTCAACTTCTACAAATAGACGTTTGATTCCTGCAGTTTGAAATGTCTGATAATTTCCTTTGTCGTCAGAGTATATTAAATACGCTTCTAATTCTTTGTGTTTCTCTAGGAATACTTTTGCCTTTTCCAATCCCATTACCAATATTCCTGTAGCATTAGCATCTGATGAAATACATTCTTCAGAAAATACAGTTGCGCTTAATAAATTATTTTTTGCTGGATAGCCTGTTTTAGGATCCAAATGGTGCGCATATTTAATTCCATCTTCAAGAATAAATCTGCGATAATTCCCTGATGTTGCAACTGCTAAGTCTTCAAGTCGCGCGTATGCTTGAATTGGATTTTGACCTTCTTTATTATCAATTGGTTTTTCAATTCCAACAAGCCAATTTTCATTATTTGGTCGTCGCCCCTTTGCATAAACTTCTCCGCCGATTTCAACGATGAACGATGAAATATTTTGAGAAAGCAGGAAGTCAGAAACGACATCCACAGAGTATCCTTGTGCAAAAGCATTAAAGTCTAATGCAACTCTAGGATCTTTTTTATTGATATAATTTCCTTTTAAAGTTATTTTTTTGAATCCAACAAAATCCAAAATACTGTCGATTTTTGCTTTTTCAATTGATTGTTTTTTACCTGGCCCAAATCCCCAAGCATTTACAAGTGGATAAACTGTTGGATCAAATGCACCTTTTGTATTTTTCCATATTTCTTTAGCTTTAATGAAACAAGTTCTGAAATAGTCATCAACCACTACATTTGGTTCATTCCGGTTAATTCTAGAAATGATTGACGATGAATCATAAGTAGAAACTGATTTATCAAAATCTTGAAGAATTTTAATTATTTCAGATTGAAAATCTCTATTCTGTAAATCATAATATGTTATATGGTAGGTTGTTCCCTGGGCTTCACCTTCAAAATAAAGTGGTTCCAATTCAATATTTTGAGCGTAAATTGAGAAAGAAAAAAAAAGAAATCCGAATAAAAATATTTTCATGCAAATTCAATAAATTGATAAATAAAAAGGAAATTGAAAAAAAAGACAATCTTTATCATCGTTGTTATATAGAATAAATGTAATCAGATTCTTTTAAAGAATGAATAGAAAAAGTAATCAACATGTTGGTAAATTAGAAGTATTAAAGTTTTATTATCCTCAATCAAATTATATCTTCGTCAAATTCTAATATTCAAAACATTGACAACAGCCCAACAGCAAAAAATTAAAAAATTAGTCAGTAAATACAATGATATTTTACTGAATTCTATGCGTTTAGCTGTCGCAGAGGATTTCATTAATCTCATGTTACTGAATAGAGATGATAAAGAATTTGAATTGAAAAATTTAATGGTAGATAAAAATGATTTTTACAATTCAATTTTGAAAGAATTCATGAAACAAAATAGTTCTTCTGTTTTAGATGATTTAAAAAAAATGGAAGACCCAACAATTGGAATAAAAACGCTTCAAAAAAAGATCAATAAAACTGATAGAACAGAGAATCTTTCAAAATAAAGTAAGATTAATTTTTAATAGTTAATTCATATAAATTGGGTATTGATGTTCAAACAATTTGACGGTTTTTGGAAATTATATGGTATTGATTTTCAAAGTGAGTAATTGTCACATTCATTAAATTAATATTCTACTTGAATTTTCGATTTTTACTATGTTTGAAATTTCTCATGAATTAATTAATTGTTAGTTTTGACAGTTCTAAAAAATAGTTCAAGATAAAATATAAGAATGAAATTTCAATACAAAATAGAAGCAGAAGATTTTTTAGAATTTCAATTGTACACGGCTTCCAAAGACATCATTATTCAAAAAAGAAAACTACGAAGTTGGATTTTATTGCCAATTGCTTTTTCTATTATGGCTATTTTTTCATATTTAAGTCAGTCTTATTATTTGGCTGTTTATTTCACTGTCTTGGCATTGGTGATTGGGGTTTTCTATCCAAAATACTTTAGGTGGCGCTATAAAAAGCACTATGCAAGTTTCATAGGCCGAAATTATTCAAAACGGTTTGGTCAAATTGCAGAATTAGAAATAACCAAAGATTTTATTCGCTCAATAGATAAAGTAGCTGAAGGAAAAGTCAAACTATCGGAAATTGAATATGTAAGCGAAACACCGAATCATTTTTATATTAAAATTTCTACTGGAATGTCATTCATTATACCAAAACGAGAGCTTGGTCCTTCGATAGATTTAATATCGGAGTTTTCTCGAATTGGCGTATCTGTTCAAGACGAATTAAATTGGAAATGGTGATTATATGAATTATGACTGCCGCAGGCTGCACCTACCGAATGGGGAGGTAATTATGAATTATCATTTTACCTATGTGACCTATGTTCCTATGTGTTTCAAAATGATTTATAACTTACAATACAAATATTGACTTATGAATTCTCCTTTCGTTATCATAGAGCCAAAAGCTAAATTGGTTCCAATTATCATAAGTGTTCCTCATTGTGGAACTGAATTTCCAGAAGAAATAAAAGGAAATTACAATGAATCAATGGCAAAGCATCCAGACGATACTGATTGGTTTGTTCATAATTTATACGATTTTGCATCTGAATATGGAATCACCCTTATTCATGCGAAATATAGCCGTTGGGTCATTGACTTAAACCGTGATCCCGAAAGTAAACCTTTGTATAACGATGGTAGAATTATTACTGGACTAACTCCTTCTACAGATTTTTTTGGAAACGATATTTATGTTTCAGAAGATAAAATTCCAACTCAAAATGAAGTAAATCGTCGTCTTGATGCTTACTATTGGCCGTATTATAAGAAAATTGAAGAACTTTTAACTGCGAGAAAAGAAGTGTTTGGGAAAGTGCTTTTGTGGGATGCTCATTCAATTAGAGAAAATGTGCCAACGATTCAAAAAGCCCCATTTCCGAATATGATACTAGGGGATAACGATGAGAAAACAGCCGATCCATTAATTATAGAAACTGCATTGTCTTTTTTGAAGAAAGGGAATTATGAAATTTCTCATAACGCACCATTTAAAGGAGGGCATATTACACGATATTTTGGTAAACCTGAAAATAATATTCACGCTCTTCAATTAGAAATGAATAAGAACTTATACATGAATGACAAAGAAGTTGAATTGTCGTTTGATCGCATGTTGCATGTTCGTGCGGTATTAAAACCTACATTTGAAGCATTGATTAAGGTATTAGCTGAATTGAAGAAAAATTAAAAATGAAAAAATACGCTTTTAAGTCTCTCTTACAGCGACATGGCTGGATTGAAAATGCAATTGTAAGTGTTGATGATCATGGAAGAATTACCGCTATCTCAAATGATTCTGTTGAGATAGCTGCTACTCAATTTAATGGTTATGCACTTCCTGGGTTTCAAAATGCGCATTCACATGCTTTTCAATATGCAATGGCTGGTTTGGCTGAAGTTCATGAAGTTTCTGCTGTCTCTGCTGTTTCTGATGATTTTTGGTCGTGGAGAGAAGCAATGTATAAACTGGCATTAAGTGTGAATCCTGACCAGATGGAAGCGATTGCAACCATGCTTTATAGTGAAATGGTGCGACATGGATATACAAATGTGGCTGAGTTTCATTATGTTCACCATGATAAAAATGGTCAACCCTATGCGAATCTTGCAGAAATGGGTTCTCGCATGATTTCAGCAGCTAAAACGGCTGGAATCAATATTACACTTGTCCCGATTTTTTACCAAAAAGGTGGATTTGGACAAGCACCAAACGACCGTCAAAAACGATTTATTTCTCCTGATATCGATAGTTATTTGCGTTTGTTGGATAGCAGTAAAGAAGCGTGTTCTTATTATGAAGGAGCAAACATCGGGATTGGAATTCATTCTTTGAGAGGTGTTGAACCAATTGATGTTGCTGAAATTGCAAAATCGGGACCACAAGATATTCCTTTTCACATTCACGTCTCTGAACAATTAAAAGAAATTGAAGATTCTATAAGTTATTTAGGAAAAAGACCCGTTGAATGGATGTTGGATAACATTGAAATGAATGATAGATTTCACTTAGTTCATGCAACGCATTTATCAGAATTAGAAACTGTTGGCATAGCGAAAAGCGGTGCAAATGTTGTTTTGTGTCCAAGTACAGAAGGGAATTTGGGAGATGGATTGTTTCCTTTGATTGATTTTCAAAAGGAGGGAGGTTCTTGGAGTATTGGGACTGATAGTCATATTGGAATAAATCCCTTGGAAGAATTGCGCATGTTAGATTATGGTCAACGTTTGATCTCATATAAGCGAAACATATTTACTTCAGCTAATCAAGGAGATTCTGGAAAGTTTGCAATTGAAATGGCAACATTGGCAGGGAGAAAAGCGATGAACAATTATTCATCTTCTTATTTTGAAGTTGGACAGGCTTTCAATGCATCAGTAATTTCAGATCAATCGCCATTATTAAGTTTGTCATCGCCTCAGAATTTGCTTTCAAGTATTTTGTATACGGCAGATTCATCGAATCAATTGACAACTATTGTTAATGGGGTTCTCCAAATTGAAAATGGTAAACATATCAATGGGGATCGAATAAAAGAAAACTTCATTGAAGCGATGAAACAATTGAAAAACCGTTAAAAACATGAAAATTCAACACTTCAAAGAAGATAAATCAAAAACAATTACTTGGGCAAGTGGAACAAGTACCGAATTGTTCATTTATCCTTCATCTGGTGATTTTCAAAAACGAGATTTCCTCTTTAGATTGAGCACTGCCACTGTTGAAGCAGAAGAATCAGTCTTTAGTGATTTTTCTGGAATTACACGAACATTAATGCTTTTAGAAGGGAAACTTAGATTGATTCATGAAGGACGCTATACAAAAGAGCTAAAGCCATTTGATCAAGATACCTTTGATGGTGGATGGGATACAAAAAGCAAAGGCAAAGTGAAGGATTTCAATTTAATGTGTAAGAATGGATCAGAAGGAAAGTTAACACATTATTATTTGCCAATTCATGAAAATAAGAAAATTGATTTCACAGACGAAATGAATTTTATTTACGTTGAAAATGGTTCTTTTGAAATTGGAAACGAAGAAGTTCTTTCAGGCGGAATTGTTGTTTTTAAGTCAAATCAATTTGAAAGTATTTCAATTAGAACGCTGAGTGAAGGCAATATCATTCATGTTGGAGTCAGTATGGATAATACTTTAGTCTGATTAAAATAAGTGATTTTATGAGTTTCAAGATATTAACTTTTTTTGTTTTTACAATTTCTCTAATTGTTTCGTCATGCTCTCATTCTTTTAAATTGGTTGCAAATACACAGTCACATTCAAAGCAAAATGAATTGTCAGAGAAAAATGTAAATTCACACGTTTCTTCGTGCAATGTCAAAAATGAAACTACCACAGAAGAAAAAGTAGATAGTATTTCGTTGCTAGAAACTAAAATTAAAAATGAAAACTTGAACATATTAAAGAAAGTAATTTTTTCTTCTCTTTCTGTTAAAGAGGTTATTCATTCTAATAATATAAATTTAATAAAGGCAAAAGTTCAAAACCCTTTTGTTTCAATTCAAAAAACATCAGAAATTGAATTGAATGAACCGTCAGGAAATTTTTGGGGTGATTTGATAAAGGATTTCTTTCTAGGACTTTTAATTGGTGCAATAATCGCACTAATAATTACCTGTATTATTGTTTATGGAAGCCCTGAATTAATATATTGGATTTTAATAATTTTAGGATGTTTAGCTGCATTATTTATAGTGGTACTTTTTTTTACATGGATTGTTTTAATGATTCAAGGTTAGCTATACATCCCAAAAGTTAAATTATTAAATAAAATGAAAAGTCTCTTAATTAGTTTAATCACCTCGATTTCTTTTTGTTTTTGTCAAAATGCTGACATTCATCTTTTAAAGAGTATTAATGGAAGTTATACGGTAAATGGGGGCAAAGTAATGTTGACTGTAACCAATAGTGTGAATGTTCTTTCATTAGGATTGCCTGTTGGGATTTTCATAACTGGTAAAGCAACCAAAAATGATAAAGTTGTTTGGGATAGTTACGAATTACTTTCAGCAACAGCTGTAAATGGAATTTTCACTACTTCTTTAAAGTTTGGTTTTCAAAGAGAAAGACCATTTGTAACTTATCCAGATGATATCACAAAGTACACAAAAGCTGGATCACATTCTTTTCCTTCGGGACATACTTCTATGGCTTTTGCTACAGCAATGTCTATGAGTTTGATGTATCCAAAATGGTATGTGATTGTGCCTTCTTTTGTTTGGGCAGCTAGTGTTGGATATTCCAGAATGTATTTAGGTGTTCATTATCCATCAGATGTATTTGCTGGAGCATTTTTAGGCTGCGCATCAAGTTTGGGGACGCATTATCTCTTTAAATATTTAAGAAAAAAATACATGAAGCCTGTGCAAACAAATCTTTCGTTTTTATAAAATTTGAGGGTGTTTTTTGAATTTTTTATGGTTGAATAATTTTTATTTGAGTAATCGTTTTGATACCACAAGACGTATTTATACCCCTTTAGTGGTTATATGTTTTTTTCGCTGGATGTAATCCAGCGAAAAATATTTTGTGGTAACAAAGCGACCAATCAAATTTTTATTGATAGTAAATTAAATTAACCCAAATTATAAATCATATTAAATATAAATTCATACAAAACAGTGCGCTTTATATTTAGATTATTCAAGTACATTATTAAATTCAATCAAATTTTGCAAGCAATGAAATAGGTATATTTGTAATCTTTAAACATTAATAAGTATTTAAAGTTTCCAATTATGAGTTTTGATAAAGAATTAATCGCAAGAAGTGCAGGACAATGTGAGGTTTGTGCATCAACAGATACATTAAGTGTATACGTTGTGCCACCAACAATGGGTGAAAAATTGGATGATTGCGTTTATATCTGCAAAACGTGTAAAGATCAATTGGAAGGTAAAGCTGAAATTGTTCCTAATCACTGGCGTTGTTTAAATGACAGTATGTGGAGTGAAGTTGAAGGCGTTAAAGTAATAGCTTATCGTATGTTGAATACCTTGAAAGATGAGGTTTGGCCAATGGATTTATTAGAAATGATTTACTTAGATGACGATACATTAGAATTAGCAAAATCTACCATGGAGGACGAATTTACAATTAAGCATTTTGATTGTAATGGAACGCAATTATTGGCTGGTGATACGGTTGTTTTAATTAAAGATTTAGAAGTTAAAGGTGCTAATTTTACGGCTAAGCGTGGCACGGCGGTTAGAAATATTCGTTTAGTGAAAGATAATCCTGAGCATATTGAAGGGAAAGTGAATGGTCAAGGAATTGTTATCCTAACGCAATTCGTTAAAAAATAAGCATTCGTTTCAATTGAAATTTTATTAAGATTTATTTTCTTGGTTATTAATTTTTGAAAATTATGTCGGATCAAACGCTTATAAAACCAAAGGACCCAAAAACTGCTGTCAAAACGAAAGTGAAATTTATTATTGACGAAGAAAAACAAGTCATTGTTCATTGTTCTATTCCATGCAGCCCTGGCGATGGGGTGAGGATTTGGAGAACAACTTATCTGATTACGGATGAAAAAGTCAAAATACCTCTAGTTTATTGGGAAGGAATCACATTAGCTCCTAATTGGACTCCTTTGTATCATAAAGGAAATTATCAATTTACGTTGGTATTTGGTGGGTTACCAAGTGGCTGTAAAACGTTCTCTTTAGTAGAGGAAATTGCACAAGCAGGAGGTTTTTTAGTGCGAGGAATCAAAAGAAATGGAGTAGATGTGTATCGCGTAACGGTGTGATTGTTATTTCAATTTCATCAATTCTTCAACGATTAGTACATCAGCTTCGACCCAATCCAATTGCAGAAGTTCCTCTTTTAAGAGCCATTTAAAATCTAAATGCTCTGTTAAAGTAAATTCTGGACTGATACAACTACACATAAAACTGTGCAGCGAGAAAGTAAAATCGGGATAACTGTGAATTACTTTTAAAAATTCATCTTCAACCAAGATATCCATTTCCAATTCTTCAAATATCTCTCTCTTTAAAGCCATTTTAGTCGTTTCTCCCACATCTACCTTTCCACCTGGGAATTCCCATTTTAATGAAATATAAGGATATTGACCAACACCACGTTGAACACACAATATCCTGTTTTTATGCTGTATTATAGCTGCTACGGCTTGGTTCTTAATCATATTACATGAAATTTCATAGTTTTTAATAGCTACATTATTTATTTTGACGCTTGAATTTTCAAAATGGTTCTTTTCAATTCCTCAAAGTTATCAGTGCCAATAAGCAATTTTTTCCCATTCTTGAATTCGATCTGAAGACCTTTGTTTCCAGAAACATTAAATGCTCTATTTTTTCCAAATCCACGAATCCCCCAACCGCCATATTCACTAATTGGAC
>CANNKP010000109.1 GCA_947505255.1 Flavobacteriales bacterium
ATGCGAAGTTAACACAAATTGACAATTACCATGACTGAGAAAGTAAAATTCGAATTAGAATACCTTTTAAAAACATCACCAAAAGTTCTAGAGAACATGCTATGCACTCCAAGTGGATTAAGTGAATGGTTTGCGGATGATGTCAATATAAAGGATGATATTTTTACTTTTTTCTGGGACGGAAGTGAAGAAAAGGCACGTTTATTATCAAAAAAACCAAATTCTAAAGCAAAATTCAAGTGGATTGAAGACGAAGAAGACGGAAATGATTGTTTTTTTGAAATGAGTTTTGATGTGGATCCAATGACTAAAGTTGTTGTCATGACAATTACTGATTTCGCTGAAGAAGATGAATTAGAAGAGTCTCAAATGCTGTGGGAACAGCAAATAGGAGATCTTAAAAGGATTCTTGGAGCATAATAACCGAATAAATCTCAAAATTGTTCGTTATTTATCTAATTTTGTAAGCATAAAAAAAGACAAACACCATTGAAACGTCTGTACGTTTTTAGTATTCGATCCTTTGTAGGACCATTTTTTGTGACCTTGGTGATATCCATGTTCATTCTTATCATGCAATTTCTTTGGAAATACATTGATGATTTGATGGGAAAAGGTATCGACACCTTAGTAGTTCTCGAATTACTTTTTTATGTATCTGCAAGTTTAATTCCCCTAGCCCTTCCGTTAGCTATTTTGCTTTCTTCAATAATGACGATTGGTAATCTAGCGGAAAATAATGAGTTAACAGCATTGAAATCAAGCGGTTTGTCACTTTACCGGATTTTGAAACCACTCACGTTTGTAGTGATTGGAATTTCTTTTTTCACATTCTATTTTGCGAACTATGTTATTCCTGTTGCAAATTTAAAATGGCATTCACTCATTTATGATATTCAGAACACGAAAATTTCAGCTATTTTGACACCTGGTGTTTACAGTAAGGAGCTTGATGGATATGCAATTAAAGTTGATTCGGGAACGGATGATCATTTCAAAGGAATTCTCATTCACGACCATACTGATCCAAAAGAAATAAAAACAATTCGAGCAGACGAAGGACGAATATACAAATCAGAAAATGGAAAATATTTATTTTTTGAACTTGAAAATGGTTTTGTAACGGAAGAATTATCTCCTGAATCGCCAAATTATACACCAGATGGTAAATTACATTGGACAAAAAACAATAACCGGCCTTCACGTAGATCAACCTTTGAAAAAGCGACCTATAAAATTGATTTGGCTGGCTTTTCATTGAAAAGATCACAAGATGAATTATTCGCGGATAAACATGAAATGCTCAATGTATTTCAAATTTATTCAGCGATAGATTCAATCAAAGTGAACGGAAGGCAGATTTCCTCTAACTTTTTGGAGAGTATAAAAAATGATCATGCTTATTTTCAAGCATATTATTTTAAACCAGATTCCTTGAATGCAAATACGGGAAACATAAAAGATACAGTTGTCCAAGAGCTAATAGAGTTTGACAAATTGAGTCCTTATGACCAAGTTCAGGCGGTCAATGCTGCTCAGGCAAAGCTCCGTAGGAAAAATCAAAATCTTCAAGGTCAAAAAGAGTACATGTTGAGCATTAACTTTGATATAAATGGCTATTTAATTGAGTTTCACCGAAAATTTGCTCTAACATTCACTATAATTGTTTTGTTTTTTATTGGAGCCCCTTTGGGTGCAATTGTCCGAAAAGGAGGCTTTGGTGCTCCAGTTGTTATCGCGGCTTTATTATTCATGATTTATTTTGTTTTAATAAGTGTCGGTGATAGTTTAGCGGCCTCCCAAGTTGTATCTCCATTCATAGGGATGTGGTTTGCCTCAATGGTTTTAATGCCGATTGCATATTTATTAATGAAAGCTGCTGCTAACGACTCACCTGTTTTCAATAAAGAAAGTTGGATAAAATTTTTCAAACGTTTTAAAAGAAAAAATGCGAATACTTTACCTCACCAATAAACCAATCTTCCCGATTGTGGATGGCGGTTGTAAAGCCATGCATCAATTTCTAAAATGTTTAATCCAGTGCGATTATACTATTGAGCACATTTGTCTGTCAACACACAAACACACATTCGATCAAGAGAATTATCCCAAATCACTACTTGATAAGATACCTACATCTAATTTTGAAATTGACACTAAGATCAAGGCCATTCCTGCGCTAAAATCCCTGCTAAATCGAAAATCTTATGTGGTTTCACGGTTTAACAACGTTGAATTTCATGTAAAATTAGCTACTTTATTATCGAACGGTGATTTTACTCATGTTATTCTAGAAAGCTTATTTCTTGCTCCATATATTGAAACAATTCGCAAAAGTTCGAAAGCTAAAATAATCCTTCGAACACATAATGTTGAGCACAAAATTTGGAATCAGTTAGCTATAAATACCAGTAATCCTATCAAAAGAACTTATTTTAAAAGACTTTCAGCAGATTTAAAAAAGTATGAAATCGATCGTTTAAAAAAGGTGGATTTCATTGCAACAATTACAGAAGATGACTTATCAACGTTTGAGCAATTAGGAATAACAACTCCTAAAGCGGTAATTCCAATCGCAATAGATCTTTATGCAAATTCTGTAGATTACACAAAAACTAATTTATTTTTTATTGGGTCAATGAATTGGAAACCAAATATTGAGGCAGTTGATTGGTTAGTGAATGAAATATTACCTTCTATAAAAATCGTCTTTCCGAACATTGAACTCCACCTAGCTGGATCTTATATGGATAATCAATTTCCAACAAGTGGAATCAGAGGAATTGTAAATCACGGTTTTGTTAGTGATAGTTATAAATTCATGCAAAATAATGGGATTTTAATTTCCCCTATACGAAGTGGCTCAGGTGTTCGCGTAAAGCTACTTGAAGCAATGTCTATTGGCGTTCCAGTAGTAACAACAAAAATTGGAGCTACAGGAATTCAACATGATAATTGTGTGTTTTTAGCTGAAACAACCCTAGAATTCGTGTCTCAAATTATTGAACTTGTGAAATTTAAAGAAAAAAGAATGGCACTTGGAGAGAAAGCGCGCAAATATATTGAAGACAATAATTCTGTAATTAGTATTTCGAACTATTTCAATGATAGAATCAACCAATTATAAACCAAAATTAGTTGTGATTGTTTCACGCTTTCCTTATCCGCTGGAGAAAGGAGACAAGCTGCGTGCGTTTTATCAAATCAAAGAATTATCAAAAGATTTCAGAATCTCCTTAATCGCTATTTCGAAACAAAAAGTTCCAACTGATTCGATTGAAAAACTAAATAAGTATTGTGAATCGATTAATATAATAAAAATCAGTAATTGGACTATATTTTGGAATTTATCCTTGTGTATAGTAAATAACAAACCCTTTCAAGTTGGTTATTTTTATTCATTTAAAGGGCATTTAAAGATTAAACAATTACTTAATCATATAGAGCCTAATTATATTTATTGTCAATTAATTAGAACCTCTGAATATGTGAAGAATTATCATAAATGCCCTAAGACAATTGACTATATGGATGCCTTGTCTATGGGGATAGAGAGGCGTATTTCAAAGGCTCCTTGGTATTCAAAATGGCTGTTTAAATCAGAAGCTAGAAGACTTAGAATTTATGAGAGGTCCATTTTTGACTATTTTGAAACAAAAACAATCATTAGCGAACAGGACAAAGAATATATAAGTCATCCACAGAAATCAAAAATCGTATGCATCGCTAACGGCATTGATAGTTCTTTCTTCGTAGAACAAAAACACACTGCTGAATTTGATTTAGTATTCGTTGGAAACCTTAGTTATGCCCCTAATATTGAGGCTGTAGATTACATTGCAAATCAATTATTACCTAAAAACATAAAATTAACGTGTTTAATTTCTGGCGCTTCTGCCCGCTCATCTGTTCAAAAAACGTGTAATTCAAATCAACAAATCACGCTGCAAGGTTGGGTTACGGATATTAGAACAACGTATTGTAGAGGTAGGATTTTTATTGCACCAATGATGATAGGGACTGGAATGCAAAATAAATTGTTAGAAGCCATGGCTTTAGGAGTCCCTTGCATTACAACAAGTTTAGCTAACAATGCAATCAAAGCAATTCATCGCGAATCCATTTATGTTGCAAATACAGTTATTGAATTTCAAGAAGCAATCGAAATTTTGACTACAAATAATGAACTTTATCAACGTATCGCTCAACAAGGAAAAGAGTTTGTTTTAAAAAACTATAATTGGGAAAAGGCAACATCTGTGTTAAAAGAAACAATTTTATTGAAGTAAATACACTTGCAAATTACTCGTTGCGAATTACACGTTATTAGTTGCTAATCCCAAATTAATTTGGTCACTGAGTTTATCGAAGCGCCAAATTTTAAATCCTAAATCCCTTGAGGTATGGGAATTTTACTGTAATTTTGGTATTCGAAAAATAGACAATGGAATTTACATTAAATACTATCGAAGAAGCGATAGCAGAAATCAAAGAAGGAAGAGTGATTATCGTTGTAGACGATGAAGACAGAGAGAATGAAGGTGATTTCCTTACGGCTGCTCGAAATGTAACTCCAGAAGTCATCAATTTTATGGCAACGCATGGCAGAGGATTAATTTGTGCCCCTATCGTGGAAGACAGATGTGATGAATTAGGATTAGAACTTATGGTACATTCAAATTCGGCAACCTTTGAAACACCATTTACAGTTTCCGTTGATTTAAATGGACATGGATGCACTACTGGAATCTCAGCAAGTGATCGTTCTAAAACAATTTTAGCATTAATTGATCCTGCAACAAAACCTGATGATTTGGGAAAGCCTGGACATATTTTTCCTTTAAGAGCGAAGAAAGGCGGTGTTTTACGTCGCGCTGGACATACCGAAGCTGCAACAGACTTATCACGTTTGGCTGGCTTTGAATCTGCAGGTGTTATTGTTGAGATATTAAACGAAGACGGAACAATGGCAAGATTGCCTGAATTGTTTGTTATTGCTCAAAAATTTAATTTAAAAATTGTTTCAATAGCGGATTTAATTGAATACCGCATAAAAAATGAATCGCTCATTGAGCGCATTGTTGATGTGAAAATGCCAACAAAACGTGGTGATTTTCAACTGATTGCATTTAAAGAAATCAACAGTGACCAAGAGCATTTAGCTTTAGTTAAAGGGACTTGGGAGAAAGATGAAGCAGTTTTAGTTAGAGTTCACTCATCTTGTATCACTGGTGATATTTTTGGTTCTTGTCGCTGTGACTGTGGACCTCAACTTCACAAAGCAATGGAAATGATTGAAGCTGAAGGGAAAGGACTTATCGTATACATGAACCAAGAAGGCCGAGGAATTGGGCTTTTGAACAAATTGAAAGCATATAAATTACAAGAAGAAGGATACGATACGTTAGAAGCGAACATTAAACTTGGATTTAAGGGTGATGAGCGTGATTATGGAATTGGAGCTCAAATTATTCGTTCTTTAGGTGTTTCAAAAATGAAATTAATGTCAAATAATCCAACTAAACGAACCGGTTTGGTAGGATATGGATTAGAAATTACAGAGAATATTTCACTTGAAATTGAAAGTAATGTTCACAATGAATTGTACTTACAAACGAAGCGTGACAAGATGGGGCATGTTCTGAAAATGAAAAAATAATGTTGTACTTATTGAGTTTTGCAAAATATTTAGGAAAAACGCATTTAGAATAATTAAACTCCGTAGGAGTGATATATTTGTAACGACGGATGAAGTCCGTCGTGAAAGATGACAAAAACATAATTAAGTGAACAATTTAATATAAAGGTGTTTAAGCTAGAACAACACAAATAATAATAATAATAATAATAATAATAATAATAATAATAATAATAGGTTTGTAAAACCAAAGATTGATACAATGTTAACAGCAAAAGGGATATTCAAATCATACGATTCACTTCAGATATTGAAAGGTATTGATCTTGAAGTAAAAGAAGGTGAAGTTATTTCAATTGTAGGTTCTTCCGGAGCTGGGAAAACAACCCTTTTACAAATTCTTGGAACGTTAGACAAGCCTGATCAAGGAACATTAGAAATTGACGGAATAAATCCCTTTACGCTCAGTTCAAAAAAACTATCTGCATTTAGAAATCAATCGGTAGGATTCATCTTTCAATCACACCAATTACTTCCTGAATTCACAGCTCTTGAGAATGTAATTCTTCCAGCATTGATTAAAGGAGAATCTTTGGAAAAGGCTAAGATTGAAGGATTACGTTTGCTAGAAGTTATTGGCTTAAAGGAGCGTTCAGAGCATAAGCCAAATGAACTTTCTGGCGGTGAACAGCAACGAATAGCAGTTTGTCGTGCATTGATTAACCGTCCAAAAGTAATATTTGCAGACGAACCATCTGGAAATCTTGATTCGCATAATTCAGAAGAATTGCACAAACTATTTTTTCAATTGCGAGACGAATTCAAACAAACCTTTGTCATTGTAACGCATAATGAGTCTCTAGCAAACATGACTGATCGCAAATTAGTTATGAAAGATGGGCTTATTGTTTCTGGAATTTAATCTATGAATTTTCAAGAATTAACTGATTTCCTCAATTTCAAAGCTGAGCAATACGAAAATCCTGTATTCTTAGAAAGTGATCCAATACAACTTCCTCATCGTTTTTCTCAGAAGGAAGATATTGAAATTGTTGGTTTTTTAATTTCTACAATTGCATGGGGAAATCGAAAAAGTATTGTTAAAAGCGGTGAACGTTTGTTAGAAATAATGGAGCAAAATCCTTTTGAATTCATCAAAACCTACAATTCTGTTAATCTAGAACATACGAGTTTTGTTCACCGCACATTTAATGTAACTGATTTAGATTTCTATTTCAGAAGCATTCAAAACATTTATAAAACGGGCACATTAGAAAGTGCATTTGAAAACACTAGTTCTATTGATGGCGTGCAAGGAAGGATTATTTCCTTTCGAGAAAAATTCATGGAAATAGAGCATTTGGATCGTTCACATAAACACCTTTCAAATCCAGCGAAGAATTCAGCCGCAAAAAGGCTCAATATGTATTTACGTTGGATGACAAGAGATTCAAAAAAAGGAGTAGATTTTGGGATTTGGAAAACGATTCCGACGAGTGAATTGTACCTTCCTCTTGATGTTCACACGAGCAATAACGCTCGCAGACTTGGACTTTTAACACGTAAACAAGATGATTGGAAAGCCCTAGAAGAATTAATGTCTCAACTTCAATTAATGGATCCAATAGATCCAGTTAAATATGATTTTGCACTTTTTGGATTGGGAGCTTTTGAGAAGTTTTAAATGATTGTTAATCTGAGTGAACTATTTTTATTTTTTTCTCCCGCTGAACCCGCTGAAATACGCGGATGGATATTCAAAAATAGTAGCGTCTCTTATTTCAGTAAATCACTATTCTCAAAACTAAAATCTTGAATGAGCACCTGAATAGCACCATTTAGTTGTCCATTCATTCCATTCCAACCATTGGTTCCGTTAGAACCATTTGAGACTTGTTTTTGTCCAGCCAGCGCTGTCCCTGCCTTCCCTCCTTTTCCTCCAGCACCAGCTTGGCCTGCAATTCCAGGAAAACTAAATAGTTCTATGTTCTTTTGAATTAGAGTCGCGTTACTATGAATAAACATTTCAATATTTCCACCATTTGCTCCATTCCCCGCATTTCCACCGTTGCCACCATTTCCGCCATAACCTGGGTTTTTGTTTTTAGTCGCATTGATAACTCCGTCATTCCCTTTACTTCCATCACCACCTTTTCCTCCGTTACCGCCATTTCCTCCATTCGAAAGAATTGTTAACAGTTTCGGTTGATCCATTTCCTTTAGATTGTAAAATGCCTTAGTAAAAGTAATTTGGTCTATTACTAAAATTTGATAGCGGGTTTTTTCCTTCCAAATGTATACATGAAGATTCGAACCCATTTGTCCATTCGTGCCGTTAAGTCCTGAATCACCCTGTTTTCCATCTTGAAAAATTGATGGGGCACTTGCATTTTTTCCATTTGCACCATTACTCCCATTCGTTCCTGAATAACTTACTGTTAATGGTCCATAAAAATTCAAGTAAACACTGTCTTTTTGCGTATAGACCATGTCTTTTTTACAGTTGAATTGATACACTATATTTACAATTGAATCATTAAATTTAACTGGACGTTCAACAATTATAAGTTCGTCTTTATGCGACCCAACTTGGATTACATTAGTATTCAGTTGCAATTTATGGTGTTTCGTAATATCTAATTCAGTTCGATCTTTCATTTTCAATACAATTTTCCCATTGAAATTACTTCCATAATTTAAGGGTTGATTCGTATTGTATTCGATATTAATCCTTGATATATCGTCAATATCAATGTTTTTAAAGTTCTTACAACTATTGAGAAAGAAAATAACAAAGCAGAAAAGAAATATTTTTGACATAAAGTGATTTTTTATTGGAAAGCTCAAATATACAAAAAGTGCTGTTTTGACGGTCATTAAGTTGTATTATTCTAATCTTCAGATCAAGCTTGTGAGACACTATATAAGTTGTATAATGGGCAGTTATTGCCACAGATGCACAGATTTTATCTTTTGAGATAACATTTTTTTTTTACAAAAGTTAATAATCGTGATTTGATAAAAAGTTGAAAATTTAATTTATCAAGAGAAATATTCACTTATAGTCCAAAATAAATCTGTGCATCTGAGGCTAAAAAGAATGTTTATGACATC
>CANNKP010000110.1 GCA_947505255.1 Flavobacteriales bacterium
CCTAATAAATGACCTGTCATCGATTTTGTCGCAGAAATGGAAAGTGATTTACGTTCTCCAAATACACGTTTCGCAGCGATTAATTCTGAGTTATCACCTTGGTGTGTGCTGGTTGCGTGCATGTTGATATAATCAATTTGATCGGCTGAAATTCCAGCTTCTCGCATCGCTTCTTTCATTCCTAAAACGGCTCCGTCTCCTTCTGGATGAGTTCCCGTTAAATGATATGCATCAGCAGCCATTCCACCACCCACAATTTCACCATAGATTGTCGCGCCGCGTTTTTTAGCATGTTCGTATTCTTCTACGATTAACGCTCCAGCTCCTTCACCCATCACAAATCCATCTCGAGATATATCAAAAGGTCTAGAGGCTGTTTCAGGTGAATCATTTCTTGTAGACAATGCTTTTGCTGACGAGAATCCTCCGATTGCCGATTCTGTAATAGCTGCCTCCGAACCACCAGTAATAATCATGTCAGCTTTGTCCCATTTGATGTAGTTGAAAGCTTCAATCATAGCAGTATTGGATGTTGCACATGCCGAGACAGGACAGAAGTTTACACCTCTTAAACCATATTTGATTGAAATAACTCCGGAAGCAATATCGACCAAAATTCTTGGGATGAAATAAGGAGTAAATCGTGGTGTTCCATCGCCATCACAATACTCCTTCATTTGATCTTGGAAGGTTTGAATTCCTCCATTTCCAGATCCCCAAATAACACCGATACGGTCTCTATTTAATGTTTCAAAATCAATATTTCCATGACGAACCGCTTCATCAACAGCAATTAGAGCGTACTGTGAAAATGGATCGTATTTGCGGATTTCTTTCACGTCAAAATGATCCTTCGCATCGAAGTTTTTAAGTTCGCATGCAAATGTTGCTTTAAATTTCGAAGTATCGAATTTGGTTATCGGAGCGGCGCCACTGACACCGTTTTTTAAATTTGTCCAATAATCAACTAAATTATTGCCTATTGGAGTCAATGCCCCAATTCCTGTAATTACTACTCGTCTCATGCTTACCAGATTTGTGATTCGGGATTTGTGATTCGGAATTAAGAATAAAAATCAAATCTATGCTCTACGCTCAATGTTCTCAAAGAAACCCAAGTTCCAATTTCGCTTCTTCGCTCATCATGTCTTTGTCCCAAGGTGGATCAAAAACAATATTTACTTTAGATGATTTTACGCCTTCAATTAAGCAAACCTTATCTTCAACTTCCTTCGGCATTGTTTCGGCCACAGGACAATTTGGAGATGTTAAAGTCATTTCAATTTCAACATTTTTGTCTTCATCAATTCTTACTTCGTATATTAGACCAAGTTCAAAAATATCAACTGGTATTTCTGGATCATAAATGGTTTTTAAAACATCTACAACGATATTTTCTAAGTTTACTATTTCGTTTTCCATTTTAAAATCTTCTTTTAAGTAGTACTGTCAAGGTTTAACAAAGCAGTCATTTTTATTTTTTGAACCATGCTTAACAATCCATTCGCTCGTGTAGGTGATAAGTGCTCCTGAAGTCCAATCGTTTTAATAAAATGTAAATCAGCTTTCGCCACTGATTCAGGTGTTTCGTTATTTAATACGCGAATTAACAAACCAATGATTCCTTTCGTAATAATTGCATCGGCATCTGCAGTAAATAGTAATTTTCCATCAATAACTTCTGCGTCAAGCCACACGTTAGATTGACATCCACGAATCAAGCGATCATCCGTTTTTTTATCTTTATCAATCAAAGGAATTTCTTTTCCAAGATCAATAATATATTCGTATTTCTCCATCCAGTCATCGAAGAGTTCGAATTCACTTATTATTTCCTGTTGTTTTTCTTCTAGTGTCATTTTTTATTTCAGTTTATTTCAACATGTTGATACTCTTTTCAACTGCTGCAATAAAAATATCAACTTCTTCTCGTGTATTGTAAAATGCAAAAGAAGCTCTTACTGTTCCAGGTATTTGGAAGAAATCCATCAATGGTTGCGTGCAATGATGTCCAGTTCTAACTGCTATTCCTTGTTTATCTAATAATGTTCCTATGTCAAAGGGATGAATACCTTCAACTACAAAAGAAACGACGGAAGTTTTCTTTTTCGCTTCCCCTATTATTGCTAATCCCTCAAAAGTGTCGAGCATGTCTTGCGCATATTCGGCTAATTCCTTTTCGTATTTTTGAACAGCATCCATGTCTAATTCTGATAAAAATTCAAATGCTTTTCCTAAACAGATTCCACCAGCAATATGCGGTGTGCCTGCTTCAAATTTGAAAGGGAGTTCATTATAAGTTGTATGTTCGAATGTAACTCTTGAAATCATATCACCGCCACCTTGATATGGAGGCATCTTATCCAATAATGCTTCTTTTCCGTATAGCACCCCAATTCCTGTAGGTCCAAAAACTTTGTGTCCAGAAAAGACGAAAAAATCGCAATTTAGGTCAACAACATCAATAGGCATATGTTGAATACTTTGTGCACCATCAACTAATATCTTAGCACCAACAGCATGGGCTTTTACCGCTAATTCCTTGACAGGATTAATTGTTCCAAGTGTATTTGAAATATGGGTAACGGCAACTAATTTTGTTTTGGAATTTAATAATTTATCAAATTCTTCAATGATAAGTTCTCCTTTTTTATTGATTGGAGCAACGCGTAAAGTAAGATTTTTACGTTGACACAACATTTGCCAAGGAACAATATTGGAGTGATGTTCCATTGCGGTAATCAAAATTTCATCTCCTTCAGATAATAATTCACCGAATGAAAATGCAACAAGGTTGATTCCGTCTGTTGTTCCTTTCGTGAAAATTATTTCTTCCGATTTTTTAGCATGAATGTAATTCTGAATGGTTACGCGTGCTTTTTCATATTCCGTTGTAGCTTGTTGACTCATAAAATGCACACCACGGTGGATGTTCGCATTATCTTTTGAATAATACATGTTGATCGCATCAAGCACCACTTGCGGCTTTTGAGAAGTTGCTCCGTTATCAAAATAGATAAGATTTTTGTTGTAAATCAACTGTCGAAGCGCAGGGAATTCTTGTCGAATTTCTCTAACTATAAATGGTTTTTTTGTTCCTTCTGTCATAACTAGGTACAAAGATACAAAAAGCGTTATTTTGAATTGTTCTAAAGAAGATATTTTTTTAGCGTTATCATATTTTACAGTAACAACCTTAAGAAATTGTATTACAGTATTTTATATGTTTTTTAGTAGTAAAAGAAACATCTTTTTTAGAAAATAATTTAATCTTTACTAAAAAGCATTAAAAACTCTTGATTTCCGTCACCTCCAAGAATTGGAGAATCGATTAGTTTTTGAAAAATTAAATTGTTCACTTTTCCAGCTTCTTTAATGTCTTCTAGCATTTCTGGGAATAGGCTTTTATTTTTCACAATTCCCCCTTTTCCAATATTTGCTTTCCCAACTTCGAATTGAGGCTTAACTAAGGCAATAACATAACCATTTGGCTTTAAAAAGGAATGGATGAACGGAAATATTTTCCCTAGAGAAATAAAGGAAACATCAACTACGCATCCGTCAATTGGTTCTTTAATAATATTTGATGTCAATTCTCTTACATGCGTTTTTTCAAGATTAACAACACGTTCATCATCATTCAAACGAGGATGTAATTGATTCTTTCCAACGTCAACTGAGTATACACGGGTCGCACCATGTTGCAATAATACTTCGGTAAATCCGCCGGTTGATGCTCCAATATCCATAAAAACACCATCTTGAATAGTTGGTTTCCAGTTTTCAATAGCATCCAATAATTTTAGAGCACCACGTGAAACCCATGGAATCTCTTCTTCAATCATCTCAATAACGCAATCAATAGGGAATTTTTTACCTGTTTTCGTTACTAATTTTCCGTCTACTTTAACGCCAACTTCACGAATTATCTTCTCCGCTCGCACTCTAGTGGTAACCAATTTGCGTTGTAAAATAATCTTGTCCAATCGTTCTTCCATGGTGCAAAGATAAGATTTGGGATTGTGAATTCCGAATTCTAACTATCTTTGTCTTTTAATTCAATAGTTTGAAAACAATATATATTACAAGACGAGAGACCTTCAATGCTGCTCACAAATTGTGGAGAGAGGATTGGTCAGAAGAGAAAAACTGGGAAGTTTTTGGTAAATGCAGTAATAAAAACTGGCATGGTCATAACTTTTCTATTTTTGTTACTGTAAAGGGTGTTCCAAATGAAAATACTGGATTTGTCATCAATTTGAAAGAATTAAGTCAAATTTTAAAGGATGAAGTTGTTGAAGCATTGGATCATAAAAATCTAAATTTAGACGTTCCTTTTTTAGCAGGAATGCTTGCTTCAACGGAAAATATGGCCATTCAAATTTGGGCAAGAATTAAAGATCCAATTGCACAAGCAGGAGGTGAATTAGTAAAAATTAAACTGGTTGAAACAGAAAATAATTATGTTGAATATTTTGGAGGTAAAGAACCTTTTTAAGATCTAATTGTTTTCTAATAAATATACAACATGTACGACGATAAAATAACAAACGATTTAGCGAAACATTACAAAGAAGTACTTTCACAAATTGGTGAAGATACCGAACGTGAAGGATTATTGAGAACGCCTGAACGTATGGCGAAAGCAATGCAATACTTAACGCATGGTTATGACATCAATCCAGATGATTTAATGAAACAAGCGATATTTCACGAAGAATATTCTGAAATGGTCATCGTAAAAGACATTGAGGTTTATTCTATGTGCGAACACCATATGTTGCCATTTTTCGGAAAAGCACATGTTGCTTACATTCCTGATGGGAAAATCGTTGGTTTAAGCAAAGTACCTAGAGTAGTTGATGCTTATTCACGTCGATTACAAGTACAAGAAAGACTAACGATTGAAATTAGAGATTGTATTCAACGAACATTAAACCCAAAAGGTGTAGCTGTCGTAATTGAATGTTCTCACATGTGTATGCAAATGCGAGGTGTTCAAAAACAAAATTCTGTTACAACAACAAGTGCATTTACAGGATTATTTATGAATAATGATGCAACAAGAAAAGAATTTATTAATTTAGTTCAAGCAAAATTACATTAACGATGAATGAGATAATTGATCAACATGACGGTTATACGAAAGAGATAACCAAAGAATTTTTTAGAGATGTTTACGGCTATATGTTTGCCGCATTAGGAATCTCAGGTATCATTGCCTACATGGTAGGAACAGGAGCACAAGTTGTTTTCGAAGATGGTAGGTCAATGCCGATTTTCTTCGTGAAATATTTTCTAACAGCAACTGGTGGAATTTCTCCTCTATTTTATGTGGTAATGTTCGCACCTCTAGGTTTAGGATTACTAATTCAAATGGCCTATAGACGTTTGTCATTATCAGTTTTAATGGTGCTTTTTATTGCTTATTCGGCTTTAATGGGTTTAAGTTTAAGTACTGTTTTCATTGTTTATTCAATTCCATCTATCATATCAACGTTCTTTGTCTCTGCTGGGGCATTTGCAGGAATGGCAATATTAGGATACACAACTAAAACTGATTTAACCAAGTTTGGAAGTTTGATGTACATGCTTTTCATCGGCATTTTCATCGCTGGAATTGTAAATATGTTCATGCACAGTGAAATGATGGAATATGTCATTTCAATTATTGGAGTATTTGTCTTTACAGGTTTAACTGCATATTATATGCAACAATTAAAAGGTACAGCACAAGACACTTCTTTGTCCGGTTTAGACAGAAGCAAGTTATCTTTGATTGGCGGTTTACAATTGTATATATTATTCATTAACCTATTTCTTTCTCTATTAAGAATCTTAGGTTCAAGAGATTAAAATTATTTAATAAGATTTTGAAGCCATCCGTCAGTTGACGGATGGCTTTTTTTATGATAGAAAATTAAAAAAAGTTGTTTACACTATGATTTCCGTTCGAATAATTTTTTACTTTTGATAAAAAACAACGATTATGTCAGATAATTTCTTTGAAAGTTCAAGTGTAGCATTAGGTACAATTTATACAATTTTTGTACTTGCGGTGATTACATGGATTATGATTTGGGGTTAAATCCCAAACTTCAGAAAATAAGTGAAGCTGTCGCGCCAATGGTAGATGGCTTTTTTTTTGAGTTTTAAATGTTCGAGTTATGTCATTTAAATGATGTAATTTTTTGAATATCTATTCAATCTTTTTAAGATGCCTTTCAATTCAATTTTTGCTTGGATAATAAAAAAAAGAATTCATCAAATTGATTTATTCAAAAAGTACCCATTTGAGGTGCAACAAGAAACATTTGAAAAATTAATCGCTTCTGGATTGAATACAGAATGGGGATTAGAAAAAAAATTCTCTTCAATTAAATTCTATCAAGATTTCAAGAATCATGTTCCGTTGCAAGAATATAATGATATTCAACCAACTGTTGACCGTTTGATGAATGGTGAACAAAATTTGATATGGCCAACAGAAACAAAATGGTTTGCAAAGTCATCTGGCACAACAAATACTCGAAGTAAATTAATACCAGTAACAAAAGAATCTTTAGAAGATTGCCATTATAAAGGAGGGAAGGATCTACTTGCTATGTATTATAACAATCATCCGAACGGAAAATTGTATAACGGAAAGCATCTTGTAGTTGGAGGTTCAACTGAAGATAATCCCAATAGCACTGATTCTTATTTTGGTGATATTTCTGCAATCATTGTGAAGAATTTGCCGTGGTGGGCTGGAATTAGAAGAACTCCTTCAAAAGAGATTATTCTCATGAATGAATGGGAATCAAAAATTGAGAAAATGGCATTGAGCACGATGAATGAAGATGTTCATATTATCGTTGGCGTGCCAAGTTGGACAATGGTTTTGGCGAATAGAATTCTAGAAATAACAGGTAAAAAAGATTTAAAGGAGGTTTGGCCAAATTTAGAGTTATTCATGCATGGCGGTGTGAATTTTGAACCTTATAGAGAACAATTTAAAAAATTGATTCCAGATCCTGAAATGAATTATGTGGAAACGTATAATGCCTCTGAAGGTTTTTTTGGAATTCAAGACCAACTGGATTCAAACGAATTATTATTGATGCTGGATTATGGTATTTACTATGAATTTATTCCCATGACTTCTTTTGAAGGAACGAAATCTACTGAAATCGTGAATCTTGAAGAAGTTAAATTAGGCATTAATTACGCTTTAGTTATTTCAACGAATGGAGGATTGTGGCGCTATATTATTGGCGATACTATTCAATTTACATCAACAGACCCATATCGTTTCAAAATAACAGGCAGAACAAAAAGTTATATCAATACATTCGGTGAAGAATTAATAGTCGACAATGCTGAATTGGCAATTGCATATGCCAGTTTAAAAACGAATTCTCAAATTAGAGATTATACGGCCTGTCCTGTATATATGACAAACGTTGAACATGGTGGTCATGAATGGTTGATAGAATTTATCAAAGCACCCGAAGATTTGAATCGCTTTGAAATACTGTTAGATGAAAAATTGAGAGAAATCAATTCTGATTACGATGCAAAAAGGTATAATAATATGGTATTGAATCCACCAAAAATTAAAATTGCTGAAAATGGTACTTTTGATCATTGGTTGAAATCCGAAGGGAAATTAGGTGGACAAAATAAAATCCCGAGACTTTCAAATAATAGAGTTATTTTGGAACAAATATTGGTTCAAATGGACCAAGGACAAAATAAAGTAAAATGAAAGCTATTCTCATTATCTTGTTTTTTGTAGTACCAATTTCAAAATCACTTTCCCAAGTTTTTGACTCTTTGGTGTGGGAGAAAAATGGCGATTATTCAATTGGTCAAGAGGATGTTTGGTCTGTCGATGTTCTTGGAAATGTCTATATCACTAACAACAAGGTGCTGCAAAAATTTGATTCAACTGGTATTTTGAAATTTTCTCAAAGCATAAAATCTTTTGGAAGAATCAAGGAAATTCAATCTATCAATACGATGAAACTGGTCACTTTTTCAGAAGAACAACAAGCTGCATGCGTGCTAGATAATACATTAACGTTGATTGAAGAGTGCTTAGATTTATCAAATTTTGATATTGGAAATGCTTCACATGTTGCTGTTTCTGGGCAGCCAGATAAGTTATGGGTGATAGACCAACTTAATTCAAAGTTGCTGTTATTAAGTTTAAATGGAACGAATCAGTTTCAAGAAATAAAAAACTTAAAAGGGATTATAAATATTTCCGAAATAATTTCTATCCAGGAAATTGAAAATCATTTGTTTTTAGTCGATTCAAAAAATAAAATTGTTGAATTTGATTTGTATGGGTCATTGATTAACACGTATGAATTTGAACCTTTTAAAAATATGTTGATTAAAGATGGTTCCTTTGTGTTACTTCGAAATGACTCGTTAAATATTCGTCATATTAATGAATCTTCAAATGATTTTATAGAGTTACCAACAATCGGCATCAATGAAGTAAAATTGTCGGGTAAATTTTTCTATTTTCGCACAGAGAATAAAATATTAAAATACTCACTTACTTTACACAATTAATCCTTGTGAATTAAATCAATTGTAGTAATTTAGGCAGTCTAAATTTGAATGAATATGCATATCGCAGTCGCTGGAAATATTGGGTCAGGTAAAACTACGCTAACAAAGATGTTGGCTAAGCATTACGGATGGGAAACGCATTTTGAAGATGTAGAACACAATC
>CANNKP010000111.1 GCA_947505255.1 Flavobacteriales bacterium
GAATTATACAGAATTCAAACAGATCCAATCGGTGAACATTTCGCAGGATTTATTTCTATTGCCATTTTTACAACTGTTTTCTATTTAGTATTTGCTCGTTTAAGAGAACAGGTTTGTACTACAATTTGTCCTTATGGTAGACTCCAAGGCGTACTCTTAGATCCAAATTCGATGGTTGTTGCTTACGATAATGTCAGAGGGGAAAATAGAGCAAAATTTAAAAAAGATGAAGATCGCAAAGCAGCTGGAAAAGGAGATTGTATTGATTGTGGCCAATGTATTAACGTATGCCCAACTGGAATTGACATAAGAAATGGTACTCAATTAGAATGTATCAACTGTACTGCTTGTATTGATGCATGCGACCATATTATGGAGTCAGTCGGTATAGATAAAGGATTGATTCGAATTGTTTCGGAGAATGGAATAAAAAATAGAACAACTTTTCAATGGACAAAACGAGTTAAAGCATATACAGTTTTGCTCGTGGCCATGTTTGCAGTATTAGTTGTCTTGCTAATAACAAGAAAAGATTTTGAGACTTACATAATGCGTCAGAGAGGTACAACTTTCCAAATGACTTCTGATGGAAAAGTGAGTAACATTTTTGAAATTAATTTGATTAATAAAACCAAAAATAATTATAAAATCATTCTTCATGTTGAGAATAATGAAGGAGAAATCGAAATGGTTGTAGACAATCTGATTTTGAAGAAAGAAAACTTTTTAAAGGAACGATTTATTGTAAAACTTCCTCTGTCTTCAATTAAAAACGGTAAAAAAATTATCCATGTCAAGGTTCTTGGCAATGGTAAAGAGATTGAAACTGTGAAAACAAAATTCATCGGTCCAAGTCTTTAAAAAATAGTAATAATAAAAATAAAAAATATGAACTGGGGAAAAGGAATAGTTATCGCATTGGCACTTTTTATTGGCTTTATAACATTTTTAGTTATCAGTCTAGTTTCTCATACAATTGACTTAGAAAGTGAAGATTATTATACACGAGAAATCAATTACGAACAAGAAATTACTGCTATGGAAAATGGCAATAAATTAAGTGCTAAAATTGAAATCCTGTCTCAAGCAGAATTTGTAGTGGTTAAATTACCCGAAAAAGAAAACCTATCTAAAATTCAAGTAATTTTTATTCGACCTGATAACAAGAAGTTAGATAAATCATACTTGGTTTCTGGGACGAAATCGTATTTAATACCAAAAACTGACTTGACAAAAGGAACATATAACGTTGAAATTCGATTTATAAACAATTCTACAACTTGCTTACAAAAAGAAACAATTATCATTTAATAGTTGCTAATTACGTAGTTGCTAATTGCGAGTGATTAGTTACAAGTTAATTAAGAAAACAACAACTTATTTTGGTTCAAAAACTATCAATTTGTAACTAATAATTATGCATTATGGAAACATTATTAATAACTGGTCTAATCTTAGGAATCACCTCCAACTTGCATTGCATTGGTATGTGCGGTCCAATTGCTATGGCGATACCAGTAAACAGAAAATCGAATTGGACAATTTTAAGTGGAATTCTTCAATATAATTTTGGACGAATTTTAACTTATGCATTATTAGGTGCTCTTGTTGGAAGTATTGGAATCACTATTCAAACATTTGGATTTCTGCAATGGTTGAGTATCATTTCAGGAGCATTTCTAATTCTTTTTGCTTGGAGAAAATGGATTTCTGCTAAAATCGATGCTAAATTACCTCAATTAGGAATTCAAACGTTAGTAAGCAAAGGTCTTGGAACTGTTATTGCTTCACATTCTCCTTTTAAAATAGTGCTTTTGGGCACATTAAACGGCTTATTGCCATGCGGAATGGTTTATGTAGCAATGATGAATGCTTTACTTGGAGGAAGTTTGCTAAACAGCTCATTTGCAATGGTAGCTTTTGGAATTGGTACATTGCCATCCATGATTGCAGTTGGTTTTGCAGCAAATAGAATTAACCCCGCAATGAGAAAAAAAATGAATAAAACTGTTCCTATTTTACTCACTCTGGTTGGTACGTTAATCATCTTGCGGGGAATGAATTTAGACATTCCTTATATCAGTCCAAAAGTTTCAATAACAAAAACTGAAAAGAAAAAAGCTCCTGAAGTTGAAATGAGTTGCTGTCACAAGCCAAAATAGTAAATTAGTTCGCAATAGATTCTATGCTTATTTTCGAAAACGAAATTCATATTATAGACTAAAAAAGACATTAATATATTAGCATTTATTTCAAAAATAAAACTTCCTATAATGACTATTGTCATGTTTTATTAATAGGCAGTATCGTACATTTGAAATATGGGATTTTAAATTAATCACCTAGAAATAAGAAATATAAACAAAACCTAAAATTAAGATTATGAGCGCAAATGAATCTGTTTACATTCAACATTCTGAAAATACTGAATGGAAAAGCAAATTAAATTTTTACAAAGATGAAGTTGTCATATTAACCGGTAGACTTGAAGAAATTGCTTCTAAAAATTCTGGGAAAGACGCACTTGCTGAAGTTGAAAAATATCAAAATCAATTGATTGTTCAACGAAATAATATTGACGAGATTGCTCATTTAGTTAACTTGAATGAACAAGCGTTAATTGAAGTGATTAAAAGTAATCCAGTTGCTGTTGATCATAGAAAAGTAGAATACCATTCAAAAGAAAGAGAATTGGTAGAATCTTTTGAATCAAATTTCAATAATATTAGAGAAGATTTCAATCGTTTTGCATCAAAATGGATGTAAAACGATTAATTATTCGTTGTTTTTTATAAAAATCTAAAGAGCTCGATACTTGTTACAACATATAAAATATGTCATTTAAAAGTATTAAAATTCAGTTTTGGCGTGTGTTTTTGATTAAAAACCATGACAAAACTAATCGTTGATAAAAAAGAATAAGCATTTCAAATACCTAAAAAGCGACCAACTTCACTTGTTCGCTTTTTTTACACTCCATTTTTGGAATAAGTATTCAAGAATGAATGACTTTTTACATTTAATTTTATCCAACAATTACTTATCTTCGCCAAAAAAAATTTATGCGTGTTTATTTAGATAATGCTGCCACAACACCAATTGCTCCAGAAGTAATTGAGGTGATGATTCCAGTTTTAACCAATGATTTTGGGAATCCATCTTCAGCACATTTTTATGGCCGTCAAACAAAAGCATTAATTGAAACATCACGCAGAACAATTTCAAAACTATTGAATTGTCAAGCTTCTGAAATAATTTTCACTTCTGGCGGAACTGAAGCTGATAACATGGCACTTTATTCTTCTGTTCATCAAATGGGAGTGAAACATATCATTACCTCAACAATCGAACACCATGCCGTTGGTCATACAGCTGAAATGATTGCGAATGCTGGTGAAGCAAAATTGAGCTACGTCAAAATCAATGAAAAAGGTGTTGTTGATTTAGTTGATTTAGAAAAACTGCTCCAATCTGGCGAAAAAACATTGGTTTCTTTAATGCATGCAAACAATGAAATTTCAACATTATTACCAATGAAAGAAGTTAGTATGCTTTGTAGAAAATACGACGCTCTATTTCATTCAGATACTGTTCAAACAATGGGACATTACACATTTGATTTGAAAGAGTTAGATATTGATTTCATAACATGTGCAGCGCATAAAATTCATGGACCAAAAGGAATAGGATTTCTGTATGTCAATAAGAACATCAAAGTGGAACCACTAATTCATGGTGGAGCACAGGAAAGAGGATTACGTGGAGGAACAGAAAATGTTTATGGAATTGTTGGACTTGCAAAAGCAATGGAATTAGCCTTTGAAGATGTTTTGGGACATCAAAAACATGTTCAATCTTTGAAAACTTATCTTTTAGATAATTTGAAAGAAGCATTTCCTACTGTTCATTTTCATGGTGAAACAGATCCGGAAAAATCTCTTTATACAGTGCTTAATGTTTGTTTTCCTTCAACACCAAAAGCTGGGATATTACTATTCACGTTAGATTTGAAAGGAGTGGCAGTAAGCGGCGGAAGTGCATGCTCCTCTGGTGCAATAAAAGGATCTCACGTTTTAGAAGGAATCAACGCAGACACTACTCGACCAAATGTTCGTTTTTCTTTTTCGCGCTATACAACAAAAGAAGAAATCGATTTTGCTTTGGAACAAGTTAAGTCGGTTTTTGAAAAGACGTTAGTATAATCCGTATTTTGTCCTTTGAATGATTGAAAAGGAAAAACATATTCTTATTTTAAGTTCTTGGTACCCCAATAAATTTTCTCCATTCTTGGGAAATTTTGTTCAACGTCAAGCACAAATTCTTGCTAATTCTTATAAAATAACAGTTTTATATACCGTTGCAGACCCTGATTTAAAGGATCTTGAATGTTCAATTGCTGAATTAGAAAACCTCAAAGAAATTGTAGTTTATCATCCCAAAGGTTCTAATTTTTTTTCACGCAGAAAAGAACAAGACAAAGCTTTTGAATTTGGTTTAAATTTAATTGAGCAGATAGATCTCATTCATGCACATGTTATCGTTCCAAAAGGATATCTTTTTGTGCGCGCGAAAAAGAAATTTTTATGTCCATTAATTGTTACAGAACATGGTTCTTATTATAGGTCCGACAAAAGAAATAGTTGGTCGTTAAAAGATAAATTCATTTTGAAATACACAAAAAAACACATTGATCAACTCATTGCTGTTTCGGAATTCTTGAAACGGGATTTAGCGACCTTTTTTGTAGATAAAGACATTCAAGTTATCCCGAATCCAATCAATACAAATATTTTTGTCCCAAAAGAAAAAAAGCCAACAACAACCAAACATTTCCTCCATATTTCAACGCTCGATAAAACGTTAAAAAATCCAATTGGAATTATCGAAGCAATTTCATTTCTAAAGGATAAAGGATATAGTGATTTTAAATTAACAATCATTTCAGACGAATCAACAACTGAATTAAAAGCATTAGTTGATTCCAAAGAGTTAGCAGATTTCGTGAATTTCGCTGGACCTTGCACTCCCGAAGAACTCGTTTCTTATTATCAGCAATCGGATGCTTTTGTGTTGTTTTCAACTTACGAAACATTCTCTATTGTTTTGGCTGAAGCTTGGTCTAGCGGTATTCCAACAATCACTACACCAGTTGGGATTGGATTTGATTTATCTCAGGAAATGGGAATTCAAGTAAAAATCAACGACCCTTTGTCTCTTGCTATAGGAATGGAAAAAATTCTTGAAGGATTAACTTTTGACGCAGAGATCATTCGCACCAATTCACTGCAGTATTCCGATGAAAACATTATGGAAGAATTAACATCACTTTATAATAAGCAATTCAATGGATAAAGAAAGAATTCGTGCCATTGTAACAGAAGAAGTGAAGACTAGAATTTCTCAACTGTCAATATTACTTTCAGATGCATTAGATGCCAATTCGAATGAAACAAAAAGTTCTGCAGGAGATAAGCATGAAACTGGCAGAGCAATGGCACATTTGGAACAAGAAAAGATTGCTGGACAACTCTCCGAAATGAATAAATTGGCAGAAATCCTTCACCGCATAGATGCAACTCAAAAGCACATTAAAATTCAACTCGGAAGTTTGGTTGAAACAACTATTGGTGTATTTTACATCTCGGTTGGAATTGGTGCAATTGAAATTGAAAACACTACAATCTTCTGCATGACCGCCGCTGCTCCTTTAGGGAAAGAATTACTTGGGAAAACAGCTGGTACTGAAATTGATTGGCAAGAAAAGAAGATTGTGATTGTTACTATAATGTAGAAAAAGCCCTTCATTTCTGAAGAGCTTCTATAAATTATTCATTTACAAGAATTCGTTGATGTGAGCCATCATTATAAATATATATCAAAACCGTATTTGGTCGGAATTGAGTTTCTCTGCCGGTAACATCAATTATTTTTAAAATTTGTTTATTATCTGCCTGTAATTCATCTATACCCGCAACCGAAAGTATGGTTGTACAAAGGGTTTCAATACAACCAGAAACATCAGTTATGGTAACACAAGGTGCACTTTGACAAAGTCCTGTCGCTGTAGCTGTTGTTTGTACTGATGGATCGTCCCAAAGATAAGAATAACTTGGAGTTCCGCCTGATGCAATCGCAGTTGAGATACCATCACAAGCACCAGTTTCATTAGAATTCACAAAAGTTGCGGTTATTTGTGAAGGCTCAGTAATGGTAACAGATGTTGAGTAACTACCCCCTGCTACATCCGTAATAACAACATTGTATATACCAGCACAAACCCCAGTTAATGGATTCCCGATATCACCATTTCCCCATGTATAAGTGTATGGAGGTGTACCTCCGAAAGCAGTCAAATCTGCTGTACCATTGCAAGAATTAAAACATGAACTATTAGTAACGCTATTCGTTGTCGATCCTAAAGGTATAGCAGGACAACAAGTACCACCTGAACTTAGGTTATATGATCCAGACCAACAGTTATATTGGACATAATGCGCATACAAACTACCTCCAAATTGTGTTTGAAAGAATGCTTCCACTTGATCAATCGTATTACAACCTCCTTGATTTGTTGTGTTATCACAAGAATAAGCACAAATAATATTATTATATCCATTCGGATTGGAAAGAGTTGAAGCAGGCATTATAGCAATTGTTGAATTTGCTGAAACAGGTGCTCCATTAATCGAAGTATTTATCACAGAACCACAATGCCCGTTCGATGCATTATATCCTGCATAATAGACAGCCGTAACATTATTTACAAAAGCTCCAGAAAGATTGATCGTTGTGCCTTCATAAGTAACAACGCCAATTTTTAAATTAGGAATATTTGCATCAATATTAATATTTAATACTCCACCATCATAATTAGAGAATAGCATCATATTTCCCGAGGGGTTACATACTTGAGAAATCCCAATTAAAGGCAATAAACAAAATGATAATAGAAGTTTTTTCATAGCTAAGAATTTAATTCTAAAGATATGAATTAAACAACGTGAAAAGTTAATAAGCGGATTTATACTAATTTAAGTGCCGATTATTTTAAAAATAACACACCTCAGTTTCTTTCCAATTTCAACTTATCGAGATTCAATTTACAATTCTAAATGAAGAAAGCCATGACCTTCAAATTGCTCATTTTGGGCACCAACCGCTTTGTAGGTGTAAAAATAAACTCCTTCTAAAGCAGGATTGCCGTTTACTTTGCCATTCCAAGAAAAATTAATATCCGTTGAAGTGAATACAACTGCTCCCCATCTATTTAAAATACTGATTTCTAGTTGAACAATGTTTTCAAGTTGAAAAGTGAATACGTCATTTGAACCATCCGAATTCGGAGTAAATACATTACTCGTTATCAAAGAAACCGGAAGAATTATTGGTGGGTCAAGAACATTAATCGTTGTATATGCAGTATCAGAACAATTACCATTGTATGCAACCAACATTATCTCATACACCCCTGTTGTATATATTTGTGATTGACTATTCTGATTGCCAATCGGGACTGTTATACCATTACCAAAGTCCCACAAATAGGATGATGCATTTTGACTCGTATTGGAGAAGTCAACCGTAAGTGGCGTATATCCAAAAAGCGGCGTAGCAATAATCCCTGCTATTGGTGAATTTAAGGGCACCACCTGCGCTGAATCAACTTCATGACAACCATTTGAAACAATATCAATATAATACCAGCCCGATGAAAGATTATCCCAAACGGAAGCATTGATAAAATTCGAACTTCCTGAACCTGGACCTGACCATGTATAGATTGGAGGAAAACCTGCTTCAAAAACTCCATTTGTTGTAACTGAAACATAACCGGTCGACGCACCACAATCAGTTGGTCCCGTGAAGATTTGGTCAATTGACCAATCAACTTGTTTAACAGTAATATCAACAAAATCTGAAATAACACAACCATTTGCCGATGTTCCAGATACACTGTATGTGCCTGATGAAATGGCTGTAAGATCAGTACCTTGAGTACCATCGTTCCATAAATAATTACTTACACTTCCGTTAGAAGTTGCAATACAAATTTCAGGTGAATTTTCACAAAAAACCAAATCTGGTCCAGCGTTAATCACTGTAGTATCATAACTAACAACAATAGTATCTGATATTAGACAAACCGGAGCGAAATAAATATCGTCAATTGCAAAATCATTTCCGCCTCCTGTTATATTTTGGTTTACAATGCATAATTGTGCAGTTGTGTTTGCTCCTGAATTCCAAACATCATTAAATTCCAACCATTCACACCCAATTGGTGTTGTTGAAAAAATACCGCCAATTTGTACACCATTTACAAAAAATTGCAAATTTGAAATATTAGGATCAGAAATGACATTCATAGCCCAACAGGAAAAAATATAATCAATATTTGGATAAACAGTAACCGTTTGGCACCAAACACTGGTCCCAGCGGTGCTTGAACCATTAGCAATTAACATGTCACCACTGCCGGTTGTATGATCTGGACAATTACTAAAATTAGAGTGAACATTGTTTGGAGAAGAAGAAATAGCATACGTACCTGGATTTGATAATATTCCCCAAGTACCGCCAGAACCAGGAATATAAGCTGTTGCGAAATTATTTAAAGCAGCAGTACTACCTCCTTCAAAACCACCGTTTAAAATAACATTTGCGCCAA
>CANNKP010000112.1 GCA_947505255.1 Flavobacteriales bacterium
ACGTTTCTCCAGTGCAGAGAACAGTATCATTTCCAAGATTTATTTGAGGTTCAGAACCATTACATTGAGCAAAAAGTTGATTTCCAGTAATTAATACTGTCAGAATTAGAATAAATTTCATTTTATAATTGTTGGTTTTCCAAAGTAAGACAATTAAACCTTACAAAAGGTTGCAAATAATTATAATCTATTAGCAAGAATTTATTCTTTTATTCCAAATCAAACAAACTTTTTACACCTATACTTCTTTCAACTGTGAAGCCTTCTGCATACTTCACCCCCATCGGCCTGCCCATTTCCAACATTCTACCTTTTATAAAATCAAAAAACTCTTCACCTGAAATTGGTGTTTGAGGCTCTTTTGAATTTGGATCATAAAATTGTGTTTTGAAGACTTTAATGCAAGCTATTTTTCGGTCAAGGAATTCAGTAACGTCAATTGCAAAATCGGGTTTAATATAATGATCTTGAATGTAATGATAAACAGCTTTTGGACGAAATGCAACTTGAATTTCGTTTTCCCAAGTTGTTTCAAAATTTTTCAATCCAGAAAGAAAGCAAGCTTCAGAAATTAATTGTGAAGCCCGTCCATGATCAGGATGTCGATCTTCAATGGCATTAGCTAAAATAATAGTTGGTTGAAATCTTCTAATCTGTTCAATAATTAATCGTTTATTCGCTTCATTAATTTCAAAAAAACCATCAGCCATTTTCAAATTTACACGCAACTCAATCCCCATAATTTTAGTTGCTGCAGCAGCTTCGGTATAACGCGTATCAATTGTTCCTCTCGAACCAAGTTCCCCTTGCGTCAAATCAACAATTCCAACTTTCTTGCCTTCAGCAATGTGTTTCATGATTGTTCCTGAACAAGATAATTCAATATCGTCAGGATGTGCTGCAAAAGCAAGAATGTCTAATTTAATTGATTCGGGATTCATAATTTGGGATTCGGTATTTGTAAATATTTAACTAATAAAACGCCTTAGTGAACTTTGTGCCTTAGTGGTCAAAAATACAAAAACTAATTAAATTATTATAGCACTCAACTTCCACCTCGACTAAGCTGGGTGTCCGTTTAAGATTGAATCAAAGAAACTATCTCAGTATTATTCGGCTCCACGGAATGTGCAAAATCTTTTATCACATTTCCCTCTTCGTCAATCAAAAACTTATGAAAATTCCACTTCACTTCTGATTTCGATTGTTCTTTCAACCATTTGTATAAAGGATGTGTGTTTTCACCTATAACGTGAATTTTCTCCATCATAGGAAAAGTAACACCATAATTCATTTGACAAAAAGCAGCGATTTCATCATTTGTTCCTGGATCTTGTGCTCCAAAATCATTGGAAGGAAAACCAATTATAACTAAACCGTCATCACCAAATTCTTCGCACAAATCCTCTAATAATCCAAATTGAGGTGTGTACCCACAAGCAGAAGCTGTATTGACCACTAATACTTTTTTCCCTCTTAATAACGCCAAGTCAAATGGGTGACCCGCTATATCGTTTACTGTAAAACTATGAAAGTTCATCATCGTTAGATTTAGGATTTGTAATACGGGATTTGTAATTTGTATAAAACATTTGTGAAACATTTACTAGTAGCACAAACACACCAAAAACTAGAAGTTTAGATGTTAGTACTTCCCATTTTATCAAATTAAAAAAGATATAAGATAGAACCAATAAAAATGGTATTCCAAAAGTTAAAAGTGCTTTTAGTGCATAATACTTAATAGACAAATTTAATTCTGGACTGTAAACTTTACTTCTTACCCATGCAAGTTCAGTAAAAATATAGAATAACAATATAGTTCCTAATAACCAAACTGGCAATGTACCCAAACCTTCACCTTGTGCATAAGAATGTAATCCTACAAGGTAGAAATTCACTCCAAAGAAGGTAAATAAAATCGCAGAATAACCCCAAAGACTTACAAGGTTGAAAACGAATTTTCCTTTCAAAGCTGGAATGTAACGTAAATGTAGAATTACAGCATACACTAAAACGGAAACCAGTGCCCATGTTTCTTTTGGATCCCAGCCCCAATATCTACCCCATGATTCATTCGCCCAAATTCCTCCTAAGAATGTTCCGATTGTCAACATGAACAAACCAATTGTTATAGTCATTTCAGAAACGTACGTCAATTCGTTGATATTCAAGGTAACGATTTTACCATTTTTCTGTGTTCTAAAAATGTATAATTTCAAATTAACCAAACCAAGAATTGCTCCTAATCCTAAGAAACCATAACTACCTGTTATGATCGCAACGTGAATCATTAACCAATACGATTTTAATACTGGTTGCAAAGGTGTGATTTCAGGATCTAATAAATTCATTTCTGTCACGAAAATCATCATTGCTGCTAAAATTGCTGTTCCAGCGATTATAACTGGATTTTTCCGTGAGAATGCAAATCCGGCAATCATTGTAACCCAAGCGATGAATATAACAGCTTCGTATCCATTACTCCATGGAGCATGACCAGAAATATACCATCTAAATCCTAAACCAACGCCATGATAAACGAAAACAACGATCATTAATCCTGTTATGACTTGTCCAATTCTTTTGAAAATTTTGGAGGTCGTTGGTGAAGGTTTGATGAAAATTCGAATAAAGAAAATGATTAATAATATGAATCCAAAAGACAAATACATCATACTTGAATTTTTGAAAATACTCATTTTATTATAACTGATTTCCATATTCACTTTGGTTTCAGACGGCACTACATTAGCTCCTTCTTCCCGTTGGAATTTTTTCAAATCAACAAGAAGATTATTTACCTCATCGTACTTGTTAAATTCTGCTGCACGATCCAATTTAGAAATGTAACGTAAAGCCAATCCAGATGAAATAGAATCAATTTGCATTAATTCCATACTTAATGGAACAAACCATGTATTGTTTTTATCTGCAGCAACTGGCATAATTTTCATATATTGCCAGCTAAAGATTGATTGAACTACTTGGAATTTCTCCACCAATTTAATCAGTTTCTTGTCGTATTCATCACGTTTAGATTCCAATTTCTGATGCGCCAAATCATATTCTGCCATCAATTTGAATTGACCACTATTATCTGCTAATTCCTTGAATGAAGCAAACTCACCCGTCACTTTTAATTTTTCTCTTAGATTACTTGAAACCTGAATTATTTTCACATCCATCCAATGATCTGGATACATGTGCATGCTCATGATTGTTTGCACAGCATTGTAATCTTCAAATTTATTTCCTCTGTGAACTTTGCGCAATAATTGATCACACATCGTGTGCATTGGAATTATTCTTCCTTGAAAATCTTGCACTAACAAAGACGCTAATTGATCTGAATGTTCTTCGGATATAACTCTGAAAATTGGTTTTCTTGGCGTTTGAGCTGCCGCATTATTATGATTGTGCCCATCTCCATCAGTATGTTGCTCTTGTGCATTTACACCACCAATTAACCCAAAACCTAAAACAAATAAAACAGACTTCATCAACAACTCTCTTTTCTCTCTCGATTTTCTTAGTTTCTCGTTCAATTCTCTGAATCGTCCAATTGGGGCAAACAAGGAAGCAATCATACCAATAGCCATTAATAAATATCCTAAATAGGTAATGTTTGTTCCCCACCAATCGTGATTCACGCTTAAACGAGTTCCTTTCTCATCCGGATCATAACTTGATTGAAAGAAACGATAGCCACCATAATCCATTACGTTGTTCATGAATATTTTTTGATTTCTTGTGTAATTATTTTTCTCATCTAAAATTGAAACTTGACTTTCAAAAGAAGATGCTGCCTGTGAGCCAGGATAACGGTCCAATTTAAAATCGCGACAAGCAATGTAAAATGGAATTTCAATTTTGGATGAACCATATTCCATCTCATAAACTAGTCCGTTCAACGTAAAAACAGTATGTTCAGGAATTGCACCAATTCCACCTTTTAATTGAATAATTTTAGATTGAGTTCCGTCTGATATTTTTAACGTTAAGTAATCCGAACCAACATTTCTTTTTCCTGTTGGCATCAACATTAATCGTGCATGATTAATTACTTTCTTAAAAACAATTTGCTGAGCACCAACTTGGTATAATGTAGTTGTTTGAAAAGGAACCAGTGTATCTGCAGCAACATGTACAAACAAAGAATCAGAAACTTCTTTCCCCGATTGTCTTGCTTTTTGCATTTCAGCCATTGGCAAGTAACGGAATTCTTTAGCAGATTTAATCATGATTTTTGCACCAACTTGAGACAATTCTATTCCAGGCATAGCGTCACTTTTTTCAAATGAAACAGCTTCTTCTCCCGCCATCAAAAATCCTCCTTTAGTTAAATAATTTGATTTCATTCCATCAGTAATAATTTCCAATGCAACTCCTTTAATCGAATCATTGATAACAAGTGAATCAATCATTTTCTTTTGAAAATCTACATATTCAATTGTAATAGGCGTTTTATGGTTTGGAAATTCAACATCAATATCAAAATAATTGTTTGTTATATCTGACATATAATGCTTTTCAGCAAACGTATATTTTAATTTACCATCGTTTATTTGAAACCAAACATATGGATCTGAAGAATAAATAAAATTGGATTTTTCACCTTCTCTTACTAACATTAAACCTTCAAAACTGATATAGCGTGTTACACCAGCGCCTATAAGTATTACAATAAATGATAGGTGAAAAGACAATTGTGCGATTTTTGCACGTTGAAACATGTTATACTTAAAAATATTGGCAATCAGATTTAAACCAAGATAAACCAATAAAATTTCAAACCATTTTGCATTGTAAACAATAATCTTTGCAGTTTGAATATCGTAAGCAGATTCTAAAAATGTTGCAGTTGCAATAGCTAAAAGGAAGACAATCATTCCCGTTGCCATCATGCGCATCGAAAAAAATGCTCTTGAAAATTTTTCCATTTGTTTTATTCTAAAATATCAGGTGCAAAAATACACATTGACACGGTGAAAAGTATGTAATTGTTGTTAAAAGAATTTCTGAATACTCCTTTTTACACAAATCTTATCAAAAATTAATTATTGTTCCTTGAGTAGGGCTAGTAACATTTTTTTGTCCACGAATTATCACAAATTTCAATTCGTGGAATTCGTGGACAATTGATTTTATTGATATTCCTGCGAAGGGCAATGCAATTGTGAAATTTGTGATATAAGATGATTCACATTGTTTTTAAAAAGGCCTCAACGTTGTGTTGAATTCTTTCTTCAATGTTCGATGTATCAGCGCTTTGGAATTTTTTACCAGTAATAACTTCATACAATTCAATATATCGATCGGTAACTGTTTGAACAAATTCATCTGGCATGACAGGCATTGTCTGACCATCTAATCCTTGGAAATCATTTTCTATCAACCATTGACGCACAAATTCTTTCGATAATTGTTTTTGCGGCTCATTCTTGTCCTGACGCTCCTGGTAACCATCAGCATAAAAGAAACGAGATGAATCTGGCGTATGAATTTCATCAATTAGTATCACTTCACCATTTCTAATTCCAAATTCATATTTTGTATCCACCAAAATCAGTCCGCGTTCAGCAGCCATTTCCGTTCCACGCTGAAACAAAGCTCTAGTATATTTTTCCATCAATAAATAAATCGCTTCTGGAACGATATCATTTGCCAATATATCTTCTCGTGAAATATCCTCATCGTGTCCTTCTTCTGCCTTGCTTGCAGGTGTAATTATCGGTTCAGGAAATTTATCGTTTTCCTTCATTCCTTCAGGTAAAGCAACGCCACATAACATGCGTTTTCCCAATTTATATTCTCTTGCAGAATGACCAGCTAAATATCCACGGATAACCATTTCAACGCGCACTGGTTCGCATGCATAGCCAATCGCAACGGAAGGATCTGGCGTACCTATCAACCAATTCGGAACAATGTCACGTGTTGCATCTAAAAAAAGTGTTGCAACTTGATTCAAAACTTGTCCTTTGTGTGGAATACCTTTCGGTAAAATGTGATCAAAAGCCGAAATTCGGTCAGAAGCAACCATCACTAAAATTCCGTTGCCAAGCGTGTAAACATCTCTCACTTTCCCTTTGTAAACATTGGTTTGACTTGGAAATTCAAAATCAGTTTTTATTATTGCATTGCTCATTTTTATACTTTTAAAATCTATTTTTCTTTTGATTCTGCTTCATCGAAAGCAGCAATTATTTTCTTAACTAAACTGTGACGAATCACATCATTTTGATCTAATCTCACAACACTAATACCATCAACATCTTTCAAAACATCCAATACATATGATAATCCGGATTTCTGACGATTTGGTAAATCAACTTGTGACATATCGCCTGTGATCACAAATTTAGCAGTCATACCCATACGCGTCAAAAACATTTTCATTTGCATTGGCGTTGTATTCTGCGCTTCATCTAAAATCACAAATGCTTTGTCCAACGTTCTTCCACGCATAAATGCCAAAGGAGCGATTTCAATGATTCCAAATTCGAGCATGTCAGCTAACTTTTCAGGGGGAATCATATCGCGCAATGCATCGTATAAAGGCATCATGTATGGATCTAATTTTTCCTTTAAATCTCCAGGTAAAAATCCAAGATTTTCTCCAGCTTCAACTGCGGGACGTGTCAATACAATCCTTTTTATTTCTTTTGCTTTCAATGCTCGGACTGCTAAAGCAACAGCTGTATATGTTTTTCCTGTTCCAGCTGGACCAACGGCAAAAACCATATCATTTTCATTGACTGCTTGAACTAATTTTATTTGATTTAGTGTACGGGCTTTTATTTTGTATCCCCCATTCCCATGAACTAATGTATCAGATCCATTATCGGGAGAAACTAATTTGGAACCGCCTTCCAACATTAGATTATCAATGTTGTTTATTGTCACCTCATTGAATTCATGAAAATGCTTCACCAACAATTCAAACTTTTCCTCAAACTCTTGCATCAACCTTTCTTCACCTGTTACTGTTATCACATTTCCTCGTGAGGTAATTTGTAATGTTGGGAAGAAACTTTTTAGGTGTTTCAGGTTAGAATTGTTTGCGCCAAACAGTTCTACAGGATTTATTCCACTTATTTCAATCTTTTTCTCTTGCAATCTGACTATTTTCTAGATGATTTGACAAAAATTACACCGATTAACCTTATTTTTGGTTCAAAATTAGAAAATTATTCGGCTCAACTAACCACCGAAAGAACAGATATGCAAATTATTACATTAACAACTGATATGGGAGTGCGCGATCATTACGTCGCAGCAATCAAAGGAGCCGTTTTAAAAGGCTGCCCAACTTCCGTAATTGTTGATATTTCGCATACTGTAAAACCGTTCGATGTTGCCGAAGCAGCCTTTTATTTATCCTCATGCTACGATGAATTTCCTGAAGGAACAGTTCATGTTATAGGAGTTGATAGTGAACCAATGGTAAACTTTAGTGGTTCTGAGGGTTCTTTTCCTTCTATTTTGGTTTTTAAAGGACATTATTTCATTTCAAATGACAATGGTTTTTTTGGTGCATTTTTAAAAGATGAACAACCAGATCAATTTTACAGATTAGACGATGTGCTTTCGCGCATGGATTTATTCAAATTTCCAACAAAAAACATGTTGGTTCCAGCTGCGTGTAGAGTTATGAATGGAGAGAAAATTGAAACCTTTGCTTCACCTTTTGCTTCGTACAAAAAAGCATTTGCTCAAACAGCTGTTATTGAAACCAATTTGATTAAAGGAAATGTTATCCATATAGATAATTACGGAAATTTAATTTCAAATGTTCACGAATCATTGTTCGAGCGTTTCGGAAAAGATTCTCCTTTTATTATTTATTATCGTAACAAAGATTACCATATTGATGTTATTTCTTCCACGTATAACTCTGTCCCTAATGGAGAACGAGTTGCCATTTTTAACAACAATGGGTTATTAGAAATAGCAATTAACAGAGGAGCTAATTTAAGCAATGGCGGTGCTGAAAAATTATTTGGAATGAGAATAGGAGATGTAATTCGAATTGAATTTACGCCTCGAGGCTCACGAGAAACACTTGAATCTTTGTTCTAATGCTCATTCGAATTGTTCAACTTCATTTTCAAGAAGATAAAATAGACGATTTTCTAGCTTTTTTCGATACCGTTAAAGACAAAGTAAATAGCTTTCCAGGATGTTTCGGAATGAAATTATTAAGAGATATAAAAACTCCTACAATTGTCATGACTTATAGTCATTGGGAGAATGAAACAGCATTAGAAAATTACCGAACATCCAAAACTTTTGGTCAAATATGGCCCAAAATAAAGCCTTGGTTTGCAGAGAAACCGCAAGCTTGGAGTGTTACTGAATACTTCAATGGCTTTGAAATCAAGGATTAAAAAATAAAAAAACTGCATTTTTTTTCTAAAAATATTTTGCTGTTTCAAATAATAATATAACTTTACTTGAAAACTAACTAATCAAAAAGTAATGAGTAAAGGAGTTGTAAAGTTCTTTAATGACACCAAAGGATTTGGTTTTATTACAGATTCAGAATCAAACAAAGAGTATTTTGTGCATGTTTCAGGTTTAATTGACAAGATTAAAGAAAATGA
>CANNKP010000113.1 GCA_947505255.1 Flavobacteriales bacterium
ACAACTTGTCCCGTCTATACGGGTCTACTCTCCCAATAGCTATCGGGAGTGAGTTGTGAGTTTTGAGTTTTGAATTGTGAGTTGATTTAATTGTTCTAAATTCTAAGTTCTAAATTCTAAGTTGTTTTAAATTGTACTAATATTCAACTACCATATCTCTGTGTCTCTGCCTGCCTCGGTATAAGACGAGGTGTCTCTGTGGTTTAGAACTTTTTTAGTATTTTTCTACCTAATCACAGAGACAAAGGGTCGAATTTGCGAAATGGCGTTTTGTTCTGTCGTATGAACTTAGGTTAATGAGTTTCAGTATACTGTTTGAAATTATTTAGTATGGCTTGCCAACCTTGTTTTTGCAATTCAACAGAATTTTCTGTTTCAGGATCAAACGTTATGCTCATTTCGGTATGATTGCCGAGTTGGTTAAATTCAATATTGGCATAACGGCCACCAAATTCATACGTAAAGTTTTTTCCAACATTAATTTCAGTATAAATAGCTTCGAAGTCGAATCCGAAACTCCCATCTTTTGCTTCCATACGTGCAATATATTTTCCACCCACTTCCATAGTATTTGAAGCAGTTGGACAATGCCAACTAGGGTCAGCAAAATTCCAATTGATAATGTGTTCGGGTTTTGTATAGTAGTCCCATACTTTTTGTAAATCGCATAATAGCGTTGCTTGAATTATTATTTTTTCCATATTCATTGATCAAAAGTTCAAATTAAGAAAAAAAAATTGAGTTGTGATCCCGATAGCTATCGGGAGTGAATTGTGAGTTTTGAATTGTGAGTTGTGAGTTGTGAGTTGTGAGTTGTGAGTTATGAATTGTGAGTTACATTAATTTACAACTTACAACTTAAAGTGTCTCTGTTATTAAGAACTTTTTTTAGCATTTTTCTTCCTAATCACAGAGACACAAAGACACGGTGGCGAATTTGCGAATCGACAAAAAGGCACTGGACACTAGACAATTAATTAATTATCTAATTCAACTTAGAATTTAAAACTTAGAATTTATATGTAATTGTTCAAATTCAATTTACGCTCCCGATAGCTATCGGGATGCACATTTACGCATTTTCGCATTTAATATTTGTCCAGTGTCCTTTGTCCAGTGTCCATAAATTAGCTAGGCCTCGCGATGAATTTATTATGTTGCACACTTTCGTCCATTTTCCCGAATCTCCTCCAAGTGCTTCCCACGCGCAAAAAATACAATCTCCACTTCATCACTCTCCTGAAAATGCTTCGCCAACACTCCACCGAAATAACCTCCTACTCCGCCGATGCCTGTGATGATGATGTTTTTCATTGGGGTGAATAGTTATGATTTTTGATTTTTGAAATAATTAATTTGATCATTACTAAGGAAACAATAGTTTAAAAACTTCTCTTATTGAATCAAACTATTTGGAAATTCTTCTGCAATTATTTGGTCAACAGTTTTTTGTTTTATTTGTGAATTAAGTTTATCAATAATAGCTAATGTTTCTCGGTATTCCATTGCTTCTGGCAATCTTGAAAACTCTGCCTCAAGTCCAATTTCTTTCACTTTATTTTCAATTTCGTCTATAGTAACATTAAAAAACTCTTTACGGTAATTTAGCATGTTTACTTTATTTTTTGCAAACGCCTTGTGCAACTCATATTCGAGAGTTGGGGCTTCGTCTGAATAAATCATAGCATGAATGTCAAATTGGAAAGGAACTGAAGCGTCACCTAATTCCCGAACTCTATCAATTGGTTCTAATCTGCGTGTCATTCCAATTTTATATACGTTTTCACCAAATGAACCAATATTTGAAATAATATAAACGTGGCCACGTTTTGTCTGTTGAGCCATTGACATTGCTCTTTCTTTTTTCTCTCTAGCCTCTTCCAATTCTTGCTCTAATTTTTCGATTTTTGCTTGAAGTCTGTCATGCATATCACCGGTGGTCAAAGCAATTTCTTTTCTGGCTTTCTCTAATGCTTTCTCATAATTTGATTCTTCTTTTTCAGCTTCTTTTTGAGCTTGTTCAAACTCTCTTCGAGCTTTTTCTTCCTCTCTTAATTCTTCTTGTGCTGCACGAAGTTCTTCTTTTTCCTTTTGTCGTTTCAATTGAAATTCATGCTCTAGAATAAGCTCCTTTATTTTAAGATCTAAATATTCATTTTGAATTAATACGGTTTGACTTTCTCCAATTTTATTTATTGTTTCAAATGATTTTTTTATTCTCTCAACCATTTGATTTACATTATTCCATTTCACTTTAGCTATTAAAGATTCACATTCTCCATTAAATGCTCTCAGTGTTAATTTGATATAACGTTTAGTACTTGCCGTACCTTTTGCTAAGCTTCCGTCAATAGTCCAGTTTGTGCGACAAATAGCTGCTCTTTCTGAACTAATCATTCGTTTCTGAAGTTCTATTATTCTGTTTTGCTCTGCTCTATATTCATCAGACTTATCGAAGTCATATATTGGTTCATAAATCCCAAATTCAATAAGATCAAGTTTATTTTCATATAATGCAGCCTCTTTACGAATTTTAGTATAAGTTTCGAGTGCTGCTTGATAATCAACATTTAGTTTATTGAAATTTTCTTCAATTATATTTATTTCGGATTGGTTCAGAGATTTTAATTGCTCTAAGTTTTTGTTTAAATTTTCAACTTCAGCTTCGATATCAGATATAGATTTATATCTCACAAGTTGTGATTTGAGTTTTTCTATTTCTTCAAACTCTTTTTTCTTAAGGAAGTCAAATAGTGCCATTGTATATTATAAATAGTATTTAATAAGTGTAATCGGGAAAAAACTTATTTTTATTTTCGTTTATTGCTAAACAGTAAAATTCAGATTACTAAAGTAACTTCCAGCACAAAAGTTGTTACGAAGCACAAAGCTTCATTTGACCACTGAACCGCCAATTTATTACCAGTTGCGTTATGCGAGGTAATTTCTCTAGTTAGTCCGTTTAACTTTTGATGTTGCATCTATTCTTAGTTGTTCTTCAATACTTATATTTAGTATCGAGCAGACTTTCTGTTTAAGTTTATAATCTGTGTCGAACATATACATATGGTCAATTATTAAATTTTGCAGTACAACAAAACTCAAATTATTTTTCCCCATTACTTTTTTGTATTCCTCAACCTCGTCCATTGGAATTCCTGAATAACCTAATTTTATACAAAGGTCAATTAGTTTGACGGAGTTAGTCGGTTGATTCAAAAGAGCTTTTTCAAATGAGTTTTTTAATTTGTCATAACCAATTGAATTTGCTATTCTTTTCGTTATGCCCCAAGCGCTAATAAAGCAAAGTTTGAATACAAAATCTCTTGCTGTTTCCTCGATTTTTTCTTTTAATGCAAATCTATCTTTAATATGTTTTTCTACAATAATTTCCTTTATATGTTCAATTATTTCATTTGAATTGTTTTGTAGATGTTGTAAATAAATATTTAATGTTCGGAGTCCAAGATTATATGTTGCCATAACTAACCTTAATTTTTGTTCACCATCAATTTCGCCCCAATGTTTCTTTGTTACCTGACCTAATATGTCTATTGTTTTTAATGCCAAAGTTATTTTAGCGTAAAAGTCAATTGTTGAAATATCATCTTCAAGTTTGAAGTCATCATAGTTTGATTTTTCCTTGTCAAATTCATTCTCTTTTTCTTCTCTTTCAGTTTCTTCTTGCTCGTCAACTTCTTCGTCTCGTTTTGCTTCCACATCAACTAATTCAAGAATTTGCTTTGGCAAGGAACTTATTAATTCATTTATGCCCTTAATATCATCTTGAAGCATTGCGGGCATAATCTCAGGGAAAATTGAATTTGCATTTTTAATTAACTCCTCAATAATGAATTCATCTTTGGAAAGATGAGTTACAAACATTACAATACTTGCGTATTCGTCTTTGAAAATTCGGATACTCATTTTTGTAACAAGGTCTTTTGTCGTTTGTTTACTTATGTTATTTGCAATGTATTTTGCAACAAAAAAGTAATAAACATAATTTTCTTTAATGTGAACTTTTTTATTAACGAAGAGAAGTTTTGCTGCCTCAAATGTTCTAACAATCGTTTCAAAACTATAGGTTAAATCGTGCTTGTCGCAGTAGGAATCATGAAATTGCTTAAATTCATTTATTGATATTTCTTTTACGCCTTGTTCAAACAAAAAGTAACTAAAATATGTCAGATAATTATAGTATAATGAAATTTCCTTTTTGTCTTTTACAGCACGAGTAAATGACTCATTAATTATTAGTTCATAATAAAATCCATGAATTGAATAATTCGGATTTTGTGCGTTTCCACTTTCCATTGCTTGTAATATTGAAAGCAAATAAAATGGATAAGCAGGAATATAGTTTTTACCTATAATAGTTTTGATGTGCGCAATTGCATTGTCGTGTTTACGTAGTAGTTCATTTCTGTCAATAAATTTTTCGTCAAGACCAAGTATATACCATTTATTTACAAGTTCTGTTCTGAATTTTGGACCAAATTCCAGTATGTTGTAAATTTCCAAATTTCGAAAAGCATCCTGCTTAGTAACATTTTCAATTGGCATTAAACTATTTCCAGTCAAAATAATGTTCTTGAATTCTGATTCTATATTTTTAATTAATGTCGCCCAATATCTATTGTTACCTTTTGCAGACTTATGAAAATCATCAATGATAATTAAAAAACGATCAATATGAAAATCTTCAATTGCAAATGGTGTCTCGTATTGCTCTGTTATTTTTTCTTCTACAATTTTGCGAATTGCTTCTGAACGAATGTTATTATTAATGTCAGTTCCATTTAGGAAGACAGGAAGTAAGCCTGAGTTGAAGTATTTCGTATACAAATACTTACAGTTCGCAGTTTTTCCAGATGATTCGTTGCCAATTAATGCAAATTTAATTCCTTCAACATCAATTGCATCAGTTAATGTGTCAAGATTAACAACTTTATAAGTTGTGCCTTTTTTAGGATTATTCATATCCCTCAAGTCTGGTGCAATATAGATGTCTGTTAATGGAATTATATCAGCTTTGCTATGAGCAAAATTAGCTTCAGTATCATTTAAATACTTGAAGAAATATGGATGAATTTCGGGGATTAATGGTTTTGCTATTTTTGTTTCTGCAACTGTTATCGATGTTGTTTGATTAGTCGTAAGTCCCAACAAATGCTTTTGTAAGTGTTTTCGTAAGTCTTTTTCAAAGGTTTCTAAAGTGTCGTATGTCCAATAATAACCACCCAAAACACCTACCTTTTTTTTGAATCCTTTTACCTTTTCAAATTGTTCTATATCAAGTTGGTCTTGTGGTATGGCGGCAGAATTAAAATAGAACATAATTTTAACGTCACCTTTTTCTTTTAATTTTTCGTATGCCCTGTCAAATTCTTCAATAGTTCCAGATTCAGCACGACCTGTCTTTGTGCCAAATTTTTTCCACATTATTCCAATAAAAATGTCATAGTCCATTCCAATTTGGTTATTAATAACATCTTGTCCGTCTACACCAAAGTCAGGATAAGTGTCATTTTCCCATTTTAAGAGTTTAACAATAAAATTGTGATGTTCACCGAGAGTATTGTTTATCTCTGCTACAATTTTTTCTGCAATAAGTCTTTCGTCCTTGGTGTCACCAGGCGATGCTAAAAATGCTTTATATATATTTGTTGTCATTGTCATTTGTTGTCGGTTTTAATATATCGTTTAACATTTTGCAGCTACAAGAAGTATGCGATTTCGTAGTACGAATTTCTACCACCACTAAACTTGAGACGAAGCACAAGGCTTTATTTAACCACTGAACAGCCAATTTCTTGTTGGTATTATTAGTTGTTTGATTACTATTCAATGCTTAATATTTTTTTGTCTTTTACAGAATATGTAACCTTTGTAAATACTGAATCTGACTTGAATAAAATAATATATTTATCACCGTCAAATTTTAATTGATTAATTCTGTCTGGTTCTAAATGTTTACTTGTTGATTTTGTTGAAGTTGAAATTTCAATTAAAATACTTGTTAAATCTTGGTCTTTATGAATTTCTATTGTTGACATTAGTATGATTCCAATTATCATTATTATTGCACTTATATTTGTCATTAAGATTGCAGTGTTGCTATTGGATGTATCACGTAATGCAGCTATAGTTAAACCAAATCCATATAATGAAACAAAGATTGCAATAACGAACATACCAAGCACAACGTAGTTTAATAGGCTTAAAGAAAGGTTTTGATAAATAATGAACCCTATTAATGCAGTCAAAATACTTGAGCAAATAGTTATAATAGTTTTATTAAAATCAATTATTGATTGATTCGCTTGAATTTCATTTTCAGTCATTATTGTCTTTTTTTAGGTATGAAGCAAAGTCTATCAAGAATTTTTGTAATAGAATGTAATAATTCCCAGCTTGATATTGTATAACTTTTTCCTAAGTCACTTTCAAACTTATTTCGTCTGAATGGATAAATATCATTAAGTGCATTTGGTATTAAAGATATTGCATACTCTTGGTCAGTATTATAATTAACATTATTATAATCCCAACTTATTGATTGGTCTGTTTCAATATTCTCAATTATTAGACACAAAAGCTCAGTAGCTCCGATAGTAAATTCTATATTTACTTGCCGCTTTTTTTGTAAAAACAACCAAATGTTAACTTGCTCATTTACTTGTTTTTTAATTTGATCTCTATTCATATTTACTAATTTTATTTTGTCTAATAATTATCAATTTGTTTTGTCTAAATCGACATTAAATTAACTTTATTGCAAATTACAATGAGCTCTATTTACAACAAACTGTGATGTGAATATCTGAATTTTCGACTAACACTAATTTGTCAATGGATTAAGAAACCCTTCATTTTGCAAATTTGCAACGAACTGTGGTTTTTATTGTCCCCATATTGCTTTTTTGACTGTTTCATTAACAACATCAATTAGTATGTCTTTAATTCCTTTGCCAATTTCGCTGCCAGCTTTGCCTATATATTTTTTATACTTCGCTTGAGCCACAACTGTTTTAGGTCCATCTTTTAACAAGTCATCAATGCTTGATTTTAAATCAGCTTTCTCATCAGTGTTTAAATTGTCTGTAAGGTCGATAAGCTCTTTAGCAGATTCTAATTGTCTTGATGTCCAAGGAAAAGCTTGCCCGCACTTTTCGCAATACTTTGGTTTATAATAGCTAAAAATGCCCAAAACACCTGGAACATTATGATAGCCTTTTATGTTTGTGTTACAATTCTGACAACTAATTATTGTCTTTTCACCACATTCGGTGCAAAATTCTTTTCTGTATTCTGGGTGTCCACCAGCCATTTCAGTAATTACATGTCCGTTAAGACAAATTTGTGCTACGTCGAAAGTTCCCATACTTTATATTAATTTATTTTGTTGAGTTTCTGTTCCGTTTTGAAAAAATGTTATTTCATAATTACCAGTATTTTCTTTAGTCCCAAAAACTATTGCAACTCCAAGCCTATAATTGTAATGATTACCTGAATAGTCAATTGTAAGATGTTCTAATTTTATTAAATCATAGTCCTTATCACATTGTGGATGGATATCTTTCTTAACTTCTATAATCACAAGGTTATTTGCATTTGTTGTTCTTTTATGAATAATAATGTCGGGGCTAAGTTTATAATTGTCTTTCATGTTTGTCTTGCGTCCAATTTCCAAAATTCTGTTTTTAGCAATATGCAGCGCCTTTCTGTCATTTGGTTTGTCTATGTCGCCATTATATTCCGGGTCAACATCATAGTCAGAAAAGTATGGTTTAAGGTAAAAGGCTAAATGAGTAGAAATATTTAGCTCGTTTAGTCCACGCCTTAAATTGTTGGACTCTTTGTCCATCAACACACTTATACCAGCGTTAATATTTTGTATGATTTGTTCTATGTTCATTGCGTCTTCCATTAAAATCACAGCTAACTTGTTTAATTCCGCTAACACATTTTGTAATTAGTCCTATAAATAAAATAAATGAGTAGGGGTGATTAGTTTTTCAGTTACAGACATATTTTATTTTGCATATAAATACCCTCGCCCCCTAAAATACTTACTTAAATTAGTAATATCAATACGTAAAACTACGTAGGGAAAATGTGCAAATGTGCAGATGCGAAAATGCGAAAATGGGGATTGGAGTGCGTGAGGGCGGTTTTGGCAAAAAACAACTACGTAGTCAAAAAAATGTGCAAATGCGTAAATCCCGCATGGGCGGGACAAGTTGTACAGATGTGCAGATGAAAAATGCGTAAATGTGCAAATGCGTAAATCCCGCATGGGCGGGACAAGTTGTGCAGATGTGCAGATGAAAATTTGAACAATTAGCAAATTTGAACAATTTGATCAATTTGATCAATTCAATAAATTTTCACGATGTGCTCCGACGCGATCGGTTACTGAGCGGGGTGGTTGCTGAGCGAAGCCGAAGTACCGAAGTGCGCGGCGATAGTGGATAATCTTCCTAATCAAAGGCGAATTTGCGAACTAACGAACTTGCGAATTTACGCATCTACGCATTTGCATATCTGCACATTGATCAAATAGTTCAAATTAACCTTAGTCCAGTGTCCTTAGTCCAGTGTCT
>CANNKP010000114.1 GCA_947505255.1 Flavobacteriales bacterium
AGACCTTTTAACTTAGCAACATATTCACTTGAATAATGTTCTTCTAAAACTAATTTTACACATTCATGTTTAAATGCATAATCATACTTGACTTTTCTTTCCATAAAAATACCCCCAAATAGTGTCTAACTTTTTGGGGGCAGTCTATTGAGCATCACTTTGATTTTATCGAAAATGAAGTGAATGGCGGTGGAGGACCTAATGGAAAAAATGGACCTTATTATTTGTATGTATTATTGAAATGATATGCTATTTAAGTGCTAAGAATATTAATCACAATACAATTATGCGCCAAACAAACAGTTTTGCCTAATCCTATGAAGAACCTATTAACAATGAAAAACTAAATAAAAAATGTAATTATGGCAATACTTACAAGAACAAGATTAACAGCACTTACTGAAGGTAAGCTTGGAACACGTTTGTTTAGTGAAGTCTTGAATGAATCAAAAAGAGAAACAAAAACTGCTGCCGAAGTCACAGTTTTTCTCTCTCACAGTCACGATGACTTGGAAAAGATTGATGTAGAAAAAGCAATTGTCCTTTTGCGTAAAGCAGGTGTAAGAGTTTACATTGATTCTTATGATTCTTCGCTTCCACCATTTACAAGTGATGAGACTGCCAGGAAAATCAAAGAGCAAATCAAACTAAATAAAAAGTTTATTTTGGTTGCAACAAATAAAGCTATCAATTCCAAATGGTGTAATTGGGAATTGGGCTTTGGTGATGCTCATAAATATATAAACCATATTGCACTAATCCCTATTGCAGACAATTCAACATCTTGGAATGGCTCTGAATATTTAAGAATCTATCCCCGAATAGAAGAAAGTGATTACTCTGCAGAATACATCAAAGTAATATTTCCCGACAAAACAGAAAAGTCATTAATTGACTGGTTAAAATCATAAAACTATGGTATATAATAGAGAAATAGAATCATTCATAAGAGATTTTGTTAAGGATTTAGCGGAAAACAATGTTGCTGTTTTCGCTGGTGCAGGTATGTCAAAATCTGTTGGCTATGTTAGTTGGGCGGATTTACTCAGAGAAATCGCAGAGGAAGTTGGTTTGAGTGTTGACAAGGAATATGATTTAATTTCACTAGCACAATATCATGTTAACGAACACGGAGGAGGAAAGGCAAAAATCAATAGAAAAATTCTAGAGGAATTTGCACAGGAAGCTGAATCCTCTGAAAACCATAAAATTATAGCTAGACTTCCTATTACAACATTTTGGACAACAAATTACGACACTTTAATAGAAGATTCGATCAAAGCTGCCAATAAAGTTGTTGATGTTAAGTATCAAATAAAACAATTGGCAAATACACGTCCTAAAAGGGATGTTGTAATTTATAAGATGCATGGTGATGTTCATCATCCGGCGGATGCAATTTTAACAAAGGAGCAATATGAATCTTACTATAGAACGCATGAGCATTTTATAACTGCATTAAGTGGAGATCTTATTTCAAAAACATTTTTATTCATCGGATTTAGTTTTACTGACCCGAACCTTGATTATGTTTTAAGCAGATTGAATATTCAGTTTGGAGAGAACAATAGGCAGCATTTTTGTTTTATTAAAAAGCAGGGTAAAGGTAGTGATGATGATGAAATGTTCAAATACAACTTGCGAAAGCAAGAGTTAATGATTAACGATTTAAAACGTTATAAAATAAAAGCACTTGTAGTTGACGACTATCATGACATCACCGAAATTCTGAAAGAAATTGAAAAACGATTTAGAATGAAAACAGTTTTCATTTCAGGAAGTGCTGAGGAATATGGCACATGGAATAGAAATGAAGCACAAAGTTTTATTCATTTGTTGAGTAAAAATATTATCTCAGTAGGTTTCAGAATTGTAAATGGTTTTGGTTGGGGAGTTGGAAGTGCAGTAATTAATGGCGCTTTGGAAGCAGTTTATGAAAAACCTGATAGATTTTCAGAAGACCAACTAATAATGAAACCATTTCCACAATATGAAACAGGTGAAAAAAAATTACATGAACTTTGGGAAGAGTATAGACAGAAAATGATTTCACTTGCAGGAATTTCTGTAATAATATTCGGTAATAAAAAAGACGACAAGGGAAATATTCTTCCAGCCAACGGAGTTAAAAGGGAATTTGAAATTGCAATTTCACTGGGGTTAATTCCTATTCCAATTGCAGCTACAGGATATGTAACACAAGAGATTTTTGATTTGATAATAAAAGACGCAAAAAAAATTTATAGTGGGAATGAGTGGATAATTCCAATTGTTGAGGAATTAGCTTCAGACAAATTATCTCCTGATGAAATCATTAAAAAAGTAATAACAATTATTCAAACAATAAATAAATAATACGATGGCAACTAAAAGACAAATATTTTATAGCTTCCATTTTGATAAAGATGTCTTCCGAGTTCAACAAATTCGGAATATGGGAGTTTTGGAAGGCAATGAGCCAGTTTCTGTAAACGCATGGGAAACCGTAAAAAAAGCTGGAGACAACGCAATAAAAAAGTGGATTGATGACAATATGAAATATAAAAGTTGTGTTGTAGTTTTATTAGGTGTAGATACACACAAAAGACCTTGGATAAAATATGAAATAAAAAAGGCATGGGAAGATAAGAAAGGATTAGTCGGTATATATATTCACAACCTCAAAGACCCCAAAACTGGTAAATGTTCAAAAGGAACAAACCCGTTTGACCAATTTACTTTTGAAGATGGCAGCAAACTTTCAAGTGTTGTAAGTTGTTATAATCCAGATTCAAGCGATACTTATAATGATATTGCAAACAATCTTGACAAGTGGATTGAAAAGGCAATTAAAGACAGAGGATAATCGGATATGACAAGGTAGGTCTTTTTATCTTTCGCTTATGACGATATTAAGAACGTAAAAGTAAATGTTGTTCGAAACAGTTGGCTCCTTAAAAATATGGAATTACCTTTTATTGATGACTCTGCGCGGTAGAGGTCAAAAAATAAATGTGATGCTTTCTTGAAAAACTTAATTGAAACTGGTTTAACAAGTATTTGTGTAACTGTTGTTTTATTTGGCGAGGACACAGCCAATATATGTTGGGTATCTGAAAAATCGTAAAACAGTTTTGACAAAGTAAACATAAAGGTTAGTCCTGAAGAGATATTTATAATTTAAATCATTGAAAATGAGCAGTATAATTAATAACTTAAATTTCACTAGATTTTTGGACGATAATGTCCTTATTGCACAGTCGATTTCCCTTATTCTCTTTTTTGAAAGTTATAGTCTATTATTCTACAATTTATCCATTGTAAATATGAAATTTGATATCGACAAGATTAGAGTCTTACCAGTTATTATTTTACTCACATCAATTGCAACGAGCAAAGTGATTTGGTTTATCATTGTTTGCCTATTACCATGGAAATTAAAAAAAGACACTCAAGAAATATCAACTCGTACATCCTATTCTTCGTTCATTCTAACTATATCAACATTGTTGTTTCTAATAATTTCGTTTTGTAAAAATCAATCACTATTTCTTGTAAGTCATAATGACCATCCATTTTTGTTTTCTTTTTTAGCAACTGCATTTACGGTAGGTCTTATCGCAGGAGGGTATGTTTTTGTCAGTTACTCCCCCAGATTAGGGAACTGGAAATAGTAATATTGAAAAATTAATCATTTCCGTTTGTCTTTGGTTGAGGAGGGAAACGTAATCAAATTGAACATTGATCTCAAACGAGATCTAACCCGATTACCATAAAGTTTTTCCAATTCCTCGGCATTTAGGTTAGTGGTTGCGTGCGTTAAAATCCCAAAATTGACGTGCATATCGTAACGATGCAGCAAAATTTCACCTATAGTGTTACATTCATTTCCGTAATACTTCATGTTTTGTTCAACTCCGAGATCATCCAAACAGATTGCTTTTTGCTGTCGACCATACTTATGAATTACTTGAAAACCATCCTGATGAAATTCTGTAGAAATATTCCTTGTGCTTTTTACCAAATATTTTTGATGTAGAAAAACAAATTCATTCAACAAACACATAAGTGTTGTTTTACCACATCCGACAGGACCAAGTAATAAAATTCCTTTTTTGGGGTCAATAAAATTTTCTTTACACACATCATTTGCACCAACAGAGTAGCCAATTAATTTTAACAATGTTTCTTTATCAGAATAATCAATTTTAAAAGACGTCCCGTATTTTTTCTTACCCAAGTATTCAAGATACTGTAAACAGGTCTTAAAATCAAAGAGACGTTCATTATTTTCGATTCTGTAACATTTTTCTAGCATAGCAAAATAATTTTAAAGTGGAATAGAATAATCTTTGTTTTGATCTACTTGCAAATGACCAGCTCCTTTTGAGTGCTTCAGGGAATTATCTGATTCATTTTTTCCAGAATTGAATTTCCCAGCATTCATTATCCAATTTCGAGCTGCAGCTTTCCAATCTTTCATCGGACTTTTGTTTCCAACAACCCAACCTTTGGATGAATAATAATTGAAATATTTATCCGCTTCTAAATCATTTTCAAAAAATATTTTGACCTCATCTATAGAGGGTAAATAAAAAGAAGTATTCTTTTTATTGTTTGTTATGTTTATATTGTTTATACTGTTTAAGGAAGGGCCTAGTGGATGTACCACTACTTGTTCAACGGCTGTCCTATTGGTTGTACCAATCGTTGTACTATTGGTTGGTTCTATGGTTGTCTCATCGGTTGTACCGAAATTTATCATGTAAATTGTACTCCCCTGTTGACTATCATGTGAAGGGCAATACTGGATATAACCACTATTATTCAATTCCCATAAACACTTATGATAAGTCACTTTTGCTCCAACTTTCGAAATGGACATTATCTCCGATCTATTTATCGATAAAGGGTTGTTAAACCTGTTGAAATTCCACAGGTAAAACAATCCTAAATACAAGCTTACATGCGTTGATTTCATTTTTTTATCTTTCGAAAACTTATCAATCACAGCTGTTAAATGACTTATGTAATTCATGAATAACTATTATCTATTCGACTATTAGTTAAGATTTTTTGAATCTCATCATGGTCATAATAAATAACGCCTCCCATTCTAGAATAAGGTAATGTTCCATTGATTCGGAGATTTTGTAAAGTACCTGGTGAAATACTAAGCAGTTTTCTAACTTCGGTTGACTTCAACCATTTCTTTTGATTTCCGGATTGATTGTTCGGGAATAATTTTTTTAATTCTTGCAGCAATTCCTTTTTGAAATCCTGCAAATCTTCAATTGTTAAAATTGTAGTTGCCATAACTTGCTTCTTTTTAATGTTCGTCTTGCAAAATTGATATGATTTGAATTGATTCATTCACAAGTTAGACCCAAGTTGGGTGAAATTTTTATTCAATTTGAGACACTTTATTTTTTAACTAATACAAAATCAATGTTGTAGAAAATATTATTTTTTAAAAAGCTTAGAAAAACAATTAAAAACACCCAAGTTGATAAATTCGGTTTTTGAATAAATTAAAAATATGATTTTAATCTTAATAGATGTTGTTATTCAGTGCTTTAGATTGGTTTTTGCGCTTTTGTAATAAAATTTTCCAATAAAACTCACAAGTTGTACCCAAGTTGGGTCAAATCATTGGTCAAAAGCATTCATTTTACTTTCAAGTACTTCAATTAAATTCATTAAAAATCGACATCGATCTTTCTTCCTATCCTTTATTTCAATGAAGGTTCGATATATATCCTTCAATTCTATACCCAACATATTGCCCAAATGAAAACTTAGTACTTGAAGCTCATTATTCCCCATGTTAATAACTCCGACTTCATGGAGAGCATAAATAAGTTCAACAAGAGCAACTTTGGATCCTGTCCATTTTAATTCTGGAATAGGTGCTATATTTTCAATAGGTTTATCATTCTTAAAGTAGTTCTTAAGAAGGTCGTATGCCAAAATATATGCTGCGATGATATCGTAACCGTTTGAAAATTCAGGATCCAATTCTAGAATTATGTTCATGAATAAATCATTTTGGGTTAGCTCTTTTGTAAAGTAGATATTGTCCCTTGTTGTGGATTGACTTCGCAGATAGAAATTGAATTCTTTGTAATCAATGAAATGATCTTGTATAAACGATAATTTACGTTTTTTAAGTTGGTCAAAATCTTCGGTTGATAAACCACTTTTTCTGATTTCTACATCAAGAATGATACTATTCACAATTTTATGAGCAAGTAAATAAGGTTTAATATGTTTGAAGAACTGGATTTCTTCACCAATAGAATCAAACCCATTTTCAAGAACCATGTGTTTAATTTCAATTGTTTTTTCTTGTATTAACCTAACGGATAGGTCAGATCTATCTCGAACATTAGTAATCTTACTTCTTAACGACTCTAAGGAGTCGTTAAGTTCATTGAATTTTGCCATGTACTTACTCATAATCACATCAAATTTTATGTTTTGATGTGATACGTTGATAAAAAAGGGTATTAAGTACCTGTTTGAGGTTTGGGTTGCGTTGTGGCTTTATTTGTGGCTTTATTTGTGAGTTTTTCGCTTAGTCTTAGCATGTCTTCGCTCACTTTGTGTTCAAGGACCTGAGCATAAATTTGAGTTGTTGCCAATTTAGTGTGTCCTAACATTCTTGATACGGTTTCAATAGGAACACCATTGGATAAAGTGATGGTAGTGGCAAAGGTGTGACGTGCCATGTGCATAGTAAGAGTTTTTTTAATTCCGCACAAAGCAGCTACTTCCTTTAAATAAGCATTCATTTTTTGATTCGATTTTACAGGAAGCAGTTTTCCCGTGTTAATGCAATATTCATGATTGTTATACTTCTCAAGTATTCTTTGAACAAGAGGTAAAAGAGGAACATTCGCAACGGTCTTTGTTTTTTCCCTTCTAGTGAAAATCCATTTACCACCATCAATACCAATTGATACATCATTAGTTGTTAATTTCTCAACATCTACAAAGGCATACCCAGTGAAACAACAGAATAAGAAAATATCTCGGACTTCATCTAGTCTGATAATGTCAAATTCTTTTTCAGAGAGTTCCTTAATTTCTAAATCGGTAAGTATTTCACGGACAACTTTATTTGAACTGCATTTGAATTGACCAAATGGATTTTTAGAAATCCATTCATTAGAAACTGCCATGTTCATGATTTTTTTCATATTCCGGACATATTTCATTGTCGTATTATGTCCAATCTTTTCAATAGTTTTTAAGTAATGTTCGAAGTCGATAATAAATTTGTGATTTAATTCATCAAGATTGAAATCTGTTTGTTGGTATTTCTTCTTAAGAAACGTTTCAAGTTTACCCAATACTGTTTCGAATTTTGAATGTGTAGCTTTCACAACATCTGTCCCAATCCGCTCTTTCATCTGGTCGTTGTGATACTTAAATACCTCAATAAGTGTTTTCTCTTGTACTCCAACTCCGCAAAGTGAGTTTTTAATTAACTCGGCAGAAATTGTTCTGTTGGATGATACCAATTGATTAAAGTGCTGGTTGATTTCAATTTTAAGTTGATTGATCTGGGTATTAATTACCCGAGCCTCTTCTGAATTGCCTTTTACTATCCCTGCAGTAGAAATCCATTTGGATGTTTCGATATATTTCTTCAACGAAATCTCGGATCTTTTTCCATTTACATTAATACGACAATAAATTGGCGATTTGCCATTCTTAGCTTTCGAAGTTCTAATTAAGAACTGAAGACTGTAATTTTGTTGCGTTTTCATCCCATTTGCTTTTAAATGGCATCGTATCAATATGACTACGATGCAAAACGAACTCAAAAAGAAGCAAATAATGTCAATTTAACTTTCACTATTACAGTAGGTTAACCGTACAATTGGTGACCTATTTGCAAGTATAATAAAAGGTCACCAGATAGTTCACTTATTATATGTGATTTTTTGAATAATATTTAATGTGATAAAATGAAAAAACCGCTTAAATCCTGAGATTTAAGCGGTTTTAATAAGCTTTGGATTACTCCTAAGCGGTCTGGACGGGACTCGAACCCGCGACCCCATGCGTGACAGGCATGTATTCTAACCAACTGAACTACCAAACCAATTTTTTAATCTTGCGATCTCTCAAAACAATGAGATTCAAAATTGTGTTAAATGCTTTACGTTAAAAGCGTGTGCAAAGATAATGACTTTTTTAAAACCTGCAAGACAGATTACTGTTTTTATTTAAAAATATTTCTAAAAACCTTAAGTTTTAAAGGCAACGTCTTGTTATTTAGGGTACTTATAGCTACAAAAAAAGCTCATTTGCCAATTGACGAATGAGCTTGTAATAGTGACCCCGTTTGGATTCGAACCAAAGACCTATTCATTAGAAGTGAATTGCTCTATCCAGCTGAGCTACGGGGCCAAAAAATCTTCCTTTAAATTGAAAAAAAAAGGGGGATGATCTCTCATCCCCCTTGTCGGGGCGGCAGGATTCGAACCTGCGACCTCCTGGTCCCAAACCAGGCGCGATGACCGGACTACGCTACGCCCCG
>CANNKP010000115.1 GCA_947505255.1 Flavobacteriales bacterium
AATTTGTAACTTGTAATTTCAAACACATAGCGATGCACTGAGTTTATCGAAGTGGTAAATAGGTAAAATGATAACTCACAATTTCAAACACATAGATACATAGGACACATAGTTAGGGACAGATTATCTTTTGAAACACATAGGCACATAGGACACATAGGTAAACTTATAATTTGGAACTTGTAATTTCAAACACATAGCGATGCACTGAGTTTATCGAAGTGATACATAGGACACATAGTTGGGTAATGGGATTTTAGTTTTTCCCGCAGAAAGGGCAGAAAAACGCAGAAGGGGAGTAGTGGTTTAAGTTATTTGTTGAAAGAATCATTTTTCAATGGCGTATTTTTCTAGAATTTTATCGGCTAAAACAGCACTTAATTTATAATAGCTTTCTTGGGTCCAGCCACCAATGTGCGGGGTAAATAAAACAGCATCAGATTTCAATAAATAGGTAAATTCTTCTGGTAATTCTTGCTCGAAAAAGGATTCAAAACTCGTTCTTTCGTATTCTAAAACATCTAATCCTACTCCAATCACTTTCCCAGATTTTAACGCTTTCACCAAGGCGGCCGTTTCAACAATTTTTCCGCGTGAAAGGTTCAATAAAAAGACGGATTTTTCAATTTTATTAAAAAACTGATCGTTTGCCATATAAATCGTTTCTTGATTTTGAGGGATATGGAAACTGATTACATCTGCATTTTTCAAAAGCGCATTTAAGGTGCATTCCATGACAAAGTGATCCCCAAAATTCTTTTTGTATTTGTCGTAAGCCATTAATTTAACATCAAAACCTTGGAGTTTTTTTGCAAATGCCTTTCCATTATTTCCAAAACCAATTATTCCGACCGTTTTACCATCTAATTCCACTCCTCTATTTCCTTCGCGGTCCCATTTTCCTGCTCGAACTTCTCGATCTGCGGTGTGCATTTTTCGCATTAAGCTCAATAACATTCCCAACGCATGTTCACCGACAGCATTTCTGTTTCCTTCGGGCGCATTGAACAAATCAATTTCCCGTTTTTTGCAATAACGTTCATCAATATTTTCCATTCCGGCACCAGAACGCGCAATGAATTTTAGATTGGGGGCGAATTGCAGAAACTCTTCGTTCATAGTAAACCGCGAACGAATGACAATTCCAACAGCATCATTGATTTCTTCCAGACATTTCTCTCTGCTAACTACTGTTGCATCCACACACTTATAACCCTCGCTCGCTAGGCGTGTTGCTAAAATTTCGTGTACGGTGTCTAAAAAAACTACTTTCATAAATGAGATCAACAATGAGTTGTTTCAAAAATACGTAAAGAAAATGGGAAAGATCTTTACCAAATTTGAATTATAATAGGGGAAAATACAATTTATCTTATTTTAAGCCTTTCATATACTTATTAATACCTAATTTGTCACTTCTAAATAAAATGGTTATAAAATGCCCAAATTTTGCCTCATTTTTTTAATATTTTTTTCATTCCTGAATAAGGCAAATTGTTTTGGGCAAAGTCAAGAACTTCAGAATATACATTCTCAACGGATTTTTTTAAATAAAAAAGATAACAGCTTTTTACTTTTTGACGACTCCACCTATTATTTTGAATATAAAATAGCAAAGAAAAAATGGGAAAAACATCCGTACATTTTTCAAGGGGATTGCAGTTTTATAGAATTCCAAAATGAATTTATTCCTATTTCAATGGACAATGGGGAAATCTATTTTGTGTATCGCGGAATTGGTGAAATATATGGATTGAAAAATGATACACTTAAACGAATAGATCGCTCTTTCCGGCACGAAAATCAGTTTGATGGAAACCTTTTTACGCATAAGAATAAGATCTTTTGTTTCGGAGGTTACGGTCTTTTTACAACCAAGAACTTTATCTCCTATTTCAATTTGAAATTCAAAGAATGGATGGTGGATGACATTCCTTTAAAGTATAAAAAACCCAATTCGCGCATGAATGCATATTCTCAAAAAGTTGGAAACAATTTTTACATGATGTCAGGACATTGGTCTAATTCTATCGAAAGCAAGATTTATTCAGACGTATGGCGTTATTCTATAGAAAAGAACCGTTGGTTGAGGCTAGGGAAACTAAACCCAAATGGAATTAATCCAAAATATTTAGATTGGTATGATACAGAGCAAGCAAGTAGCAAAATAATTCGAATTAAAGATCTATATGAAATAGATTTTGAGAAAAATAAGGTAAAGACATATTCTTCTGTAGATTATATGATGATACATCATCCACTCTTTGATGCAACTGAAAAATATATTTGTGTGATAATTCAGAAAAGCACTTCTAATTTTAAAGCCGCAGTTTATCCCAGAAATGTTCTTTTGGGTAAACCAGACAAAATAGTTGATTTATATCTTCCTGATGCACCAAAAAAAGATTATAAAGTCCTCCTACTTATTTTAGGCAGTTTTTCATTCGCAGTATTCATTTTCATTTTAATAAAAAGAAGAAAACGAAAAGTCTTTCATCTATTGCACAAATACAAGGGAGAATATTACCTAAATGACGGCCTACTTTCAGCTGAATTTAATTCGATTGATTATAATGTTCTACTGCAATTTTTAACTGCTGAAAATAACACCTTAGAAATTGCAGATATCAATCGCATCGTTGAATATGATAATGTGTCTTCTGATGCCTCAAAAAAACGGAGAGAACAAAGCTTAAAGAACATTCGTGAGAAGCTATCACTATATGGAAAAATACCAATGGAAGAAGTTCTTATCAGCTCCCAACATCCTCAGGATAGAAGAATTAAATTACTGCGACTAAACCCTAAATTAATCTCCAATTAGTCTTTTTTCGAAATAGGAGAACCTACGAGTTCTCCTATTTTTTCATTTATTTTTTTTGGGAAGGAAGTAATTTTCCAAAAAAAATCAATTGAAAACATACAGTGCATCAGAATTGTTTGACCTACAAATTAATGGAGATTTTCCATTGAATTGTCAATTCGTGCCGAAAACACCAATTCCTTCTGCCTTTGATGCGTCTGGTATTTATCTACTGTTTTTTAACCAAGAAAAAGTTTATATAGGTCTTGCAGATGAACAACCTGCCTTAGAGAGAATTCAAAAGCAATTATCCACCATTACGTTGAGAGGAGAAACAATTTTTTTTAATGCTGATTCACAATTAGCAGTTAGAAAAGCTCCAATGCTGAATACTGTTTTTAAAAGGCAAATACTGGATAAAAACGCAAATGGCCCAAAAACTTCTGTAAATCGGGTAAAGTTTGCAGCATCAAAATGGGAACTATTTTCTCGCATGAATGATGAAATTCTTAGCCGATTTTTAATTATTTGGTTTCCAGAAAACGAATGTCAAAAGGAAACACTTCTTGAAATAAGAAATCGATGGGTGAGGGATTTAATGCCGATTTGTAATGGGTGAGAAAGTCTAATTAATATTCAATATATTTACACAATAAAAAACTGAAAATCAATGATTAACAAACTACTATTTACAGTACTATTATTCGTATTCACTGCAAACATCTTTTCTCAAGTTCCTAATTATGTCCCAACCAACGGTCTTGTTGGTTATTGGCCATTTAATGGCAATGCTAATGATGAAAGTTTGAATGGTAATAATGGCACTGTGGATGGCGCGACGTTGAGTACCGATAGAAATGGGAACGCAAATTCCGCATATGCTTTTGATGGGATCGATGATAAAATTGTTTGCATTAATAGTGGCCCTTCAGGTAATCCTACAATAAGCATTAATTTTTGGATTAAAACGTCATCAAATTCATATGGCCATCTTATTGGTTATGGAAATGATGGCTATTGTGGTAAAGATTTAAGAATCTTTATTAATGGAAATTGTAATAACTCCATTGCATTTGATACTTATTGCAGTCAGAAAGCGGAAGTGACTTCGTTTACTAATAATTGGGACAATTATCATATACAATATGATGGTAGTATAGGTAACAATACAACAGTTGCTACACTTTATAAAAACGGAATACTAATGGGGACGGAGTGTTTTAATTCAAACACAGCTGCGACTAATATATCTTCTTTAATACCATTGACATTTGGAAGGTATCATGGAATAACACAAACTGGTTTTTATCAAGGACTTCTAGATGACATCGGAATTTGGAATCGAATATTAACCCAACAAGAGATAACAAACTTTTATACACAAACAGCACCTGTAAATTGTTTGCCAGCCTATGTCCCAACCAGCGGTCTTGTTGGATATTGGCCATTTTGTGGAAACGCTAATGATGAGAGCGGAAATGGAAATAATGGAACAGTCAATGGGGCAACATTGACAATAGATCGTTTTGGTGATGCCAATAAGGCGTATAGTTTTGATGGAGTGAATGACTACATAAGCAACCCTACGAATAGTTTACCATATGGAAATTCCAATAGAACAATAAGTTGTTGGTTTCGAAAGGAGAATAACGCTTCGCCCTGGTCACATACAGCTGTTGCCTATGGCGCAAATTCTCAATCTAACGCAATTATGCTTTCAGTTGGAAATAATAATATGATAACAGTGCAGGGATGGGCAGATGACATTTCCACAAATACAATCAACAATTCAAATGAATGGCATATGCTTACATTTACTTTAATTCAAGGGATTGGAGCGATATACTACGATGGTATTCAAATAGCAACACAAAACGTAAGTCAATGGAATACGCTACAATCTAGTTTTTATGTTGGAACACGAGTTGATTTACTGAACAGTTACTTTTTTGGAAAAATCGACGACATTGGAATATGGAACCGTGCTCTCACCCAACAAGAAATCACCAATCTTTATTCAGGAACATTGCCAACACCACCATGTTCCGTAAGCTCTTCCGATTCTACTATTTGTTCGGGAGAAACGGTATTATTGAGCGTATCTTCATCTCTAACATTGAACACCTCTCCATGTGTTTCAACAGACCTCCCAATTAATTTGCAAAGTGGCTTGGTAGGTTATTGGCCTTTCTGCGGGAATGCAAACGATGTTTCAGGAAATGGAAACAATGGAACCGTGAATGGTGCCGCGTTAACAACGGATCGTTTTGGAAACACAAACAATGCGTACAGTTTTAATGGAAATCAATATATAGACATAACAAGTACGAATGGAATGAATAGTACAAATAGTATATCAATGTCAATTTGGTTTAATTGGTCAGGCCCAAATTCATGGAGTCATCAATATTTTTATCAAATTTCACCAAATCCAAATGGGGCAATTACTATAAATAATGACGGAACTATAGGTGTCAATGTATTAAACTGTAATTGCCCTAGTGATGTAGGCATATCAACCGTAATCAATCAAAATAATTGGTATCACGTAGTTTTAACCTATGATTTAAATCTAGGCTTAATGAAAATGTACCTTAACGGTGTTCTCATTGGAACTACCCAGGAAAGTATTTTTTCATACTACACAACAAATAACCCTGGAGACAGGTTTGGGTGCTATCATTTCAATGAGTATTTTTTCAGTGGTAAATTGGACGATGCTGGTCTGTGGAATAAGGTATTAACTCAATCAGAGATCCAACAATTGTATACCCAAGGCCAAAATACGTATTCATGGTCTAACGGAGCTACAACACCCACAATATCTGTTGTGCCAACTGCAACTACCACTTATTCTTGCACTGTTACTAGCAATGGTGATTCCTGTACAGATGATGTTACAATTTTAGTAGATACTCCGCCTGCACCTGCGATTACTCCGAGTGGTTCAACAAGTATTTGTTCAGGCAATTCTATTACCTTATCATCATCCTCTGCAACCAGTAATTTATGGTCAACTGGAGAAATTACGCAATCTATTGTTGTTTCAACAGCAGGAAACTACGGTGTAACTGTTACTAATGCAAGCGGTTGTTCTGCCCTTTCGTTAAACACAACTGTGAATGTCAATGCACTTCCAACTGTGAATGCTGGAATTGACCAAAGTGTTTGCGCTGGAATATCCGTAACACTTTCAGGAACTGGGTCAGATACTTACTCTTGGGATAATGCTGTTACTGATGGTGTACTATTCACTCCTGCTGCCAATGCAACCTATACAGTAACTGGAACAAACACTGCAACGGGTTGTACAAATACAGATCAAGTCACTGTCACTGTCAATGCACTTCCAACTATCTATGCTGGAAATGACCAAACTGTGTGCGCTGGATCAACTGCAACTCTTTCTGGTACTGGCGCAGATACTTATTCATGGGATAATAGTGTTAGTAATGGAATTGGATTTATTCCTTCTGTTAATTCAACGTATACAGTAACAGGAACAAACAGCGTAACGGGTTGCACGAACATAGACCAAGTAGTAGTGACTGTCAACGCGCTTCCAACTGTGAATGCTGGAATAGATCAATCTGCATGTGCTGGAGCTTCTGTAACGCTTTCAGGAACTGGCACAGATACTTACTCTTGGGATAATAGTGTGAGTAACGGAATTGGATTTATTCCTTCTGCTAATTCAACGTATACAGTAACGGGAACAAACACCGTAACGGGTTGTACAAACACAGACCAAGTCACTGTCACTGTCAACGCACTTCCAACTGTGAATGCCGGAAACGACCAAACTGTGTGCGCTGGAACAACTGTTGCACTTTCAGGAACTGGAGCAAATACCTATTCTTGGAATAATAATGTGAGTAACGGAATTGGATTTATTCCTTCTGCTAATTCAACGTATACAGTAACGGGAACAAACACCGTAACAGGTTGCACAAACACAGACCAAGTCGATGTGACTGTCAACGCGCTTCCAACTGTGAATGCAGGAATAGATCAATCTGTGTGTGCTGGAGCTTCTGTAACGCTTTCAGGAAGTGGCACAGATACTTATTCTTGGGATAATAGTGTGAGTAACGGAATTGGATTTATTCCTTCTGCTAATACAACGTATACAGTAACTGGAACAAACTCTGCAACTGGTTGTACAAATACGGACCAAGTCAATGTGACTGTCAACGCGCTTCCAACTGTGAATGCTGGAAACGACCAAACTGTGTGCGCTGGAACAACTGTTGCACTTTCAGGAACTGGAGCAAATACCTATTCTTGGAATAATAATGTGAGTAACGGAATTGGATTTATTCCTTCTGCCAATGCAACGTATTCAGTAACGGGAACAAACACCGTAACGGGTTGTACAAACACAGACCAAGTCACTGTCACTGTCAACGTACTTCCAACGGTGAATGCTGGAATAGATCAATCTGTGTGTGCTGGAACTTCTGTTGCGCTTTCAGGAACTGGTGCAGATACTTATTCTTGGGATAATAATGTGAGTAACGGAATTGGATTTATTCCTTCTGCTAATTCAACGTATACAGTAACGGGAACAAACACTGCAACTGGTTGTACAAATACGGACCAAGTCGTAGTGAATGTCAACGCGCTTCCAACTGTAAATGCCGGAAATGACCAAACGATTTGTAATGGGGACAATGTTATCTTAAACGGAAGTGGAGCTGCTTCTTACTCTTGGGATAATGCCGTTATTGATGGGGTTTCATTCGTTCCAACGGCAACGGAAATTTATCATTTACAAGGAACTGATTTGAATGGATGCCAAGGTATAGACAGTGTTCAAGTAATTGTTAATAACACTTCTACTTCCACCCTAACAGAAACAGCATTAGATTCATATACCCTTAACGGTCAAACATATACTCAAAGCGGAACCTTCTCGCAAGTTATTGCAAATGCGGCTGGTTGTGATAGCACCATTACATTGAATTTGACGTTGAATTATACCGGTATTGATGAAATGAAGAATTTTGCGGTTTCGATTTACCCAAATCCAAGTCGTGATTTACTCTTTATTCATTCTGAAATCGAATTATTTTCTTCTTTCGAATTAATTGATAACCAAGGAAGAATCGTATTGAGTGATACGTTGAAAGGAAATCAAACAAGTGTAAACTTGGAAGCGATTGCTCCTGGGAATTATTATTTAAAAATCGAAGAGAAAAACACACTTATAAAAGTTATAAAACAATAACCGATTTTACGACTTAGTCAGCTGAAGTAACGTTAATGAAAGAATAACTTGGGTAACCAGGTTATTCTTTTTTTTATCTCAACCCCCTAAATTTCACACAACAACCTTTTGAGGAATGCCTCTTTTGCCAAAAGTGTTCTTGTGGCAACCTCCTTTTTAAATTTCCGTAACCTTTAATTCCCCTTACGTTATCGCTAAAGGATAAGATAAAATGGAAGAATCTCCTTCCAGAACTTTTTATTTAATGCTTGCATCTCCTACTTTGGCAACTTTTAAAAAATACGCTTATGAAAACTGGAAAATTAATTACCGCAATCCTTTTGGTATCGTGCCATTCATTTGGACAAATTTATGAAAGAACGGGGAAAAACCTTGGGATTTATTTTGCAGGACAACCGATTTCTCAGTTAAATGAAAAACCGTTGAATTCAGGTTTAAATAATTTATCGGGAAGTATTGGATTGGTGCACATGCTAGT
>CANNKP010000116.1 GCA_947505255.1 Flavobacteriales bacterium
CTGTTTTATTGGGTGGTGTAGCGCTTGTAACTGCGCCCGGCCCGGGAAAATGAGTACACTTGGAGAGGTGTCCGAGGGGTTGAAGGAGCACGCCTGGAAAGTGTGTATACGGGTAACTGTATCGAGGGTTCGAATCCCTCTCTCTCCGCCAGACGATTGTTTAAAACAGTCTAAAAGCGTGTAAAATCAAGGTTTTACGCGCTTTTTTTATGCTCTTCAAATTCTAATAAAATCTAGGTTTGTCTATACTTTTGGTTTCTTAGGGTGTTTCTTTTTGAAGCTAAAAAAGAAACCAAGCAGTTAGACGCTAATAGTCATAATAAGACTGAATAACAATGAGTTAGGTTAGCACAGATGATTCGGCGTTAGAGATTGAAGCATGGGCACTCGAATATGAATAATAATTAAAAAGACTATGGGCTACTTATCAGGCATTACGAACACACATTCCTTGGGGATACTGAATCCCTATACCTCCACAAAAATTGGAGGTAATTCTCAAGTGGTGGATTGCATCCTAAAGCAGACAGCAGAGCTTCAAGGACTAGTTGTTACTGAACGGAATAAATTTTTTAATTCAATTTTATCAGGGCAGGAAACTTGTAAGTTCTTTTGCAATTTCCGGACTGTGTATCAGCTTGTGTGAACCGCAAATGTGCTTATGAGTGTGAGTTGATTTATTGTTATATCGCACTTCCTATTTTCCCCATTGTAGAAACTATTGCTTTTCGGGAATAAAACCGGAATATAAAAGCAAATAATTTGTCTGTAAAATGAGTAAGGACTATCGGCATATTTCGGGATTTTAATGCTTTTAATGTAGCCTTTGCAACCTGTTCTGGCGTTAGTGTCATTGCTTTGGGTGGCTTACTTAATCCGCCCCCTGAATGGTCGGCAAAATTTGTCGACATTATTCCAGGGCAAAGTCCCATTACATATACGCCACGAGATTTTTGTTCATACCACAACGATTCTGAAAAAGAAGTAACAAAAGCTTTGGTCGCTGAATATAGTCCGACAATGGGCATGGGCATAAAAGCAAGCGATGAAGAGACATTTATTAAAGCATCTCCTGATTGGGCGGTTTTCAAATATGCATAAGAAAGTTTTACAACTGTTTCAATATTCAAGGTTAAAACCTTTTGGTATTTTTCAAGAGGCAATTCGGTAAATTTTCCAACAGCACCAATCCCCGCATTGTTTATTAATAAATCAAAACGCTGTTCTGAAATTGCTTGAACAATTTGGTCTTGTCCAATAGCAGTTGAAAGGTCTGCAATAATATAAGAATGATTATTTCCTATTTCATTCATTAATTGTTTTAGTTTGTTCTCGTTCCGGGCAACAGCAGTAATTGTATAGCCTTCAGCCGTTAATTGTTTTGCTAATTCCTTTCCTAATCCTTCACTTGCTCCGGTAATCAAAGCGATTTTCCCCATAATTGTTATTAATTGTCTTTTAATTTTTAACGTTGCTGCTTATTTGCTAAGTTGTTCGCTTACCGTCCAGAGTTTTTCTTGCAGGCCTGTTTCGTATGAGTATTTATGTGATTTAATCCCTTTCCCATCATACTTGAAGAATGTTCCATTTGAGTTTTCATATTTCTTATCAACTGCTAAACTGCAAAGCATCTTCGCTGCTTTGTCTGGTGCTGAAGAAATAGTTTTGAAAATATAGTAAAGAAGTTTGGGCATATCTTTAGTCAGGTCAGATTTTACAAGTCCCGGATGAAAAACACTTGTAGTTATGCCAGTTCCTTCCAATCGTCTTGCCAAAGCGTAAGTAAACATTAAGTTCATCATTTTGGAAGCACCAAAAGAACCTAAAAAACCTGATGAAAACTTTTTCTTTCCGTTAATGTCATCAAAATTTATTTTGGTTGTTGATGGAGCGGAAACCGTAACCACTCTTGCTGGCTTACCCGCTTTGAGCAAGTCAAGCAATTCATTGGTAAGGATAAATGGACCTAAATGATTTGTTGCAAAAGTATATTCAAGTCCTTGAGAATTTTCTGTCCTGCTTTTAGTGAAGATAGCCGCCACATTTACCAATGCATTCAGTGAAGTGTGTTTTCTTTTTATTTCAGCCACTGCCTGTTTGATAGATTTCGGCTCACTCAGGTCGGCAACAACAGCATCAATGTCGTAATTATTTGTCACTTGAATAATTTCCGATTTCACTTTTAGTAGCTTTTCAGAATTTCGGCCAAGTATGATTACGGCACAATTATTCTTTGCTAATTCCAGTGCTGTGGCTTTGCCGATAGCACCCGTTGCTCCCGTGATGACGACTGTTTTTTTATTTGTAGTGTTCATTTATTTAGATGGTTTTAATGTGAGTTACCAATTATTCACTTCTTTATCTCTCCAGAATTTTCCTGTCTCGTTTACTTCTGCTGAAGCCAGCCAAACAATTGTCTCCGCCCCTTTTTCTACTGAACGGTCTGCACCAGGCCCACCCATATCTGTCCGCACCCAACCCGGACACACCGAATTAATGGTTATTTGATGTTTTTCCAGTTCGAAAGAAAATTGTTTGGTTATACCGTTTATTAACGTTTTTGAAATACAATACGCGGGGGCAAAACCGGATCCAATTGTATCAGTCAGCGAACCGCCACCGCTTGATACATTGATGATTCTCCCAGGCTTGTTCATTAATGGAAAAAATGTGCGAATCACAGCTAATGTACCGATACTATTATTATCGATGACTTGCTCAATCATTGATATTTCATTGCTAAGTAAACTGGTGTCAATGCCGCGCAACAGGATTGCTGCATTGTTTATAAGCACATCAAGTTTTATATTTTGTTGCATCAAAGTCGCTGCCGCTGCATTAAGACTTTTTTCATCACTTATATCCATTTGCAGGCCAATGATATCAGGATACTCCTTTGAAAGTAACTGAACAGCATCGTCCAACTTTTGCTTGTTTCGGGCTGACAAAACAATTTGATATCCCATCTGGGCTAATTGTTTTGCAGTTTCAAATCCAATACCTCTGTTGGCTCCTGTGATTAAAATTGTCCTATTCATATTTACTTATAATTTTTCATGATATTATAAATATTTGGGAAATTTTGAATAGCTTTTATTGATACAATGATCAGAAGGATACTGATAGCCATCGTAACAAATGATTTTAAGAATGGAAAAATCATCAGACAATACACTATCATAAAACCTGCAACGATGATGCTGATCACTCCACCACATTGAATTTTGCTTAGCATCATTAACCAGCACATAAAGACGACTGCACCTGATAACATCAATACATGTCCGTCCATTAAAAGTCGCAATAGTTCCCTGTCATATTTGCCTTTATGTTGAATGAGTACAAACACATCGTGCAGTACTCCGTTTCCGAAATACCACAGCGATGCAATTAGTGCCCAATGAATGGATAGAATGATTTTCATTTTAGCTTACTATTTTAAAATTAAATGCTCCGTTTTGTGTAGCACCCCAAATTCGTAACCAAACTGGCAATACGGCTTCTGTTCCTCTCGCTGAGCTGATGTCGCCAAGGTCAAGAATGTTTTCATTTTTCCAGCCAAATTCATTCATCAATGATTTTACTTTTGATTTAGCGTCTGCATCGTTTCCGCAGATATAACTTGTATGGTCGCCACCTCCAATCATATTTGGGTTTACCATTAGTCCACACCACATCGTGTTTAATGTTTTTACCACTTTAGCATCGGGGAATGTTTTTTGAATTTCTTCGCCCAACGAATTTGTGTTGGATAGTTCAGGAACTAAACAAGGAGGCATTCCTTTGCTGAAATCTAAAGGATTGGCAACGTCCATAATAATTTTCCCACTCAGGTTTTTTGCCTCTGCCAATTTTAAAGCGTTAATAGAATTTGCACCTTGTGAAGCATTTAAAACAATTTCACTAAAAGCTGCTGCTTCTGCGAATGTTCCAAGTTTAACCGTCTTATTGGCAGTGTGCCATTCACTAAATGTTGGGTTTCCGTAGCCGTCTTTTGCCGTGATGGCTAATTTTTCTGACACATTTCGTGTGCCCATCATTACATCATAACCAAGTGTAACGAGTTTGGAAGCGAAGGTTTGACCAACGATTCCTGTTCCGATAATTGAGATTTTTTTCATGGGTTCTCTTATTTAAATTATTGTTAGTTTGTTTTGTGATTATTAATAAGTAAGCGTTGGCGTTTTCCGTACCCACTCATTTGAATCCAATTGTTTAAGAATAAATTGTGAAAGGTCGGCTCTTGAAATTTTTGAACCACCTTTTGGTGCATACCTTGCAGATACTCTATAAACTCCTGTAAGCGGAGTGTTAACTAAACGAGAAGGGCGAACAATAATCCAGTCAATATCATTAACTGATTGAAGATAGCTTTCCAACTTTTTCATATTATTGTATGGCTTACGCAACAACCGCTTAAAAACGAGTTTATAAATAAATTCAAAGGATGGGTCATCGTCTTCTACGCCACCCGATGTGAGGCAAATGAATTTATTTACACCACTTTTACGCATCGCTTCAATAATATTATTTCCGCTTTCTGAATAAAGTGTAGTGTCTTTAAAACTTTGCCCGATACCTAATGCCGATAAAAGAACATCGTGCCCTTCTAAATGATTTTCAAAAGTTGATGGAGTTAACGCATCTGCTTTTATTACGGTTAAATCAGGATTCGATAGATTAAATTTTTCAGGACTACGCACAAAGGCGGTTACTTTATGTCCTTGTTCTAATGCTTGTTGAACAACTAATTTGCCTGTTGGTCCACTTGCTCCGAATACTGCTAATTTCATATTTCTACTTTTAAATGGTTCGTTATTTATTTTAACGATACAAAAGTGGAACGCATTAGCTTATTGGGAATGGTCTAAACCTTGGTTTTGATGGTAGATCATTTTTTTGTTGACTGCTTCCTGAATTCCAGTGGTGTCTGGTCGGTGTGCTTCTTGAAGAATTTTCCAAAATTGGCTGGGTCTGAAAAATTAAGTTGGTAAGCTATTTGGGCAATATCAAAGTCGGTAAATTGAATAAGCGATTTAGCTTCGTTCATTATTCTGTCATTTATAAAGGACAAAGCGGTTTTGTCTGATGCAGTTTTTACTGATTGCGATAAATGATTTGGCGTAACAAAAAGTAATTTAGCATATTCCTCAATAGTTCGTTTTTCTATGTAGTAGTTATTCACCAATTGAACAAATTTTTGCAATATAATTTGCTGTGGCGTTGTAAAGCCTTGTTCCCACTGATTAAATGAGGTTGTAAATTCTTTTAGCTGATAAAGGAGGGCAAGTAATTTTATGGTAGAAATTGTATGTTGTTTGTCATTGGAGTTTTCATAAACAGAAAACACATCTTGAAAATGAGGGGCAAAGGCGCCATACTTTGCTTGGCTCAGTTTAAAAAAATTGGTATGAAGAATATCGAAAAATGGAAATTCTTTTTCAAAATCGGGTTTGAAAAATGAAAAACATTCTTTTTTGAAATATATCAAATAACCGCTTGCCGAATTATCTCGGAGAAAACTATACAATAATCCTGGTGATTGAAAAACCAAAAACGAGTTGAGTTTAGTTACTTTGGTATTGTCGTAAATGATTTTTGTTTTTCCAGCATTGGTAATAAGTCCGATGAAATAAAAATCTTTTCTGAAAGGTGCTTTATAAGTATTAATTGCGATTTCATTTTCTTTTAACCTCAAACAGTAAAAATGCGGATTTGAAGTTCTGTAATCAGATGGAATTGATTGCAGAAAGTCATTTATTTCTTTGTAATATGGACCGATGTGTTTTATTGTTTCCATAGGTCAAAAGTAATAATTGCGGGAGGGAAATTTGGTTCTTTTGATTTTGCCTTATGGGCCGGCTGGTGAAAAAGGAAATGTTCCAAATGTGGGCAGATATAAAATCGAATTGAATAAAGGTATGGCAGGAAAATAGTATAGATAAATCCCCCCCCCCATTTTTAAGACAGAAAGTCAAAGTGTAATTTTAATAGTTCTTTATGAAAGAAGAGGGTTTTACGCGCTTTTTCATGTTCTACAAATTCTAATAAAGTTCAGGTTTGTCTATACATTTGGCACACTATTGCCCGCGGCCCTTATTTTATTTTAATTATTTTTCCTTTAAATATTTCTCCTTTCGTTTTAACTTCGATGGAGAAGATTCCATTACTCTGTTTTGTCAAATCAATTTTGTTTGAATTAATTGAAGTACAAATTTTTTGACCGAAGGAAGTGTAAATATTTATCTCAAATTCTTTTATTTCTTCAGGCAAGTCAATTATAAATAATCCATTTGTAGGGTTTGGATAAAACAATAAAGTCGCATTATTAAAAATATTTCCAATACCAACCGAAGTCGTGCAACCTGTAAATCCAAGTACATCATCCCACAAATCTGATTTAGCTGTTCTTAATCCACATTGACTTCCATTAGGGGTGGCTTTGATTTCCAAATAGCAGTCCGTTGAGCTTTGATATGGAGGCCAGTTTACAAGACCTGAACCATTAGGGTTTCCTGTATGAGCGAAGTTAATCCAATAATCCAACATTACATTTTGAACCGAATCGTCTGCTGGCTTAAAGAGAATTCCAGAACCGAATGTCGCATTTTCCCAATTGTTAAAAACATAAAACAGTTCCATACCATGATAAGAACCATAAGCTGCTAATGGAACAATTGTATGTTTGTGAGTAAAGAAATATCGCCAAACGGGTTCTGTTTGATTCTGGCTTACACATTGTGCAGTTCTTTTTGTGGTAGCTGTAAATTGTCTATCGGTTAAAATACCGACATAAGATTGCCTTGCTTGTGTATTATTGGAACCAGAAGGATAAAGTAATTGTGCTTGGGATTGAAAGGCAGAAGGGACTGTGCTATTAATTAATGCAGTAACCATAAAAGGTAAAACTGTTTGAGGAGCAGAAAGACTCATTTCTTCGGAATTAGAACCGATGATCAAAGGCACTTTGTTAAAAGAACCGCTTTGAAATACTTGTGTTGGGAAGTCCGTAAAGACAATATTATCAACCACGGGTTGCCAATTCATTTGTACAATTCCACCGACCAAAGGACTTGAAGCAAAGTGCAACAGGGAGTCTTTAGATAAAGCTCTCATATATGCAATTCTCTGAACATCAGTTCCTGCTGTAGTAAAACTATCGACATAAGCGATTCCTTTGTTTTTAGAATCGTTGTAACTATTTAGAACAGGAGATGCACTTTGAATGCAGGCACGCTGAAACAAACCCGAAGCTAATGGTGATATAAGTAAATTGCCAACATTTAAGCCACCTGCACTTTCTCCAAATATCATAACCTTCGAAGGGTCTCCACCAAAATTTGCAATATTATTTTGTATCCATGTCAATGCTAATATCTGGTCAAGAACTCCATAATTTCCTGAAATGTTATTTATATTTTCAGGTTCTAAGCCTGGATGAACTAAAAAACCTAATGGACCTAATCTATATTGGATTGTTACAATAACAGCATTACCCCTTTCTGCCATGTTTTTACCAAAAAATATTTGAGTACCACCAGTTAATTGACTTGTACTACCTTGTTGGTTACCGCCACCATGAATAAAAACCAGTACGGGTTTATTCCCTGCTCCAATTTGAGGTGTCCACACATTTAGATAAAGGCAGTCTTCATTTCCTTCTAATGTAAAAGTTGTGCCTCCTTGCTCATATCTTTTTTGAGGGCATACAGGTGCAAAACTTGTTGTTGTTAATGTACCAGACCAATTGTCTGGATTTAATGGTGCTTTCCATCTTAAACCGCCAATAGGAGGTTTCGCAAAGGGTATACCCAAAAATTGATATACAGTTCCGTTCATGCTTCCTTGTATTTGTCCAAACGGAGTATTTACAGTTTGTGCTTTTAGTCCTGTCAAACACGAAAGGACGATAAATACAGATAAAATGGTTTTCATAATTATTGTACCAGCCCCTTAATAGATTGGAGAAAAAAGTGAAATTAGTTAGACTTAATTGAAAAACCAATTTATTTGAGCAATAAATGAAACAAACAAGAAGTAAATGGAGCGTTGAACAGAAGTTTCAAATGATCCAAGAGTCAGTAACCGAAGGGGGTACTCCAGTCATGCATGAACACCATGTTTCACAGTCCTAATTTCATAAATGGAAGTCATCCATTTGATTTGAACGGCCTTGCCGGCATGAACGACAATTAAAAGCGCATTGACCCAGAAAAACGCAGTATATAAACGGAAATCAAGCAGTTGCGACCGTTTGTTGGAAATCTAAGTTTGGAACTTGAATTCAAGAATGAATTGTAATCTTCATTCACTAATTTTGAAATGATTCTAGCGATTCATAGTAAGTAAGGCAACAACGATTTTCCGAAATATAATTTCTTCGAATACATTTTTCATCCATGGGTCCTAAAATAGCTCGGTACATCTATGTTTTGCTTGTCGTTACGATCACTGGATATCTGGCTATTTTTGGAAGGGCCTATTATTCCTTGCCGCTAGAAGA
>CANNKP010000117.1 GCA_947505255.1 Flavobacteriales bacterium
AGTAATGAGTAAAGGAGTTGTAAAGTTCTTTAATGACACCAAAGGATTTGGTTTTATTACAGATTCAGAATCAAACAAAGAGTATTTTGTGCATGTTTCAGGTTTAATTGACAAGATTAAAGAAAATGACGAAGTAGAATTTGACCTTGAAGAAGGTAAAAAAGGATTGAATGCCATGAATGTGAAATTAGCTTAACTAATATATTTCATCAATTAATTCTTAAAAGTCTCGTTGAACATTCAACGAGACTTTTTTGTTGGGGCGTATGGGCGAATTGCAATTCGCCCATACGCCCCAACAAAACCTTTTACTCAATAATATACCATCAGCACTAAATCCGTATTGGTGATTCAAAAGGAAATCTTAAATTTGACTCGTTAACAAACTATTTTTTAATGAGAGCACTTTATTTCAAAGAAATAAAAAGTTTCCTAGGATCAATTATTGGGTATATTTTTATACTCATTTACTTGATTGCTTCGGGATTGTTTCACTGGGTTATATCCTACAACACCAACCTTTTGGAAGGAACAGAAGCAGATTTGATTCCTTTTTTCAACTTATCTCCAGTTATCTTTTTAATTCTCATTCCAGCGATCACGATGCGCTCAATAGCTGAAGAACGTAGAACAGGAACAATTGAATTACTTTTTACACGACCAATTTCAGATTTAAAAATTCTCCTTGCTAAATATTTTGCAGGCGTTACCCTTTTAATCATAGCACTTATTCCTACGCTTATCTATTATATTTCCATGTATTATCTTGGAAATCCAGTTGGAGTGATTGACGGTGGTGCAACATTTACATCATACATTGGTTTGATTTTGCTGGGTTCTACTTTTGTTGCAATTGGAATTTTTGCTTCTTCATTGACAAGCAGTCAAATTGTTGCGTTCATTCTTTCCATGTTTTTGTGTTGGATTTTTTATGATGGATTCAAACTGCTAGGATCTTTCAATTTAATGGGGAAATTCGATTATGTTATTCAATACACAAGTCTTTCATTTCATTATGATGCTATTAAAAGAGGCGTTATTGACACAAGTGATTTAGTTTATTTCTTTTCAATCATCGGTTTATTCATTTTTGCTGCTTTAACAGTAATTAAAACATTAAAAAAATAAGTCATGACGGAAAAAACTAAAAAAGAAGAGAAATACCTAATAATTACATTATTAATTTCAGCAACGTACATGTTAATAATGTTTGTTCTTGGTTTGTTCTTAAATAATAATAATTTATTGGAGTATGCTCAACCTGATTTATCATTCCTCCCAAATTCATTCTTCATTTTACCATTTTTAGTAATTATTAATTTATATTACCAATCGTATAGATTATACAATAAAAAATTTCATAAATCAATTAATTATTGGATTATTTTGCCATCAATTGTGATGATTTTCAATGGAATATTATTGATTTTGTTTGTTTTTATTTGTTCAGAATTATATAGATTGAATAGGCATTATAAATCAATTAGAATTAGTTCTTCTTCCAATGTGAAAGAAAAAAATAGTAAAAACATCTTCAACTGGTCATTTTTCGCGATTGCTATTGTTGCAGTGATTTTAATTAACATCATCAGTTCGTTTTTATACAAGCGAGTTGATATGACTGAAGACAAGCGTTTTTCACTTTCTGAAGGAACGATTGCATTTTTAGAAAACAAAGACAATTTTAAAAATCGTTTGAGTTTAAAAATCTATTTAGACGGTGTTTTACCAGCAGAAATTAAACATTTTAGAAATGCCATTGAGGATAAACTAAAGGAATTCAAGCAGTACGCTGGAGATAGAATTGAATATACGTTTATCAATCCAAATGTAGGTTCCGAAAGTGAACAACAGCTTTTATTTGAATCACTTTATGGGAAAGGAAAAGGCATTATTCCAATGGATATTGTTTACATGAAAGATGGTTCTCAGAGTCAAATGTTGGTTTGGCCTGGAGCTGTTATTGATTACGGAGGTTCGACAGTTCAAAATATTCAATTTTTGCCAGGAACTCCTCCAGGAAAACCATACAGTTTGGACGGGTTAACAGATATGATTCAAAACTCTATCAATAACCTAGAGTACATTTTGATTAGCTCATTGCGCCGCGCAACGCAAGAAAACAAACCGAGAATTGGATTCCTACAAGGTCATGGAGAATTATCTTTTGCCCAAACACAGCGTGCACGTTCTTTAATTGCTCCTTATTTCTCAATTGCGGATGTTTTATTAAATGATTCTTTAGCAGCTTTAGATAATATCGATGGATTGGTGATTGCTCATCCAACACAAAAGTTCAATGACAAAGAATTATACATTATAGATCAATTTGTAATGCGTGGCGGAAGATTAATGTGTTTTCTGGATGCATTAACGTTGAACGAAGATACATTGAACGCAACAGGTTCAACACATACTTCAAGAAACGAAACTGGACTTGAAGGTATGTTGTTCGATTACGGATTGAATTTAACTGCCAATTATGTTGTGGACGCTCGCTGCGCACCGAAGGCGGTTCCTTTTGCAAAACAATCACTGATTCCTTGGTTTTTTCATGTTTTAGCAACACCAACAAAACATCCAATTTCCAGAAATTTAGAACCAGTTTCTCTTAAATATGCCAACGAAGTGCAATTTGTTGGAAACAGTAAAAACACATTGACACCAATTTTAACTTCTTCTACAAATTCAAATGTTACGGGACTGGCTCCACTTGTGAGTTTGGCAATGCCTTTAAATTATGGAAAGAATCCAGAATTAATTGCAAATCCAGAATCGACTTTAAACATGCGTTGTTTGGCTGGTTTGGCTGAAGGGAAATTTGAATCGCATTATAAAAACAGAATTGTCGAAGAGTTCATTAATAATCCTTCTATTCATTATAAAGATAAAAGCACGAAAGAAGGTAAAGTTTTATTAATTGGAAATGGCCGTTTTATTGCAAATTCATACGATTCGATGCCTTCCAAAGATGGTAAAAGTTATATGTATCGTCCTACCGAAGCCAATGATTTACGAATGGACTCTGAATTAGCTCAAATTGGTGTTCCAATTTATTTCGGTAACCAAGAGTTTTTTCAAAATACGGTTGATTACATGTTAGGTGATAATTCTGTTTTAGATATTCGTAGTCGTCAAATTGACATTCATGCAATTGACAAAGAAAAAATTAAAGCTGATGCTCGTTTCTATAAAATAATGAACTTGCTTCTGCCAGTTGCAATTGTACTTTTATTTGCACTTATCATGGGTTATATTAGAAAACGCAAATACGCTAAAAAATAAAAATCATGAAAAAAATAATCATTCTTATTTTAGCTTTAGGACTAATCGGATTTCTTGCTTGGTATACATTTGGACTCATGAAGAATGAAGGCAAATCTGATAAAGAATTAATTGAATTTAGCATTGAAGATACGCTAACAGTAGATAAAATAATCATTACAGATGCTTTTTCAAACAGTATTGAAGTAATTCGGGATGGAAAAACTTGGACAGATGCAGAGGGCGGTTGTATTGCTCAACCAAGTATTAATTTTATTCTTGAAACATTTAAAAATATTGAATTCAAAGGATATTTGTCGGACAATTCTCATGCACAATTCACAAAATTAATGGCATCACAGCATACAAAAGTTGAGATTTTTCAAAATGGTGAATGGGTGAAGACTTGGTATATTGGCCCTTCAGCTCAAGATCATTATGGTCAAATAATGCTTCTCGATTCGAAAGATGGAGGAAAAAGTGATATTCCTGTAATGATGAAAGTTAAAGGAGAATCAGGGATTATAGAACCACGTTTCTTTGCTGATAAAAGAAAATGGATGTGTACCAATATTTTTGCTATTCCTCTGGAAAGAATTTCAATGGTAGAGGTGAAATTCCTTCAAGAACCAATTCGCAGTTTTTCGGTAACGAAAAAAGGGCAAAATCTCAACGTGTATCAACAAGGACGTAAATTGAACAATATAGATCCGAAAAAGATTTATCTTTATTTACAGAATTACAAAAAAATTCATTTCGACATTGCTAACTATGAACTTAGTCAACAACAAATTGATAGTATGAAAAGATCAACACCTTTTTCTACTATTACCGTGAAGGAGACAACTGGAAAACAAACAAAATTGAAATGTTTTAGAATTAAATCGACTGAAGAACAAAGAAATGAATTTGGAAATGTTGTTGATGTTGATATGAATAAGTTTTGGTGCGAGTTACCTAGCGGTCAAGTAGTAAAATGTCAATATTTTGTTTTCAATCCTTTATTATTAGGACATATCTATTTTCCAATGAATTTAGGTGGAATTGATAAAGAGATAAAATAAGTAACATAGGTTACATTCAGCTAATTTTTGAAAGTGTAGCTTGCGCGAAAATTATTTCTTATGAGAAGCCTTATCGTTGCATTTTTGTTATTCAGTTTTCAATTAAGTGCTCAAAATCCATTATTTATCCCTGATACATTAGTTGGTCCGTCAATTAATTTGAGCCTTCAAGAAGGTACAATGAATTTTTATCCAGGGCAAGTAACACAAACAATGGGTGTAAACGGAAATTTACTTGGTCCAACGTTGATTCTTAACAAGACAGAAACGGTAACCATGAATGTCACGAATAATTTGATGGATTCTTCAACTATTCATTGGCACGGAATGCACGTTTCTCCATTAAATGATGGAAGTCCCCACGTTGTTATTCCTCCTGGATCAACATGGAGTCCACTTATTCCAGTTTTGGATTGGGCAAGTACTTATTGGTACCACCCTCATTTACATTCTCATACACACGAACAAGTTCAAAAAGGAATTGCAGGAATGATTATCGTTCGTGATAATGATGAAGCAGCATTAGCGCTCCCAAGAACTTATGGTGTTGATGATATTCCATTGGTAATTCAAACAAAAGCATTTAATGCTACTAATCAAATCATTACAATAGAATCAGCGTTAGATACTTCATTAATGATAAATGGTACAATCGATCCTTTTGTTAGCGTTCCCCAGCAAGTAGTGCGATTTAGAATATTAAATGGATCAAGCGAACGTGTTTACAATATTGGGTTATCTAATAATCAAACTTTTTACCAAATCGCATCGGACGGTGGTTTGTTAACTGCTCCAGTTACAATGACGCGACTACGATTAGCACCAGGTGAACGAGCAGAAATATTAATCAATTTTTCAGGGTTAATTGGTCAGTCGGTTCAACTTGTAAGTTATGGTTCTGAACTTCCATCTGCAATTTATGGTGCAACACAACCTGGAATGGGTGCTGGACAAGCAATCCCAAATTATACGTTAAACCCTTTAAATGGAGCAAATTTTCAATTAATTGATTTTAATATTATTGCAGCAACCGCAAATGCCATTACCACAATTCCTGCAACTTTAATAACGCATTCACCTTGGTTAGCGGCGAATTCAAATATTACACGAGCATTGACTTTTTCACCTCAAAATATGGGTCCAACTGCTATAAATGGTCCATTTATGATAAACATGACCATGTTTGACATGATGATGATTAACCAATACGTTCCTTATAACAATACAGAAATTTGGACTTTAACGAATAACACACCTATTTCTCACCCTTTTCATATTCACGATGTTCAATTTTATATTTTAGACATTAATGGAATTGCTCCTCCGTTGAATCAACAAGGTCGTAAAGATGTCATATTGGTTCCTGCAGGCGGAGGAATTGTTAGATTCATTGCAAAGTTCGAAGATTTTTATGATGACACTGTTCCGTACATGTATCACTGCCATATGTTAACACATGAAGATGGTGGAATGATGGGTCAATTTATTGTTCAAGCTCCACCACTTGGGTTAAATGAAGAAGATTTTATGAACTCAGGAAATCTATTTCCAAATCCAGTAATTGATCAACTTACTATTAATAAATTAAAATCCAATCAAATAATTAGGCTATATGATGTAAGCGGAAAAGAAGTGTATTCTAATATTATTGAACATACAGAGGCTACTTTGAATCTTTCAAGTCTAGTTTCAGGAGTTTATTTTGTGGTTTTTGAAACAGATTCTAACACAGAAATAAGGAAAATTATTAAAAATTAATCTTAATTAAAATTTCGAAGTTCAATTGTTAATAAAAAAGTAAAAAAAAGAGACTGATATATGTCAATCTATGCCTTTGCTTTAATAGTTTTGAGACAAATTATTATGCAATGAATTTTATTATTTCAAGTACAACTTTACTAAAGCATTTACAGAACATTTCTGGTGTTTTAAGTACGAGTAATTCTTTACCGATATTAGACAATTTTCTTTTTGAAATAACTGGTAATCAATTAACTGTATCCGCATCTGACTTAGAAACAACGATGAAAACATCGCTAGTTGTTGAAGCAAATGAGGAAGGCAAAATAGCCATTCCAGCTAAATTGCTTTTGGATGTATTAAAAAACTTACCAGATCAACCTTGTACTTTCCTAGTAGATAAGAATAACTATTCAGTTGAAATAGCATATGATAATGGTAAATCAAAAATGGTTGGATATAACGGTGATGATTTCCCTCGCATTCCTACAATTGAAAAAAGCAGTAAAATCAATGTTGCTGGAGAATTAATTTCAAAAGCAATCAATAAAACATTGTTTGCTACAGGAAATGATGATTTACGCCCAGTAATGAGTGGTGTATTTTGTCAATTTAGTCCTCAAGATATTACATTCGTTGCAACGGATGCACATAAATTGGTTCGCTATAGAAGGACGGATTCAAAAGCAACAGGGAGTTCTTCTTTTATTCTTCCAAAAAAACCATTGAATTTATTGAAATCAAATTTGCATGGTGATGAAGATGTAGAATTAGAATACAATGAATCAAATGCGATTTTCACATTTAAAGATATCGTTTTAGTTTGTCGTTTGATTGATGGAAAATACCCAAATTATGAGGCTGTGATTCCAAAAGAAAACCCAAACGTTTTAACGATTGATCGTGCACAATTCTTGAGTTCTATTAAACGTGTTTCAATTTTTGCGAATAAAACAACGCACCAAATAAAATTGAAATTAGCAGGATCTGAATTGTCCCTTTCGGCTGAAGATTTAGATTTCAATAACGAATCAAATGAGCGATTGACATGTAATTACGATGGTGATGACATGGAAATTGGTTTCAATTCTCGTTTTTTAATGGAGATGCTTAATAACCTTGATACAACAGAAGTTCGCCTAGAAATGAGCGAACCTTCAAGAGCTGGTTTGTTAATGCCTGCGGTGAACGATAATAAAGATGAAGATGTTTTAATGTTGGTTATGCCAGTTATGTTAAACAGATAAAATTGCTATATTTTTCTTAATAAATCCATTTGTCTCAGATAAATGGATTTTTTTTGCTCTAATTTTATATTTTATCTAGATCGTCGGACATTACTTAGACGAAATAAAAATCAGGAATATTAGACAATCATTGGTTGTTTAAATGTTAAATAGAAATATTAATGGAGTTAACTAACGCTTAAATTATATAAGGTTCGATATATTGCGAATTCGCGAATTCGCGAATTCGAAAACTAAACTTCATTTTTTGTTATAGGGTATATTTGATTCAGATGTAAATAATATTTCAGTTTAATGAGTATACCTTACAAAATAACTGTTCGTTTTTACAAAAAACCCGTTTCAACTTATTTGCCTGAGATAAATAGATCTATTTGCTCTTATTATAAATATTTTTTTCACTTGTCCCTCTGTATCTTAATAAAAATGGACTTTCTACGTAATATAGCGAAGTTGCAATTTTGCAATATTTATGTACTCGATATTATCGAACATTTATAAAAAAAACTGAGAAATTATAGCGATCTTTAAGATGGTTAGTGAATTCGACCTAAAGAGATTGAATAAAAGCTCCATTTTTCAAGGAATGATCAACAGCTGCTTCCATCCATGGCATTCCAATTTTAATTGAGTTCAGATTTATCACATCTGAATAATCTGAAAGTAAAACAGAATATTTCTTCCCATTGACTTTCATTTCAACACTACCCTTTTCTTTTCGAACAGAAATAGATGTTTTAGAAGAAGATATCTCCCAATTTTTCTTATTTAATGAATAATAGTGAATTTGGGATGGATGCAATTTCAAATACCCTTGAACAGCAAATTTAACTTTTTCTACATCCTTCGTCTTGGCTTTGTAA
>CANNKP010000118.1 GCA_947505255.1 Flavobacteriales bacterium
CAAATTTCTCAAAAATCTCAAAATTTTCTTGGAATCAACTCAACTTTTTTCTTAACTTATATAAGAAAAGCATGGCTGATTCATATACAAAGCTTTATATTCAACTAGTTTTCACTGTAAAACGAAGAGAATGTTTAATTCACGCAGATTGGGAAAATGAACTTTATAAATACATTACAGGCATCATTAAGTTGAAGGATCAATCGCTCATTGCGATAAATGGAATGCCAGATCATACGCATATGTTTATTCGAATAAAACCGACTTGTGCACTTTCTGATTTGGTAAGAGAAGTGAAAAAAGCTTCTACAAATTTTATTAATGATAATAAATTTACACAATCTGCTTTTAGTTGGCAAAATGGATTTGGTGCTTTTTCATACAATGAACGTCAAGTTGAGATGATTACCAATTATATCAAAGGGCAAAAAGCGCATCATGCAAAGAAAAAATTCAAAGACGAATATATAGGATTGTTAAAGGAATTTAAGATTGATTATAAGGAAGAATATTTATTTGATTGGATAGAGGTGGAGTAATATTTGACTTCTCTGAAGTCAATTTACGATTGTTGGATTTTTTTTAGGGGGGGTATTTGACTTCTCTGAAGTCATTTTACGGTTGTTGGATTTATTTTTGGGGGGGTATTTGACTTCTCTGAAGTCATTTTATGGTTGTTGGATTTTTTTGCTGGTTGTTGACTTCAGAGAAGTCATACAATCCACCAAAAATTGATATGAATTCATTATCGACCCCAGAGGGGTCGAACATTTCCTTATTTTATCACAAAAGCTTCAATATTTAAAACTGCAATTGTTGGATTTGTATTTGCTGTGATTGTTATTGTTTTATGTTGCTCATTTAATTGACCAACTTTTGGGTGGAACACAACCTCAATTTTATCTGATTTTCCTGGCATGATAGGTTTTTCAGGTTTTTTCGCTGTTGTACAACCACAACTAACATCCACTTTTTCAATTATCAAAGGGTTTTTTCCCGTATTGGTAACAATAAAAGATGCGTTATGATCCGTATCTTCTTTTATTTTTCCAAAATTGTTAGTCATTTTATCAAAAGACATTGTTGTAGAAGTTGCTTCGGCTTCTTTTGCTAACGCCTGTTCTTCCTTTTCAATTTCTTTCAATGAAGCTTTTAAATCCTCTTCACTTGCTTCATTAGCTGCGATGGCAGAAGAAACTTCTCCTGATTCAGTATTAACAGCGTTTGTTTCATTTCCACAACTTGAAATGATGAATAAACAGATTCCAAGAATAAATTGATTTTTCATACGTGTTCTTTTAACGATGCGAAATTATTATTATTTTTTTGAATCGTCGATTTGTTACCACAAAATCTTTTTGTCATGATCCGCCAGCTGTCGGATACATGCCAAAAAGTGATTTATTTAATGTTTTTTCGCTGGATTACATCCAGCGAAAAAAACATTTAACCCCTAAAGGGGTTAAAAATTAGTCATGTGGTATAATAGCGATTACTCAATTATTTTTTTAATTAATTCAAATTTGCTTTTTCATATTCTTTATTCTCCAACGCTTTTACTGCTCGTTGAATAATTTCATTGGAATCATTGTAAACCTGGTAGAATTCATCGTATCCCCAAATATCTTGCGCCAAAACTGCTTTTAGTCTCAATTTGATTAAGGCTTCACTTGTTTTATATTCCTCAGCATTAAAGATTAACTCTTTATCTTCATTTGAAACGTAGTCAAAAAATGCATCCATGAATTTTTTATCCATTGAGAAGCCTTTTAAGTAGCTATCAAAAGTAGGGTAGGTAAGCATTAATTTATCGCGTTGTTTGTCAACAAAATCAAGGGAATAACTGTTTAAATGTCCCCCTTGAACTAAATCTCTATAGTAATCAGTAACACCTGATGTGTCAATTGGAACGAACAAATCTGGCATAATTCCACCACCACCATAAACGGTTCTTTTAGTAATCATTGTTTGGAATTTCAATGAATCTGGAAGTTTAATGGAATCAACATTGCTGAATTCACCATTTAAATAACGTTGTGTAAGATCCTTTTTATATGCTTCTAAATCGTCATACGGTTTTTGAATCCATCTTCCAGTTGGAGTATAGTAACGCGCAATAGTTAAACGCATTTGTGAGCCATCAGTCAAATCAATTGGACGTTGAACCAATCCTTTTCCATAACTTCTTCTTCCGATAATCATTCCTCGATCCCAATCTTGAATTGCTCCAGAAACAATTTCACTTGCTGAAGCTGAATACTCATCTGTCAAAACGATTAATTTCCCGTCTTCCCACAATCCTTTTTTTCCTGCTTTTAAGTTGTTTCTTGGTTGCGCTCTTCCTTCTGAATAAACGATTAATTTATCACCTGAAAGAAATTCATCAGCAACTTTTTGAGCAGCATCTAATAAGCCACCGCCGTTTCCTTGTAAATCGAAAATCAGGTTTTTCATTCCTTGCGCCTTTAAATCAATTAAACTCTTTTGGATTTCATCTACGGTACTTCTAGAAAAACTATTCAATTTAATGTATCCAGTTTCAGGCGTTACCATATAATGCGCATCAACAGAATTAATTGGAATATTATCTCGTGTAATTACAAAATCAAGCGGTTTCTTTGCTCGCTTGCGTAAGATTTCGATTTTCACTTTAGTACCAAGTTCACCAAGTAAGCGCTCTTTCACCTGGCCATTTTTCAAGCCAATTCCTGCAACATTTTCATTTTCAATTTTTGTGATTTTATCTCCAGGCATGATTCCTAATTTTTCCGAAGGTCCACCAGGAATAGTAGCAACAACCATTAACGTGTCTTTTAATATTTGAAATCGAATACCAATACCAACGAAACTTCCATTGATTGATGAGTTTGCTTCAGCTACTTCTTCTTTTGTAATATACGTTGAATGTGGATCTAGCTTCTCCAGCATTGCAACAATTGCTGCATCTGTCAACTGATCGTTATTGACCGTGTCGACATACATTCTTGTTATGTAAGTTAGAACTTCGTCGAATTTTTGTGTTGTACCAACTTTATTTGGATCAATTTGAGAATAGCTGCTAAAAACGCTTAGTGTTATTGTCAGAAAAGCGAGAATCTTTGTCATAGTTGTATTTTTAAACTTTATAAATATAATTCAAATAACGTTGATATGTTAAAATAGTAACTGTTTGACTTCAAAAAAAATGTTAATTCACCTTAATATGCAATAAACAATTGAATGTTGAATGATAAATAAATACACAGAGCAATGTTCTAGATTTTATTAGTTACTTAGTTCATTAAATTAAAGAAAAAATGAGGGGACTGATAATAGCTGTATTTATTACTTTTTGCGTTTCGGTTGGAAGTGCTCAAATTCGTGAATTTGATAAGTTAGAAGTATTATATGCGCAAAATCATTATAAAATGGTTTATCGCAAAGCAAATACATTATTGGATATTCCAGACTATGATTTTTCTCAAATACCAAAATTTTATAAGGCAATAAGTTTGTTTCAATTATGTCAAAATGATCGGTTTTTGATTAGACATCCAAACGCTTTAGAGGATGCGGCCAAGATGTTCATGGAAATCAAAAAGTCCAGTGATGGTAAAAAAGTTTTTGATGCACATATTTATGAAATTTCTTTCTTAAAACACGATTTAATTTCTTGGGCGGAAGATTTAAAAAGAAGAGGGCAGAAGGTTGAATTTGAACGACTTCAAAAAGTTACAACTAGTTTGTTTGATGATATTCCAGATATTGATTATCAGGGAGAAATTGCTGAGAACGATGTCGTTGAATCAGATGGTTCCGATAAAGACTTATATTCTAAAGAAAGAAATGCAATTGTTGAATATGCTAAAAAGCAATTAGGTGTTCCTTATGTTTGGGCTGGAAATGATCCGAGTGGTTTTGATTGCAGCGGATTTACAGGTTATGTAATGAAAGAATTTGGAAAAGATATACCGCGAAGAGCAGTTGATCAATTTGGAACTTCGAGAAAGTTAAAGGAGAAAAATGTTCAAAAAGGAGATTTAGTATTTTTCGACAATGGTTCTGGTATTTCACATGTTGGAATGATTATTTCTGAAAAAGGAAAGCCTTTTGTTATGATTCATGCAAGCTCTTCAAAGGGAATTATGATTACCGAAATAGAACGTTCCGATTATTGGTTGACCCGTCTATCTGGCTTTGGAACATATGTTTTCTGATGTTTACACTTTAGTTTTGAACCAAATAGAACTAAAATCAGAATTGTAGTTGCAAGGAAAGAATAGATTATTATTGAATGAAAAAAATCGTTTGAAAGTTTGAATAATAACATCGCTTCAATCAAGCAAGTTGAAATGATTGATGACCAAAATGTGATGGTTGAAATTGTTCCCTTGAACGTTTTTATTCTTAAAATAAATCCAATTAATACTTGAAGAAAAACAAGTGCAAAAGAATAATTCCACGTATTTTTTAGTAAATCCAAATAAAAGTAATCCGCTAATAAAACAGCTATGTTTACTAAATTGATAATAGAAAAGAGGATGTATATTTTAGTATGTTGAGATTTTATCCCATGCAATGATAGGTAAGAAGCAATGCACAAAAAAGAGTAGAACAAAAGTAAGATTGAAGAATAAAATTCGTCTTTTATAACTAAAACATAGCAACTGTAACAGAACAAAGTTACTGCTGCAATCAATATACCTAGATTTAATTTTTGAAGCATTTTAACATTGTTTAAAAGGTAAATTTAAGGATAACTTTTAAATAAAGAATTATTCAAATTTCTTGAAAAATTTAAAATCATTTGAGTATCTGAATTTTCTAGTTTCTATGTTTAAAATAGAATTTTTTTAAACCATTTTTCTAATTAAAAAATCCCAGATTGAGAAAAAAATCTAAAAGTTGGAAATAAAGAATTTTGATTTATAAGTTAATTAATTAATTTATAAACAATTATTAACTAGGTATGATTTTTATGTTACATTAGCGTTGATTTATAATTAATTTATTACTACTACGATGAAAACAATTAATGTTTCAAATGCCAATTGGCCTATAATCTCTCGTGGATTAAAAATCAAAAAACCAATAATTATCTTTTTTCTCCTGATTTTTTCGGGACACGTATTTTCTCAAACAATTACGGAGGAAAGAAAAACATTGGCACCGATGAAAGTTCAGTCAAATCCTGAGAAAACAAAAATGGAAATCCAAAAGAATATAACTTATTCTGAAGATATTCATCAAATTGCAAATAAAATTATGGTTTTGACAAAAGTATTTAACGATGCTATTGGTACAAAAGAGAAGCAACCTTATTCAACACGTTTATTGAATAATTCCAAAAGCTATCCTTTTTCAACATTTGAACAAATTGAAAAATACTCACTTTTGGGCTGGATTAATTCAAATCAAAGTCAAGCAGAACAAGTAATAATGAGCTTACAATTATTCATTGAAGAAACAACCACAAACAACTAATCTCATGAAAAAAAATATACTTTTGACATTTAAATTTAGACAGATACTAAATTTTGTATTGTTGATTTTAGCATTAAATTATTCAAATAATACTTTAGGAGCATATTGTAATACACCAACTTCAACTGTAGCAATTACTCCAACATCAACTCCACAAAACACAGCAACCTACAATTCAGGTAGACGTGCTTTCACTTTTAATGCAACAGCTGGTTGTACATATACATTTTCAACTTGTGGGGGTTCAGGATCAGATACCTATTTAGGGTTGTATTCTGGAAATGGGGGAACTCTTATTGCTTCAAATGATGATTTCTGTGGATTGCAATCACAAATTACGTGGGTTTGTCCTGCAAATGGTGCTTATTCAATTTTATTGACTCGATATACATTTACGGGTACTTGTGCATCTTTAAATGCAAATACGTTCATGACTTACTCTGTGTCATGTCCTGCACCCTGTGCTTCTAATACTGTTTCTTTCTCTGTAACTGCTGGTTCATACCCAGGAGAAGTCTCTTGGAATTTAGTAAACAGTGGAGGAACAACTGTTGCAACAGGTGGAGCGCCTGCATCACAAAGTTTGTGTTTACCAACTGGATGCTATACATTAAACATGTTTGATTCTTGGGGTGATGGTTGGAATGGCGCAAATTATACTGCTGTTTTGGGTGGCACAACAATTTCTACTGGAACTTTAGCTACAGGAACTTCGGGTTCAGTTCAGTTTGGTGTGAATACTTCATGTACTCCTCCGTCTGCTCCTGCAAACGATTTAGTGTGTAATGCAACTACAATTGCATGCGGTTCAACAACCGCAGGAACAACGGTTAATGCAACAAACACTGGTACTTACGAAGGCGTATCCTTCTGCGGAACAGCTCAAAGTAGTTCAGGAGTTTGGTATAAATTCATTGGAACAGGTCAGGATATTACTGCTTCATTGTGCGCAACTGCATGGGATAGTAAAATTCAAATATACTCAGGAGCAACGTGCACCGCTTTAAGTTGTATTGGAGGTGTTGATGATGCTGGCCCGGCATGTGGTGGTTTATCAGCCTCTTACTCATGGACTTCAACATTAGGAACGACTTATTGGATTAATGTTTCAGGTTATTCTGCAACAAGTGCGTTTAGTTTGGCACTTACCTGTGTAACCCTAGCTGTTCCTCCTGCAAATGATTTAGTTTGTAATGCTACTGCAATTGCATGTGGCTCAACAACAGCTGGCTCAACAATAAATGGAACAAACTCTGGAACTGGAGAAAATGGAGCTTGTACGGCATTTCAAACGATGCCAGGTGTGTGGTATGTTGTTCCTGGAAATGGACAAATAATGACTGCTTCACTTTGTGCAACAAGTGCATGGGATAGTAAAATTGATGTTTTCTCAGGCCCAAACTGTTCAGCATTAACATGTATTGGAGGAGTTGATGACAATGGACCCGCTTGTGCAGGTACAATGGCTTCTTACAGTTGGACTTCAGTTGTAGGAACTAATTATTATATTTTAGTTCATGGTTTTAGTGTAAACAGCGCGTTTAGTTTAGCATTATCATGCACGTCACCGCCACCAACTGATTTAACATCTGTTACTTCAAGTTTATCAACTATTTGTAATGGACAAAACACAACTTTAACAGCGAATGGTGCTGTTGGAACCGTATATTGGTTTACAGGTGGTTGTGGAACGAGTGGTCAAATTGCAACAGGAAATACCTTAGTTGTTTCTCCTGCTGCTACAACTACTTATTACGCACGAAATTTTAACGGTGGTTTATGGAGTGTTAACTGTGCGAGTATTACAATAGTTGTTAATCCAAATCCGGTTGTAAATGCTGGTGCAGTTCAAACACAATGTCCTGGGAATATTAATTTATCAGGAACGATAGCGCCAATGAGTTCGGCTGTTTTTTCTGAAAATTTTGGAGGAGCAATCAATTGGACTACAAATGATGCAACGAGATGGGGTGTAAGCAGTACTGCAAATGCTGGTGGTACTTCTCCTGAAGCAATGTTCCAATATTTATCCGGAAGTGCTGGTACTTTTATTGATGCAAGTATTTTTTCTCAAGCAATTAATGCTACTGGAGTAACTGGTTTAACTTTAGCTTTTAATCATAATGTTGATTGGTTTGTTGGATCATTTGCTTTAAGTGCAGAAGTTTCTTTGGATAATGTAACATGGATGCCAGTTTGGACATTGAATCCATCAAATAATGTTCCTATAACAACAGTAAATGGAGTGAATTTAAGTTCAATGGATAATCAAGTATTTTATTTGCGCTATAGATATAATGGTGATATTTGGAATATTGATTATTGGTATATTGATAATATTTCAATTAATGGAAATGCGACACCTGCATCGAGTTGGACTTCTTTGCCGAGTGGTTTTACATCAACGTCATTAACACCATCATTTACGGTGCCTTCAACAACAACATTTACACTTTCCTCGACGGTAAATGGTTGTACTGCAACTGATGCTGTTTTAATTACAATTCAAGATATTGTGAATCCAACAATCACTGCCCCAACTGGTGTAAGTGTTGTTGCTGATTTAGGATTTTGTACTGCAACAGGTGTAGTATTAGGAACTCCAACAACTTCTGATAATTGCTCCGTTGCAGGTTTTGTGAATAATGCACCAGCAAGTTATCCTTTAGGAAATACAACGGTAACTTGGACAGTAACTGA
>CANNKP010000119.1 GCA_947505255.1 Flavobacteriales bacterium
AAGATAAACTAGCTGATGGGAAAAAGAAATTTCAACTTATAAAAGATGCCCAAATTGGCAAATACAAAGTAGCAACTGAAAAAGTAGGTATTACTTATGTTGTTTTGAAGTCGTTTGAAGAATTTGTAAAGAAAAACTAAGAATAGAAATGTAAAATGTAATAAGGCTCCGAATTAGACTGAACCCAAAAGGTTAGACAAATTTATTACTAATTATTGATAAAAATGAGCTCGATATTTTATCGGGCTCATTTTGTTTAAATTCGACTTGATTCCCTTCAACCAAGGAAAAATGAATCCTCTCGAAATTTTTCTCTCCAGCGGAACTGTAACCGATGGCATCTGTCCCTTTTTTGAATTCAACCAATTCTCCATCGCGCACTAATATTAAAAAGCAAGAAAAAGTGTTAAGATTCCTTTTTAAAATTAGTTCCACAAAAAAATCCCCTCCGAATTCGAAGGGGATTTGAAAATGAAATTAATTAGTTTTTCACTACTCGTTTAATCGTTTTTCCGTTCGAAGTTGTTAGTTCGAATAAGTATATTCCTGACTGCAGGTTTTTAAGTGAAATCAATTGTTCATTTATTATTTCTGTTCTTGAAATTAGTTTACCTTGCATATCAAATAGTGATAAGTGCCCATTTTTTTCTGAGAACACAATTTTAACATTTTCAGATGTCGGGTTAGGATAAACATTGAAATAATTGAAATCATCGTCTGGGATAGGATCGGTTGAAGCATATCCCATTTGAAAATAATAAGCTTCTGTAACCGTGAAGTATTCTCCTAATGCTTTGTTAGGGCAAAAAATACTTAATTGTAAGTAATAAACTCCATTTCCATTATTCAAAATATAGGTTGAGGTATCGTAATTTGAACCATTTGAGTCAATAATATTCCATATTACTGTAACTGAATTCCCAACAGTAAAAACTGAATCAATATAAGCTGTATCGATTGAATTATAGTAGATTGTGCAATTGGACATTGTTATTCCTAAAGAATCTACTGCCAATGAATCAATATACGGATTGTTGAAAATGTAATTGGAATCTACAGGAATTACAAAAGGAACTGATAATGTATCTCCACAAAAGGCGGTGATTTTCAGGGTATGAACCCCAATACATAGATTTTGAATAACCTCATAACCAGAAGATGTATTTATTATCATACCGTTATCTATGTCCAGAATGAAGTCATTATTTCCAGAAGTATTTACCGCTAATTCTCCAACACACGTTACATCATCTGATGGCAACGAGTATGTATTAAATGTGATGGGTAAACTCGGTAGAATGGTTAAATCTAAAGAAACAATCGAATCACAACCAGCGCTATTAACAAGGGTAAAAGTTGCCAAGTTATTTGATGTATAGTAAGTGAGTCCATCAATCCATACTAGAGAATCACAGGCTATTATAGTGTCTGTAGAATAAGTTGAATTTAGAATTGTAAGATTTAAGGTAATTGTTGAATCACATCCTCCAATGTTAGGAATGACATAAGTTGCAGTATTATTGGAGGCATAATATGTGTTTCCATCAATCCATACTAGAGAATCACAGGCTGTTATAGTGTCTGTAGAAAAAGTTGAATTCAGAATTGTAAGATTTAAGGTAATTGTTGAATCACATCCTCCAATGTTGGGAACGACATAAGTTGCAGTATTATTGGAGGCATAATATGTGTTTCCATCAATCCAAATGAGCGAATCGCATGATGATTGGATATCTGTATAATAAGTTGAATTTAATATTACAAGATTTAATGTAACAATTGAATCACAACCATCTAAAGATAGAATTGTATCGACATAAACACCTGAATTTGAATAGGTAGTATTATTTATTGGCCATAAATAAGAATCACAAATCGTTTGAGTTTCATTCGTCTGATACTCATTGACAATAGTCAAATTTAATGTGAAATTTGTGTCTGCTGAATTAATTGAATAAAGAGTGTCATAGTATATACCAGTTGTTGTATAAGTTTGACCATTTATTGGCCATGTATATGAATTACATTTAACCAAAGTTTGATTCACTTCAATTGCTGGTAAAATGGTCAAATGTAAAATATAATTTGAATCACAACCAGTTGGATTATCAACTGAATAAAAGTATAGTCCAGATTGTTGACAAAGAATACCATTCCATGTATAATTCGTGGAATTAAAAGTTGTATCGTATTCGTCAATTTCAAGATTACATATGTCAAAAACTTTATGTTTTTCAATGAGACTTACATTACTTGGGGACAATAAATCACCTACAGCGTGCAATCTATCATTAGAAAAACAAAGGTCATTTACAGTCGAAAATTGAGAAAAAGTAAGGGCAGTTGGGTAATTACTATTTAATGAAAATGATGCCAAGCCGTATCGTTGTATTTGACTTCCATAATTATAATCACCACCAACATAAATAAAATTATCCTTGATCTCAAGAGAATTTAAAGAATAATAACTAAAAGGAGGTTGATTAAAATTTGGATACCAAGAAGAAAGGTTGCCATTAAATCTATTAACCGAAGACAAGTAGGATCGTGGCTGGGAATTGATTGTATCATAAGGTCCTAGAATTATTAAATTATCTTCAAATAGTTCGATATAAATAAAAAAGCCAGGAATTGAAATTGAAAAGGGTGTAAGTTGTAAGGTATTAAGATTCATGCTTGCCACTCCAGATCTTGTTTGTCCCTGAACAATCTCAAAATTACCTGAAAAGTACATCAGTGAGTCAACAAATTCGCAATCCAATACAGATTCATAACTAGGATTCGAAGTCGACGCTATTGCCAGGTCAAATGTCATGTCAAAATTGAGTGATGAAGTGTCAATTCGACAGAAACTCCAATTCGGTGGACTGGTGATATCGCCATAAAATCGCGAAGCATAAACAAATCCATTATTGTAATCTAGTAATTGTCCATTACTACCGTTTATTTGCTCTGGTGTAGCAATAGATACTCCAGTTGAAAGATTAAACACTTGAATTCCTTCGTAAAATGAGCCGGAATTATAAATTACATTTCCAGAAACAAACAATTTATTCCCTGCTATAGTTATTTCTGTTACCACAGTTCCTGCAACAGTTGTGTTCCAGTTCAAAATATCAAGGGTATTTGGGTCTACTGCTGCGATGAGAGGCTTTTCTATAAAACCAATAAAGCTGTACGGACCACATACGATCAATTTTCCATTTGCTACTTCTATTTCTGCAGTAGCGTTTGGATTTACCACCCAGGATCTCAGTTGGAAATTAATTGTGTCGAACGAGGCAAGATAACTCCTTTTTGAGGAACCGATGGTAACATCAGGATCAGCAAATTGGATATAAAGATTTCCGTTAAGGAATTTAGCTGCAGTATAATAGAAACTGCTTGTGAGTCCAGTTCCTGGGTTGAAACTATGTAAAGTTGTATTTGCTTTATTTATATATGCAACTCCTTGCCTTGAGGAACCTGCCATTGTTGTAAAAGCACCAAGAATTAAGACTTTCGTTGAAGATGTTTGAATTGAATATACATCCGCATTGGCGTTTGGATTCCAAGTATCTACCGTCAATGAAGAGCCTGTTACTGTTGCCCTAGCAATCCGATTTCTTGTCCAACCTGAAAAAAAGCCAAAAGTACCTCCAAAGTAAAGTTTGTTTCCATCAGCATGTATATCATAAACACTTGGTGTTCCGGTCGAAAAAGGATTCCATGCTGTTGGGATTCCTGTAGTTGGATCTATTTGTGCAATTGCTTTTTTAGAAATAAGGGTAGGTGCATATAGTAATGTAAAATTTCCTCCAATATAGAGATATCCGTCAATATATTCCATTGTGTATATATCAGTTCCACCGTAGGCAGATACTGTCCATGATAACACATTTCCAGTTGTTTTGTCAAGGGCCTTTACATCATTAAAAGTTCTACCAAATAAATAGTTGCCTCCAATAATTATCTCAGTGAAATTCACAGGGGTATCTGCTTGCCATACCGTAACAATATAATTCGAATCCAAATGAGCAATATTATTCCTTAAACTATCTCCAATTATTGTAAACCCTCCAATTACAAAATAACCGTTGCTTCCATCCGATATAACTTGAGTTATATACCCATCATTGGTTGGAACAAAGTCAGTTGGGAATCCGGTTGATTCATCCAACAATTTTGGACCGGATCCTTTTCTACTGAACCCAGTAAAATTTCCACCTAAAATCATTCTGTTATTTAGGCTGTCATAGTCAATATCATAGATATCTCCATTTGCAACCCAATTATTCAAAATTTCATTCGATTCAGGGCTAGGAACAAATAACAAGTTTAAGTGAATAATTGAATCACATCCGTTAATCGTTTGAAGCGTATAATCGTAGATACCTGTTTGTGTATAAGTCTGACCGTTTAAAGGCCATGTATACGAAGAGGTATAGTTCAGAAATGAAATTGTGGTATCATAAGTCGGATAAAATTCAAGGTCAAGCCACGCAACTGAATCACAGCCATACACATTGGTTAACAACTCAGTGTAAAGCCCAGTTTGATTATAAACAATTCCACTCCCAGATGTATAACTTGCTGAACAAATTTGAACAGTTTGAGAACTAAACGAATTTTGAATCTCTAAATTTAAATAAGCAACAGAATCGCAACCTGAAGCGTTTATTAAATTTTTCTCATATACTCCAGATTCGGTGTATGTAATTCCATTCCACAAATAGTTACATGTTGTGGAAATTGTTGTTGAAGAAAAACTTAGACAATTCTCAAAAATTGCGACATCTTCTAATAGGGTACTATCAACAGAACTGAAGGTGCCGAAAGCTAAAGTTTTACCCTCCAACACTTTTACCATATTGGTTAATGAATTTGGGTTTGGTGCCCAATTTATCAAATTATTATTCGCCAAATTCACTTTCACTAGATTGGTTCTATTCAAAGCGCCAAGATTAAATGCTCCTGCTACTGTAAGTCCATCAGTTCTTATTTCTAAATCAGTCACTTGACCATACATGAGAGGGCCAATACCAGCAGATGCACTACTTGACATATTTACAGAAAACAATCCCTTTCTTGTCTGACCAAACGCTTTATCAAACATTCCTCCAACATATAAAATCGCACCTTCTTGTGCTATTGTATTAACTGTACCATAATAGTCAGTTCCTCCAGAGTTAAATGTTACTGCAGGATTAAGCGCTAAAACTTGGCTATTGGTATAGTCAAAAAGTGCAAAACTATTTCTCTGAATACCATTGATGTAGTAAAATCTTCCAACAATGATTATTGTATCATTTGAAAAACTCATATCATAAACATGAGCACCACTAGATTGGCCATTGTTGTCTAGTAAATTAACATGAGTAATGAAATCATCATCATTATATAGGTGAACGCTACTGACTTGATTGTAATGACTGAAATATAATCTGTTGTCATGTAAATTGAAATTTGATGCATCCCAAAAACCGTTAAAATTCCAATCTGTAAGGGTTCCTGTGGTTAAATCAATTATGGCCATCCGGTTTCTTGCTTGACCATTTACTTCTGTAAAATGACCAGCTAGGAAAAGCAAATTACCTTCAATTTTTAAAGAATTAACAGCCCCATTCAATAAAATTTGTTCAGTAGATGGTTGACCGGTGGCAGTATCATACGTTATTAAATTAGAAGCAGACTGTGTCCCAAACTTCCCAAAAATTCCGAAAAGAAACATGTGAACGCCATCGCTTATAAATCCTTTGACAAAATTACTTGGTTTTGGATCCCAAATGTCAACTAGTGCAGTATTTGCATCTGCTCTAAAAAGATATTGACGAGGGGCAGAATTTAAGGTCGTGAATTCACCACCAAAGTATACCTTCCCATTAATTACCTCTCCGCTTAATACTTGATCATTCACGTTTAGTAAATTAGGAAGAACTGAAAGGGTATTGAGATCATAAACAGCAATATTTTGACGTGAAAAACCATCAATACCATTAAAAAAACCATACATATACATAGTTGATCCAGAAAAACAAAGACCACTAACTAATCCATTAGTTATACCGTAATCCCAAGTGTCTAAATTTAATGTCAACGCATCATAACGGCTAAGTCCATCTCTTAATTCTCCAGAAATAGATGAGTAATTACCTATGAGGTAAATAAAACCAAGATGCTCTTCAATATTAAAAATATTTTGATTTGGATTTGGGTTCCAAGAATTCAAAACACCGGATATGGGGTCCAAAGAGCAGATATAATTTCTAGCAATTCCACCAATATTCGTAAAATTTCCACACATTAGAATCGACCCACCAGAAGAATGCATTTTAAGCACAAGGTTATTTGGGTTTGGATTCCAAGAAGTGAGTATGCCGGTTACTGAATCAACAGCTGCAACAAAATTTCTTACACTACCGTTGATATTTGTAAAGTTTCCTCCAATATATAAAACACCATTTTCTAATAATAAAGTAAACACCATTTGATTTACTTGTACATTGAAAGGCACTATATTATTATTCTGGTCAATATGGGCGAGATAAGATAATGCTTGATCATTTACTTTTGTGAAATTCCCACCAATAAAAAAACCTCCATTACCGTCAGATATTGCAACACGTATCTCTCCATTAATTTTAACTTTAGGCGACAGAACTTCATCAGATACTAAGTCCAAAGTAGTATTGTAAGGTGTTTGACTTTGAAGTTTATCAAAATCTCCTGCAATATACGTTTTCCCCCTAACTGCATCAGTTGCAGTTGCTAAAGTAGCAGGTGTGTGACCAGAAGGAATAAGCCAATTAAGATTTAATGAATCTGCTTGAGATAGAGAATGTAGAGCATAGAGAGTGAAAAGTAGTATTATTGAAAAGCGCATTTTTTTATTTCAATAATACAAAAAAAAACACAACTTTATCATTGTTTGAGCAACAAAAAAATCCCTTTCGTTCGTCAGCTGACGAACGAAAGGGATTTTAAAATTATTTTTAACTTAATTAAGCCACAACATTCTTATAACTTTCAACGCTTGGACAAGAACAAACTAAGTTTCTATCTCCATAAGCATTGTCAACTCGTCGAACTGGAACCCAGTATTTAAATTCTTTCAAATAAGCAACAGGATAAGTCGCTTCTTGCGGAGAATAAGGGTAATTCCAATCTCTATTGATGATACAATCCGCTGTGTGAGGTGCATTTTTCAATAAGTTATTTTCCTTGTCAGCTTTTCCATTTTCGATTGCAGCAATTTCCTTACGAATAGATATCATTGCGATAATGAAACGATCTAATTCGTCTTTATCTTCTGATTCAGTTGGTTCAATCATCAACGTTCCAGCTACTGGGAAAGAAACAGTTGGAGCGTGGAATCCATAATCGATTAATCGTTTTGCGATATCAGCTACTTCAACCTCAGAAGTTTTCTTGATCTCACGACAATCTAAAATTAGTTCGTGCGCTACAGTTCCGTTTTTACCTGTGTAAAGAATATCATAGTCATTTTTCAATGAAGCGGCGATATAATTGGCGTTTAAAATTGCAATTTCAGTTGATTCTCTTAAACCAATTGCACCAAGCATTTTGATGTAACCGAACGAAATCAATAAAATCAATGCACTTCCATAAGGAGCAGAAGAAATAGCATTAATTGCTTGACTTCCACCAGCTTCTAGCATTTTACTTCCTGGTAAGAATGGCGCTAAATGTGCCGCAACACCAATTGGTCCCATTCCAGGCCCACCACCTCCGTGAGGAATAGCGAATGTTTTGTGTAAGTTCAAGTGACAAACATCAGCACCAATGTTTCCTGGATTTGTTAACCCAACTTGTGCATTCATATTTGCTCCGTCCATGTAAACTTGACCACCGTTGTCATGAATAACAGAAGTTATATCACGAATACCTTCTTCAAACACTCCATGTGTTGAAGGATACGTTACCATCAATCCTGCTAATGTGTCTTTGTGTTCAATTGCAACACGCGTCATTTCTGGAATATCAATATTTCCATTTTCATCACAACCAGTAACCACAACTTCAAATCCAGCCATAACAGCTGAAGCAGGGTTTGTACCGTGTGCAGATGAAGGAATAATCATCACTTTTCTTTGGTGATCTCCACGTGATTCATGGTATGCTTTGATGACCATTAATCCTGCGTATTCGCCTTGT
>CANNKP010000120.1 GCA_947505255.1 Flavobacteriales bacterium
AATTAGATGCTCTGATTGACGGGAATCATCAAGGTGTTATTGCAATGGTTTCTCCGATTGAATATAAGGTAATTGAACCGTTGGTTGAAGAAATGTTGGAAAGAGGTGAGAAGCCTTTTATTCTCGTTTTGGATAGAATAACCGATGTTAGGAATTTTGGTGCAATTGCAAGAAGTGCAGAATGTCAAGGTGTTCATGCAATATTAATCCCTTCAAAAGGTTCTGCATTAGTAACTCCAGATGCCGTAAAAACATCAGCAGGAGCATTGAATAGAATTCCAGTTTGTAAAACAACGAGTTTGAAAGATTCTTTGTTCTATTTACAACAGTTAGGTATGAGAATTGTGGCTTGCACAGAAAAAACTAAAATTCCACTTTATGAAGTTAATCTTCGTGGATCCGTTGCAGTAATTTTAGGGTCTGAAGAGGATGGTATCACTTCTGATTTATTAAACTTGGCTGACATTAAAGCAAGAATTCCAATGCGAGGTGAAATTGAATCAATGAATGTTGGTGTTTCTGCAGGAATTGTTTTGTATGAAAAAACGCGTCAAGAATTACACGGATAATAACTAAATGCAAAAACTCAAAAAGCACTGGGTATTTGTTACGCTTTTAATCATTGGATTAATTGTTCGACTGATTTTCATGTCTGAACAAGGTATGTCAAATGACGAACTCAGTGCTTGGTATCGAACACGTTTTACGGATTGGGATCTTTTTTGGACCCAAGGAGTGAAGGTCGGTGACATGCATCCTGCTTTTTATCAAGTGTTGTTATGGTTTTGGGTAAGAATTTTTGGTGATTCTGAATGGGCAATGCGCTCCACAAGTTTATTATTTTACATCTTTAATTCTTATTTAATATATAGAATTGGAGCTAAATATTTTTCCCAATTAGGCGCTTTATTGGTTCAAGGTTTATATGTTGGCCTCACATTTACACTATTAAATACGGTTTTTGCGCGACCTTATAATTCAGGGACCTTTTTCTTGCTGATCGCTTTCTGGGCAGTCTTAGAATTAAAATTGAACGAGTTGAAAAAATGGCGATGGACATTGATTCTAGCACTTGGACTTTTCGGAGCAATGACCTCTCATTATTTTGCCTTCTTAGTTGCGCTTGTTCTTTGTTTTTGTTCATTGTTTTATATTGGGAAAAACAATCTGAAATATTTGATTGTTGGCGGTTTAATTGCAGTTATTTGTTTTCTTCCGCATCTGCCAATTACTTTGTTCCAAGTTGGACGGGGAGGTTTAGGATGGCTCGATGCTCCAAAATTAAGCTGGCCGATTGATTTCATCTATTTGTTTTTTAATGAATCTTGGTTGTTATTTACAATTCTTGTGATTGCATTTCTCACTTCAATTTTTTATTTCGGTTTTAAAAAGTGGAATGGGGTTTCGATTTTTTCAATCAGTATATTTTTAATAACATTTATTGGTGCATTTATTTTATCTCATTCGTTTACACCAATTTTGAGAGAAGTGGTGATGCTCTTTATATTGCCGTTTGTTTTTTTACCACTATTCTCAAGTATTAATTCGGTTTCTAAAAAATGGGAGTTTATCTTGATTGCATTTATCACTTTTCTTCCGTTAACAGATAGTTTATTAAGAAATCAATTATTTAAACCTGTTCATTATGGTGTTTTTAAGGAAATTGGGGAACAAATAAATAATGCAGATAAGAAACTTGGCAGAAATAATATAACCTATGCCTCGAATTATAACAATGTGGATTACATTAATTTTTATTTAAATAAACCCTTAAATGAAACTATTATTGATTGGGAATATCAAGAATCTCTTTATGCACTTAGAAACCGTGCAAAAAATGCTAAAACGCCATTCTTCTGTTATAGCTTTAGTAATAAATATCATACACCAATGTTCTTGGAAGTCATACGAAAGTATTATCCAGGATATGAGCAGTCATTTTTGACGAAGTATAGTAGTTATTACCTTTTTAATAATAAATCTGCAAGAAGTTTAAATAAACCTTTTTTAATCGGTCATGTAAAAAACTCAAATTTCACTTCGGATGAATTTTTCAATGACATGAAATTGGATGCAGATAAGTTGCCAACATTGAACTCAGAAAACTCCTATTTTTTGGTTAAATCAAAGGGTCAGATTGAAGATTCAATTCCATTTTACATTGTGATTTTACTTGAAAGAAACGGTGAAATGTTAAAAAAGAAAGATGGAACGCCTGCTTTTTATGTTGCTTATGATCAAGGAGAACTCAATGAAATAGGAATAGAACAAGAATTTTTTCAGACATTTACATTGCCAGAATTCACATTACCTACTGATAAATTGTCTATTTATTGTTGGAATCCAAGTAAAGGAAAAGTACGGATATCTGATTTCGAGTTTTATGTGATTTCAGAAAAAGAATAGGCCTATAATTTATTAACTATATAATTTTAGTTAGTCCATTTTTAATTATGAATTTTGATCTATGAATAAAGGTAAAACCAGTAAGAATTATTTGCTACTGCATTAGACTGGCAAATAAGGTTAGAATATTTCGTAAGTGTTTCTGCGCCTATCAGCGAAATCTGCGGGAGAATAAAATAAAATAATTTCCCACTGAAAACGCGGATAAAAGCACTAAAGGATTTATCATGATTAATTTCTTTAAATTCAATTTCACTTCATTAATACCAGTGCCGGTGTGAAAATATTTGAATTATAAATTCTTTTTCAATACCCACGGCAAAAGCGCAGGAAGTTCATCTAATTGTTGAATGATGAAATTGTCTTGGAAATGTTTGTGTTCTTTATAAGGATCAAAAAGAACTCCTTGCATGCCAACACTTAATGCTCCCAGAATGTCAACTTCAAAATCATCGCCAATCATCACTGAATCTTCTGGTTTTGCTTTTGCATGACTCATTGAATGATGGAAGATATCTGGTGAAGGTTTGTTTTTGCCTACATCTTCTGAGCATACGATGATGTCGAAATAAGTTTCTAAACCAGATTTTTGAAGTTTGATAAATTGTACTTCTTTAAAACCATTTGTAATAATATGCATATTAAAACCTTCTTTTTGAAGAGCATCTAATGTGGATAGTGTATTTGGGAAAAGCGTTGTTTGTTGTGGAGAAATTTCAACGTAACCATCACTTATGCTTTCTATTAAACGAGGGTCAACAAGGTTAAATTCTTCTAATGTTACCCTGAATCGCTCATTTCTTAAAATATCTTTTGAAAGTTTTCCAGAACCATACAATTTCCACAAACGAGAATTGTGTGTTTTATATAAATCATGAAATACTGTAAAATTTGGAATAGTTGTATTTAGTCCCAAATCAAAAAATAACTTATTTAAAGCAATTTCTGAGTTTTTTTCAAAATCCCAAAGTGTTCTGTCTAAATCAAAAAAAAGATGTTTAGATTTCATTCGAGTAAATCAAATAAGATAAGCCTGTCATGATTAAGGCATTCAAAAACATTCCGATTACGATTAATGGAAAGGTTTTTTTAAGATGACCATAAAATTTTGCAACAATAATACTTCCAATTGGAACAGAAAGAAAAAATGGAGCCCAGAAGCAAATGCCATATATACCAAGCGTTCGTTTCAATCGAATAATGAACCTATTTGTTTTAGTGAATTTTTTCTTTGGTATAATCGGTATTCCATTTTTCTCCATTTCTTCTCTTTTAGCCACTTTCTTTTTATGAGAATATTTGAGTAAAAGTTCGCTTGAATAGTAAAAAACAGCGGCACCAAAAGTCCCACCTGCAGCAGCGGTTAAATATGTTTCCCAAAATGGAAGTCCCATGCCGCACCCAGTGGATGGCGCAAACATGAATTTAACTGTTGCTAAAAGAAATACGGTCGATAAAAGTCCCCAATTCATACTGAAGGATTAACATTTAATTCCGTAAGCCAAATCTCCTGCATCACCAAGACCAGGCACTATATATGATTGTGCGGTTAACTCTTCATCAATTGCACCAACCCAAATTTCTGTAGTGTCTGGTAAATGTCTTTTTACATAATCTAACGCTATTGGCGTAGCAATCGCTGAAACAATAATTATTTTTGAAGGCTTTCCTTGTTTTAAAAGAGCTTTATAAACCATTACCATTGAACTTCCAGTCGCTAACATTGGGTCACTTATGATAACAACACGACCATCTATCTGAGGTGATGCTAAATATTCAACATGAATTTCAAACTCTTCAGCAGTTGAATGTTTTCTATAAGCTGAAATAAAAGCACTATCCGATTTATCAAAATAATTCAATAATCCTTGATGCATTGAAAGTCCAGCTCGAAGAATTGTTGCCAATACCGGTTGTTCATTCAAAACATTGACGTCGGCTTCTCCAAGTGAAGTTCTTACAGAAATTGACTTGTATTCAAGGCTCTTGGATAATTCATAAGCTAAAATTTCTGAAATTCGCTCCATGTTTCTTCTGAAACGCATGGTGTCTTTTTGAATAGATGAATCTCTAATTTCGCCTAAAAATGTTGAGAAAATTGAATTTGTCTTTGAAAGATTGTGAATCATATTTTGTCCTTTTTCATAAAAGTAATTCATTTTTAAAAACAATCATTCTTCTTAATTGTAATTAATAAAAAAAAGAATTTATTTCCAACTTCATCTTCCTCTGAAATTTAGGTAAATTTGTAGCTATGTCCGAAAAGGCGACCATAAATATTTCCATTTTTAAACGATTAATTTCGTACTTGAAACCGTATAAGAAATTATTTTCTTTTGCTGTTATTTGCACTGTATTACTTGCTTGCCTAGGACCTTCGCGACCATTGATTGTTGGGCGAATGGTAGATAAGTATATTGTTCAAAGTCAAAATAGTGAAATGTTGTTGATCTGGACAGCAATAGTTATTGGAATATTAGTTATCGAAGGGTTATTGCAATTTACTAACTCCTATTTATCAAATCTTTTGGCGCAATCAATCATTCGAGACATTCGACAAAAACTCTTTGGACATATTCTTAGTTTTAGAATGCGTTACTTCGATCAAACGCCAATTGGTTCGCTCGTTACACGTTTGGTTTCCGATTTGGAAGCAATAACGGAAGTGTTTTCTTCAGGATTAATGGATATTGCTGGAGATCTTTTTTCTTTGATCGTGATAATATTTCTTATGTTTTTTAGTAATTGGGAATTGGCTTTAATGACAATTATTCCAATTCCAATCTTACTTTTTGCAACGCGTATCTTTGCTCGGGCGATGAGAAATTCATTTCAATTAGAAAGAATTCAAGTTAACAAGCTGAATACGTTTGTGCAAGAGAGAATTACAGGAATGTCAATAGTTCAGCTATTCAACAAGCAAAAACAGGAATATCAAAATTTTGAAGAAATAAATAAAGGACATCGTCAAGCACACATTAATGCTGTTTGGGCGAATTCAATATTTTTCCCAATCGTTGAAATGCTTAGTTCCATGTCGATTGCATTGCTTTTGGTATGGGGCGCATTGAAAGCTGGAGGGAAAAGTGATCTTGAAATCAAAAGCATGTATGGTGAAATTATTTCTTTTACACTTTGGGTTCACATGCTTTACAGACCAATTCGACAATTGGCAGATAAATTTAATATTCTTCAAAGAGGGACCGTTCGAGCTGAACGTGTTTTTGAGATTTTGGATTTAGAAAAGCATGTTCAAGAGCAAGGCACCAAGAAAAATCTAGATTTTGATAAAACAATTTCGTTTAATGATGTTTCATTTGCTTATAAAAATGAAGAATGGGTTTTAAAGAATATTAATCTTGAAATCCAAGCTGGAACAACAGTCGCATTCGTCGGAGCAACTGGTGCGGGAAAATCAACTATCGTTAATTTATTAGGAAGGTTTTATGAATTTCAAAAAGGTGATATTCTAATTGGAGACACTAATTTATTAGAAATTGATTTGAATTATTTAAGGAAGAATATCGCAATTGTATTACAAGATGTTTTTCTTTTCTCGGATACTATTCACAACAATATAACGTTAGGTGATCCAACTATATCAAGAGAACAGGTGATTGAAGCAGCAAAAACTGTTGGTGCTCATGAATTTATTCAGCGATTACCTGGGAATTATGATTATCAAGTTGGTGAAAGAGGTGGCGTATTATCTGTTGGCCAAAGACAACTGTTGGCGTTTATAAGAGCGAGTGTTTACAATCCTCATGTATTAATTTTAGATGAAGCAACATCGAGTGTGGATACCGAATCAGAAGAAATGATTCAAAAAGCAACAACTGAATTAACAAAAGGAAGGACTTCCATTGTTATAGCCCACCGTTTATCTACCATTCAAAATGCGGACAAAATTGTTGTATTAGATAAAGGAGAAATTAAAGAAATTGGTTCTCATACCGAATTATTGAAAATCGATGGTTTTTACCGTAGATTATTTGATATGCAGTTTTCAGAGCAAAATAGAAAAGAATGATTGGATTGAAAATTGGCGGGGTGCCAGAGCATTTTAATTTGCCCTGGAGATTAGCAATCGAAGAAGGTAAATTTAGAGAAATTGGTCTGGATTTGCATTGGAGTGATATGAGTGGTGGAACTGGTCAAATGATTCGAGGGTTAGAAACAGGGTCAATTGATATTGCTGTTCTTTTGACCGAAGGAATAACCAAATCCATCCTTCAAGGATTAAAAGCAAAAATAATTCAAGTATATGTTGTTTCACCGCTTCACTGGGGGATTCATGTGCCTTATAATTGCGATATTAAAACGGTTGATCAATTAGAAGGTAAAGTTTTTGCGATTTCTCGAGAAGGTTCTGGTTCGCATTTGATGACGTATGTTAAAGCAAGTCAAGAAGGATGGGATTTAGAAAACTTAAAGTTCAATAGTATTGGAGATATATATGGTGCTTTATGGTCGCTGGAACACAATGAATCACAAGGTTTTTTATGGGAGAAGTACACAACATTCCCTTTTACGGAACAAGGTAAATGTCGTTATATTGATGAAGTGGTTACTCCATGGCCATGTTTTGTAATTGCTGTGCGTGAAGAAGTGCTAGAAAAACATTCTACTTTATTAAAGGAAATGTGTGCTGTTGTTAATAAAAAAGCGCTCGAAGTAAAGAAGAATGAAGATACGGTAGAAGTAATTTCATGGAGGTATAATTTGCGGTCTGGCCAAGTGGAAAATTGGCTGATAGAAACAGATTGGAATTATAACGGAATAGAATATCCGTTGGACTTTGACAAGACAATAAAATATTTATTAAAATTGAACCTTTTGAATCCTGAAGAAGTTGAAGGGTGGGAACAAAAATTATTTTAATTAGAAAATAGTATGAAAACAGGAGTACTTTTAATACAACTTGGAACACCAGACAGCCCAAGTACAAGTAATGTGCGTCGTTATTTAAGTGAGTTTTTGAATGACCCACGGGTAATAGATATTCCTTGGTTACCGCGGAAGTTGTTGGTGAATGGAATTATTGTTCCTTTTCGAGCACCAAAATCTGCTAAGATTTACAAAGAATTATGGGCGCATGGAAATGGCGTTTCACCTTTGTTAACGCACACTGAAAACGTTACTAAATTGGTTCAAGAAAGATTTAATGCTTCTGAAGTGAAAGTTGAAATGGCGATGCGCTATCAGAATCCTTCAATGGATAGTGTATTGGAAAGAATGCACCAAGCGAACTATGAACAAATTATAATCATTCCATTGTTTCCGCAATATGCTAGTGCTTCATCAGGCTCTGCAGTGGAAAAAGCGATGAATATAATCCGAAAATGGTGGGTAATTCCTGAAGTTAAAATTGTGAATCAATTTTGGGATGATGAAGGCTATATCGATTCAATAATTGAAAGGACAAAATCTTTTGATTTAAAGGAATATGATCATGTTTTGTTTTCTTTTCACGGATTACCTGAACGACAA
>CANNKP010000121.1 GCA_947505255.1 Flavobacteriales bacterium
AAAATATAATAAGTTGTCATCACTTCAAAACCTTCTATAAAACTCCTCATTTCTAGAGAAAAAATAAAATATAAAAGAACACAAAAGATTGTGAGTACAATGGAATATTCTTTTATTCTTGATTTTTTGTTAATATTCAATTTGTCTCTTATCAAAATGTAAATCAAAAAAGGTACTGATAGAACGAGACTAAAAATAAGTAAGACAAAAATTATAAAGAATGAATCGGAAGAGCTAAAGTCGTCGAAACCTTTGATTGAATTATACCAAGAAATAAATATCAGACCATATACAAATGAACCAAAAAGACAAACCATTAACCATAAAATAATTCCAATTTTCTTTAACGGATTCATTCGTACTTCTTTTTCAACTTTCAGTTCTAAACTATAAACTCTAAACTTTCAACTCCTCACTCCTCGTTCAGCACTATGTTCAATCAACCAAAACCACCAAATACCTAGAAATTTTCCAAAACTCATGTGGATTAGAAATTTTAATTTTTGTATTTTTCCCAACTGGAACAAGCGAATAAGAGCTAGAAGGGTGGTCTGTAATGAACTTCAAATTAGAACCTTCAACAAATATTTCTTTATCTTCCGTTAAATCAATTTTAGCAAAATATTTCTCATTGAATTTATCAACTAATTTGATTTTCCTTCCTATTCCTATAAAACCATTTTTTCGCTCAATAACCTGGTTTTTGGCTAATTCCTTTTCTGTTCCGTATGAATAGTAAACAGTATGCAATTCTTCCGTTAATTCAGCAACCAATTCTGATTTTTCTTGGTATACATTAAATAATCTTGAATAGGCTCTATCTAAAGAACCTAGTTCTGCCTGTAAATCGTTTATTTGTGAATCTTTTGCTTGGATATTTTGTAGCAAATCTTGAATCATATTTTCTAATTCCTTGATGCGTAAGCCGTTCTTGTTCAATTGTTTGTTTAATAATGTTACCTTTTTTGCATTTTCTTCACGTAAAAAATTGATATGACGTATTTGTTCTAAAATCCATTCTTTATCTTCGGGTGTAATTTCAGGATTTTCTGAAACAATTCTAATCTCATTTTTCTTAGATTCAATCGATCTTAGATTTGATTCAATCTCATTATAAAATGCCAATGATTCATTTATCATTGAATCCTTTAATGCATTTTCCTTTTTCAATTGTTCTATTTGAGCGTTTAAATCGGAGCTACTATCTCCATTACTAGATTTCGAAGTTGAATCTGTTGAACATGAGCTAATGATGAAGATGCTTAGAATTGTTAGTATATTGTATTTCATGTTAATTGTTTTTCGTTCAGTAAAGATAATTCTAAAGTTACTAATCTTATCTTTGTGTACAATAAATAATAATATGAAAAGGCTACTTCTTATTTCCACCATTTTTTTCATTTCATTTAACTTCTTTTCTCAGGAAATTAGATACACTTTACGAATGGTTAAACCTCAAAATCATTACTTTCAAGTTGAAATGGAATTGTCGAATTTCTCTGAAAAGGAATTGGAAATTAAAATGCCGGTTTGGGCTCCAGGATCCTATTTAGTAAGAGAATTTGCGAAAAATGTTGACTTAGTAAAAGCATTTGATGAAGCAGGAAAAGCACTTACTGTAAATAAAATATCGAAAAATACCTGGACAATCGCCAAAGGAAAATCTAAAAAAGTAATTGTTAGATACGAAGTTTATTCCTTTGAATTGTCTGTTAGAACAAGTTTCTTGGATTTGACACATGGATATGTTAGCGGTTCTGGAATTTTCATGTATGTTAATAATCATCAACAACATAAAGGAAGTTTAGAGATTTTTCCTTACGCTGATTTCAAAATAATTTCAACCTCATTGCCGCGTAAAGTAGAATCTGTTGCCAGCGATGGTTCTGAATTATTTGAATTTGAAAATTATGACCAATTAGTTGATTGTCCAATCGAAATAGGGAATCAAGAAGTTTTTCAATTTACTGCGGCTGGAGTTATTCATACTGTTGCTATGTATGGTGTTGCAAATTATGATATCAAACAATTGCAAGAAGACATGGCTAAAGTCGTTACAACTGCGACAACGGTAATTGGTGAGAATCCGAATAAACAATATACATTCATTATTCATAACGTAGTTGATGGTCAAGGTGGTTTGGAACATATTAATTCCTGTACGTTAAGCGTAAATCGTTGGACATACCAAGGAGCAGAATACATGGGCTTTCTATCACTAGTTGCGCACGAATATTTCCATTTGTGGAATGTGAAGCGAATTCGACCAATTGAATTAGGACCTTTTAATTACGATGAAGAGAATTATACGACCTTATTATGGGTTATGGAAGGATTTACCTCGTATTACGATGAATTATTGTTACGCCGCGCAGGATATTATACAAAGGATGAATATTTAAACAAGATTCAAGGAACCATCAATTATGTTGAAGGTTCCGTTGGCACAAGAGTTCAGCCAGTAGCTCATGCTAGTTTTGATGCTTGGATTAAAGGGTATCGTCCAAATGAAAATAGTGGAAATACGCAAATGACGTATTATTCACGTGGACAAATGTTAGCAGCGTTAATTGATGCTAAAATCATTGCTAAATACAAAGGGGAGAAGTGTTTGGATCATTTTTTACAACAATTGTATAATAAATATTACAAACAGTTAAAACGTGGTTTTTCAGATACTGAATTCAAAAAAGAATTAGAAACACTTTTGGGAGAAAACATGGATTCCTTTTTCGCAAGCTACGTAAATGGAACAGAAACACCTCCATTCAATGATATTTTAGGGGCTATTGGAATTGATGTAGAATCTGTTGGATCGGCAAAACCTAATTTTGGTGCTGCCTTAAGACAAGATGGAAATAAAGTTGTAGTGCGTTCAATACGATCAGGATCAGCGGCAGAAAACATGGGTTTAAGTGTCAATGATGAAGTAATTGGTTGCAATGGTTTACGTATTGATCAAGCATCATTTGAATCATTTTTATCTTCATTAGAACTCGGCTCTGAGATAAATATCTTGGTTGCTCGTGACGAATTATTGTTTGAATTATCAGGTAACATGACATTATATGATAAGCCACAATTTCAATTCAAATTATCACCAGATACTAAAAAGGTGCAATTATTGGAATATTGGTTAAGAGTTATTGAATGAGAAATTTACTGATTTTAGCATTTATAGGGTTCTATTCAATTTCCCTTTCACAATCGGAATTCAAAAGTATTCAATTACCACCATCTAGCAGATTAGCAAATATTTATGGCCAATCGGAGCCCGCAATTGCAATTCATCCAAATCATCAAAACATCATTGCTGCGGCTTGTATACTAAAAGAATACTACTATTCAATGGATGGCGGTAAGACGTGGACAAGCAAAGCAATGAAAAGTAAATATGGAGTTTGGGGTGATCCTGTTTTAACGTTCGATACAACAGGTCGGTTGTATTATTTTCATTTAGCGAATTACAAAAAAACAAGTTGGATTGACCGAATAGTATGCCAAACTGCTGAAAATGTTGACGGTAAATTTAATAACGGTACATTCCCAAAGCCCAATGGAACCAAAGCTCAAGATAAACATTGGACGGTTGTAAATCCAATGAATAATGAAATTTATATGTCTTGGACACAATTCGATAAATACGCATCTACAGTTTCTACAGATTCATCAATCATTGTCTTTTCAAAATCCAGTGACCAAGGAAAAACGTGGTCGGACCCTATTCGAATTTCAAAATTTGCTGGTGATTGCATGGATGGTGATAATACGGTTGAAGGAGCAGTTCCAGCTGTTGGACCAAATGGTGAAATTTATGTTACATGGACTGGACCTCATGGACTCGTGATGCAAAAATCAGTGGATGGTGGAAAAACATGGTTGGCAGAAGAACAATTTATTCATATTCATTCTGGAGGTTGGGATTTGGAAATCCCAGGTTTGCAGAGAGCGAATGGTTTACCTATTTTGGTTAGTGATTTAAGTAATGGTTCAAATCGTGGGACGTTATATTTGAATTGGTGCGATCAAAAAAATGGGGCAGGAGATACCGATTCTTGGTTATCAAGATCGAATGATGGAGGGAAATCATGGTCTGATCCTGTTCGAGTGAACCAAGATGAGTCAAAAAAACATCAGTTTTTTACATGGATGACAATCGATCAATCAAACGGAATTTTGTATTTTGTGTATTATGATAGAAGAAATTATTCTGACAGTCAAACGGATGTTTACCTTTCAACTTCAAGAGATGGAGGATTGACATTTACCGAAAACCGTATTTCTAAAAAACCATTTAAACCAAGTGAAGATGTTTTTTTTGGTGATTACCTTAATATTTCTGCAGTCAATGGTGTGATTCGCCCAATTTGGCCAAGAATGGATAATGGTAACATTACACTTTGGGTTACACTAATCGAAGAAACTGATTTACTTAAGTTAATTGGGCAATAATTTCTTCTTGTAAAGGAAATAAAGGAAGTAAGTCTTCTTTTGTGAATAATTCAAAGTCAGCAAAATCAAATCCTGGTGCAACAACACAAGAAACGAGTGAATACGAATTTTCACCTCGAACACTTGACCCAAAAATGGTGTTTTTCGGCACCATGAATTGAGGTATTTCATCATTTTGAAGGTCAAATCCTATTAAGTTTTCAGTATGGCCATTTTCATCTAAAACATGAACAATTAGAGGGCTTCCTGCATGAAAAAACCACAATTCGTCACTTTTGATTCGGTGAAATTTAGACACATTTTCTGAAGTCAATAAAAAATAAATGGAAGTCATTAATTGCCTTTTTCCAGAATTGATGGTTTCAAGAGAACGATACGTTTCTTTATAAAATCCTCCTTCAGGATGAGGAAGCAATTCAAGTTTTTCAATAAGTAATTCGATTTCTTCTGTCATTTTTATTCTATTGGTCCCTGAATAAATTGTGGGCCTTTGGTTTTAATATTTGGAAAGAAATATTTTAAGTCTAAGGATAAATACGAACCGTCTATTTCTCCATAAATAGTGTTTTTGTAACCCTGGTATTTGTATTGTGCGATAAGATCAAAAACAGGGGCAAAGGGTACTCTTGCAGAACCACCAAGATAAAAGAATCCACTTTTTTCTGTCCGATATTCAAAACCAAAGTTTGCATTTAAATCAACCCCAAATTTTTTGTAGGCAAAACCAGAGTGCGTAAAACTATGTGATCCGCCGGGCAATGTCAATACTCCAACAGAAGTTGGTTTGAAGGTCAATGCAAAGCCCAAGGAAGCATTCATGTAAAATTGTTCGCTTAATTGCACGTAAACTAGCGCGTTAATCGGTATGTCGTAACAAATGAAACTGAACTTATTTTCACCTGAGACATTAGAATCTGCAACAGACATTGTCAAGTCGAAATTGCGTTGCGTAAAATTAATTCCTGATTCAAATGCAATAAGCTTGGTGAGTCCTGCTCGAACAGTTCCTCCAAAAGAATATCCAATTTTTTGAGAAATAGTAGTTGAAAATTCATCGTTTGTAAATGAATTGAAGGGAGTGCCTATAAAATTAGTTGGGAATATTGTTCGTGCTTGTAATCCAAAATAAGAAGGAAATTTTTCTTTTTTGGTCGATTTTGTTTGGGCAAAAGAAATGCCGATTTGAAAAAGTAAAAATATGAATGTTATATATTTCATTGTTCGTATTGCACTGTGAATTAACTAAAAAAACAGAAGTTTATTTTACCGGTTGATTCATTTGCCATAATAATTGATTAATGTGTTTATTTTGAAATGAAGTATAAAAATATTCCTTAATTGGCCAAAGGATCCTTTTGATGTATTTATTCCGTTATCCATTCCGTAGTATATTCAATTGGTTTACGGTGCGCTTTTGGCCACTCTATTGCAGGATAACCTATATAAAACAAACCGATGCATTTATCTTTTTCACCGATTCCTAAAAATTCATTCATTTTTGAATGGTAAATGAGTTTAGGTGTTGCCCAAAAACCTCCTAAACCATATGCTGTGCATGTTAAATGCATGTTTTGAATGGCACAAGCGACAGCTTCAATTTCTTCAATTTCCAAAATCTTTTCTTCTTCCTGGCGTTTCATACAAACAGCAATAACAACCGATGATTTTAAAGGTCGTGTAATCATCTTTGCTAATTTGGTATCTTTTTGGTCCGCTATTGGAGTCAATTCCAAATACGTTTTAGCCAAAAAATCACTTAATCGCTGTTTTGCATTTTCAGTAAACACTTTGAATCGCCAAGGCTGAGTATTCCCATGCGTAGGTGCCCATTGTGCGTTATTTAATAGGACTTCAATTTGTTCTTTATGAACTTTTCTATCACTAAATTGCTCGGGATAAATAGTTCTTCTTTCGCGGATAAGTTCGTTGGTTTCTGAAAGATTAAATTTCATACGGGATTATAATTGGAACTCAAAAATAAGGAATAAAGTGAGAAGTTAGGGTGAAAAGTGAAAAGTAAAAAGTGAAAGGTAAAAAGTGGAATTTCCAAGAATAAAAATACTTCTTCCTTCTTCCTTTTTCTTTTTGTTTTCTTCCGTCTAATGCTCTTGCATCTCTTTATTTGCTTTTTGGATGTAAAAGAAAGTTCTATCAATTGTTTGATATTGTCCATCTGGCAAAGGACCTAAGGCTGGTGCTTCTACAACATAACCATAACCATCAATCAAAACATAACTTGGAAAAGATTCAATTCTGTAATTTTTCCATATTGGATTTGAACTACTAGCAGCACATTTTTCCCAAGGAATACTTTTTAGAAATGACGAATTTTGAACTGAAGCAGAAATAGTATCGGGATAAATGGTGATGAACGTAACGTCTTCTTTATAAGTTTTGTACATATCAATCAAAGGAGGAACCTCAATTTCACTCTTTTGGCTTGTTGGATCATAAAAATGCAAATACACATATTTCTTTGAATAATTAGTTAAGACTTTCGTTTCACTTTTGTCATTTTTTAAAACAAATTCAGGAGCTTTTCCACCTGCTACTAATTGCGTTAATCGATTTGACATATTACGAGCAATTAATGCATTTGCTTCAAATAAACTGTGATTTGCAACACTGTCAAGTACTGTCAAAATATTTGTTTGCGGAAAATCTTTCGAATAAAATTCTTCGGATAATGCTTTAATCATAACAATTTCACGAATCCGCATATTGATTAAAGTATATTCTGTTCCTAATGCACGCATGATTAAAGTTGGGCTACTTTTTAGTAATGCTTGGTAGACTTTCGTATTTGTTTCTGCTGATAAACGAGGAACCATTTTTTCGTAAAAAGTTGAAATGTAACCCATATAGGCATCGTTTTTATACGCGACAATTGAAGGCTTAATATAAAAATCATGCTTTTCATATCGATTTCTTTCAGCCGCATTTTGAATATTATCCAATGATGCAATACTGAATTTTACAAATGTTTTAAAATATGTATTCGTATCAGCAACGTACTGCTTTTCTGCATTCGTTTTGAATTCATCCAATTTAGCTGCAAATTCTAATGGTTTTGTATTCTTTAAATAATACGAATCACTAATAAAACCATCCATCCATCTTTGAAATTGCAAAATTTTGAAATTAATGTCATTCGAATCAAGGTCAAAAAATGTTACTTCAATTGAATTCCCACTAGGTCGATAAGGCTCATATCGGTCTTTTTCTGGAAGATATAAATCGTAGGTGGAATTTGGTTGAATGTATAAATAACTTTTATTTTTGCCAGGATGAACAATCACTTTTTGTGTTTCAGTAATGAAAAAAGAAACAGAAAATGTACTATCACTTTTAACAGTTGTTGAAGCTAAAGGCGACTCATTCATACTCAAATAATCCTCTATTCCAGCAATAGTAACTGTTTTG
>CANNKP010000122.1 GCA_947505255.1 Flavobacteriales bacterium
AACCCGTAAAATTCAACAAAGAAGATTTCATGAAAGATCAGGAATGCATTGTAATGCTCAAATGACACAAAATGATTTAGACAGTTTTTGTAAAATTGATGAAACGGGAAGAACTATTTTGAAAACCGCAATGGATAGAATGGGATTGTCTGCTCGTGCCTATGATCGCATTTTAAAGGTTGCACGCACAATTGCTGATATTGAAAACTCGGAGAAAATCGAATCAAATCACCTAGCTGAAGCAATTCAATTTAGAAGTTTGGATAGAGAAGGATGGGCTGGGTGATAGGCTTCAGGATTAGTGCTACAAAGAAAAACTTATTTGATGATTAAACCTTTTACTTTATTGCTCTTCTAAAACCTGATTCACTCTATTCGGACAAGTTGCACAAAACTCCATGTGCAATCTTTTGTTGTCCATTACTTGAAATGGAATCCCATATTCTCCGTAAAAGAGTTTACACCAATCGTCAGAAGATAAACGATTTTTCGCTTCAATGAGAAGGTTTTGAAAATTGACTTCAAATTCAATCCCATCATCATTTGTCAAATAGGAAGAATGGTTGTACAACAGCGGTAAATAAAGTTTCAGGATATCATCATCATACAGATAATCTTCGCATAAATCCAAAGCAAGGGGAATATTTTGAAAATAACAAGCCAATTTAGAAAGGGATAAAACAGATTTTGGATTTAATTGATTTGTTTTTCTATAATACTCAACTATATGGATCAAACTTTTGTTCACGATATCATTGTATTCAAAGAGTAAATCGGGATCAATACTTTCGCAAAGAATGTATATAATGTTGAGATTTGCTTTTGCTACATCTAGTTGAAAAGATGAATCTAAAATGTAAGAAGTAAGAAGTAAATTAAGACGGTCAAAAGCTTTCTGATTATCGGGATTAGCAATGGTATTATTACCTTTTTTTTGTTTAATTCGATCAACTAATAGGCAGGCCGATAAGTAGTGAAATTCGGGACTTAGATGTTCTGCAGCGCCACACATTTTGAAAACAGCTTCAACTTTAGAGACTAGCTTTGCAAGTTCTTCTTTATTGGCAGTGTCTTTTAAATAATGGTAGCGGTAAAATGCAATATCATGTTCCAATGGATGTGGATTCAAATTTATAACCTTGGGAATTTCTATTTTTAAAAAGTCACTTACTTTCATTGTATCAACTGTCGTAAAGTAAAATGCTTTTTCATATAATTTTTGTAACGTATCTGTATTTGAACATTGAAGCACACCTTTCTTATCCTTGAAAAACAAATTCTTTAAATCACGTTGAACATAGTAATTGGAATTTATTGGATTCAACTCCCTTACTCCATTAATTTCTACATTTACTTTCCGTTCTTGACTGAGTATTTCGAGAGGCCTCTCGTTTTTTGAATCTGTCAGATATTGTACAACCTCATTTCTCGACATAGAGTATAGAAAATTCCATTTCGGGTGATTTTTAACACTTGAATAAAAATGGTCCCAAGCTACTTGCGAATTTATTTGGTAAACTGAGTCTGAACTGGTGATTGATTTCAATTGCTCCAGGATTTTCTCAGCTCTTTTCATGTGCAACATTTCATTGGTAGCAGCATCACCTTCTACAGAGCAAAATCCTTCTATGCGAATCTTATTTATTGTCAGGTTCTTTTCCTTATATTTTGATACAATTGCATCTAATTCTCTGCCTGCGTTAACCGTTTCTCCGGGCTTATAAAAAAGTTCTACAGTGTCTTTGAAATATTCCAGTTTGAAATTATAATCATTGACAGGAATTGGCGGATAATAAGGAATATCTATCAATTCTAAGTCTATTTCACCCATATAATTTGTCAAGTAGACAACATGACAAATCTGCTTATTATGTATATAAATTAGGTTATGATTCCACCATGTATTCATATTCTTTGGAACTTTCCCTAGCTTGATTTCAAAGTATTTCGCTTCAAAATTTACTAGTTTGTATCTGCCAAAACGATTGAAAAATGAAATGGAATCTGCCTTAAAAAGATATTTGACAAATGATAAATTCTTCATTCGCTTACGTTTTTTAAATCCTTTCATCAGTTCATTACGATAGACAGGCTCAAGTAAAAGACCAGAAGTTCTTTTCATTCCGTTTCTTCTACTTGGCTCAGATTCATACATTGGGTTGCCACAAGCAAAAGGATCAAAAGGTACTATTTCAATCGCAAAACCGTCATGTTTATTTTCAATTAATTGCTTTACAAAATCGGCATCTTCAACTCTTAAAATGAAATAATTATGAGAGATTCGAACTGACATTATAGGATAATCATTCCAAGCATCTTTACATTCGTCGCATTTTTGCCTTTTGTCATACCTAAGTCCAAATGGATACGATAAATCTTTTGGAATTTTTGCTGAAATCACGTTGATAGAATCTTGACTAATTCCTGAATAAGGAAAAAACTCTTTATTTTCCTCGAAAGAGTATTTAAAAACAACTTGTGCAAATTTTTGACATGCATAAATACGATGTTCTTTAGTATCTACTGCTATTGATATCCCTGTTACCTGATAATCTGGGTTGATAATATTGCTAAAATGGCCTTTTGAGTTAATCCAAGAAAACACTAAACTTCTAGCGATTTCTTTATAATCGTTAGTTTGAAATGTTTTTCCTTTTACCCTTACAGCGGAATTATATAGTGTATAAGCAATATTTTCCCCTACGAGATATGATTTTGGTGCTCCATAGTATTTAGCTCTATCTTGAGGAGAAAAAAACTCTTTCTTTTCAGTTTCTTCATGACTTAACAATCCTTTTGAAAGCAAATAATTTGCATGATGATTTGATGCTACATAAAGAATGGAGTCGTTGAACAATGAAGGCAGTTTATTGGCTAATCTTGTTGAATCAACCAGAACTTTTATTTCATGCTCTAGTAATTTCTTGTTTATTGCGGAAATATTGATTTGAGTAAAACTGAAATTTAATGTACTTTGAATAATAGTTATTAGACCTAAGCGACCAATTAAATAACAACAATAAAGATTATTCTTTCTCATTAATTTTTGACTTCAAAGTTGTTGCATATGATTTAGTACTAATTTAGTCTTAAATTGTTAACAATAAAGAAAATCGAATCAAATCACCTAGCTGAAGCAATACAATTTAGAAGTTTGGATAGAGAAGGATGGGCGGGCAAAATTATTCAAAATGAATAGGTTTCAATTTCTTTTTTTATTTTTATTCTCAAAATTATTCCGAATAAAAAATATCAATGAATAATTGGTTTCTTGAATAAAAAGACAAAAAATATACTTTAAAAACATGAAATACCTTTTCTTACTCCTAATTTCTAATTGTTTTTTACAATTAAATGCTCAGTATCAAATTGGACATACCACGATAACGTATATCGATGCAAGCCGCTCGAATCGGTCAATTGCAACGGAAATCTATTATCCTGCTTTAACTGCTGGAAATAATACAACTGCAGCATCGGGACAATTTCCAGTAATCGTTTTTGGTCATGGTTTTGTAATGGCTTGGAGTGCATATCAAAATATATGGGAGCATTATACCTCTCTAGGCTATATTTTGGTATTCCCAAAAACTGAATCAGCTTTAACTGTGGATCATCAAGATTTTGGATGGGATTTACAATATTTAGTAACCAAAATGCAACAAGAAGGTCAAAATGCTAGTTCAATTTTATTCAATTCAATTGCAACAGAAACAGCCTTAATGGGGCATTCCATGGGCGGAGGATCAGCTTTTTTAGCAGCTGATTCGTTGTCGGCAAATGGTAATGTGAATTTCAAAACATTAATTGGTTTAGCACCTGCTGAATCAAGTACGAATGGTGTTTCCTCAATTGCTTCTGCTGCATCAGTAGCCAAACCATCATTGGTTTTTTCTGGCAATGGAGACGGCGTTACACCGCCAATTGACCACCATATTCCTATGTACAATGGATTATCATCTTCATGTAAAGCTTTTGTTAATATTTTAGGTGGAGGTCATTGTTATTTTGCTCAAACAGATTTTTTCTGTGATTTTGGTGAAACAGCTACTCTTGGTGGAGTGACAATAACACGTTCACAACAGCAACAGACTACGTATGATTTATTAGATAATTGGTTGGATTATTACTTGAGAAATAATTGTGCAGCAAAAGATCAGTTCATGACAGATATTCAATCAATGAGTGGAATTATTGGACAAACAACGTGTACGGAAAACGTTTTACCCGTAATTACAGAAAATACAGGAGCTTTGATATCATCTGTTTCAGGAATAAGTTATCAATGGTTTTATGAAGGAAATCCAATAAATAATTCTAACAGTATTTCTATTTTACCCACATTAACAGGTAATTATATTGTTGAAGTTACGTATACAGATGGATGTACACGATTGAGTGCAATTCATTTTTATGCAATTGTTGGACTTGAAGAATACACTAATAATTATTCTATTTCGCCTAATCCAACGAATGGTATTGTATCGATCAAGTCAAATAAATCTGGAATTGTGCATGTTGAAATTTTCGATGTTTTTGGAAAAGTGATTTCGACAACTGATACATCAGATAAAATAGACATGAGTTATTTAAATAATGGAATCTATTTTTTATCGATAGAAGGAATTAAATATCGAATAATTAAGAATTAGATTAAATACCAAAACCAATTCTTAAAATTTCCTTTTTAGTAATATCAGAAGCACATAATTCCAAGTTTTTATCTTGTTGATTGACAATGAGAATTTGGATAGAAGAGTCTAAACATAATTCAATGTCATGAGAAGAAAAAACAATGCATTTATTCTCTTGAAGTGCTATTTTAGTTAGTGTTTGGATTAGTTTAATTCTGTTTCCATAATCTAGAAAAGCTGTTGGCTCATCTAATATAATAATCGGCGTTGCTTGAGCTAAAGCTCTTGCAATAGCAACAAGTTGCCTTTCGCCATCACTTAAGTTTAATGTGTATTTATCTTTGAAAGAATTTAAACTTAAAATTGTTATGGCATCTGAAATAGCTTTAATGTCATCTTCACCTAGTCGTCCAAATGCATCAGTATAGGGCGCTCGTCCCAAACTAATATATTGTTCAACGGTTAAATATTCAACTCCGTCAAACTTTGATTCAACATAAGCGATTTTTTGAGCGAGTTCTTTCGCAGAAAAAGTAGCGTGACTTTTAGAATCAATGAATAATTCTCCACCTAACAATGATTTTTTATTGATTATTGTATTCAATAAAGTTGATTTTCCAGAACCGTTTGCGCCAATTAAAGCATAAATATGTCCAGCTGATAAGTTCAATTCTGGAATTCGAACTAATACAGATTTATAACCTATTTCACACTTGTTGAATGTTATCATTTTAATCTTTTTAAAACGATGAGAATAAGTAATGGTGCACCAATGATTGAAGTGAACGCGTTAATTGGTAACTGAATCCATTGTTCCAAGAATTGAATAATCGCATCTGAGATAACCAAAAATGTTGCACCTATAAAAATGTTTCCTACGATTAATTTACCATGTGATTGTGTTTTGAATACGGATCGTACAATATTGGGAACCGCTAATCCTACAAATGCAATTGGGCCGCAAAAAGCGGTTATAATTCCTGCAAATAATGCTGTAATACCAATTGTTGCAATTCGAATGGTTTTGATATTAAGCCCTAAAATCACACTTGATTTCTCTCCTAAAACAAGAATATTTAATGGTTTTATTAAAAATAAACTCAAGCCAATTCCAAGAATAAAAATGATCGAAATGATCGGAAGTTGACTCAATTGAACGTGCTGTAATGATCCCATCGTCCAAATAGTAAACGATTTTAATTCTTGGGCACTGCTAAATGTCTGTAGAATTGAAATAATAGCACCAGTAAAACTTCCAAGCATCAAACCAATAAGTAGCAATGAAATATGTGATTTCACAAATAACGAAAATGCCAAAATGATAAATCCAAAGACCAAAGCACCAATCAAGGCACTCGTAATGATTCCAAAATCTGTTTGAAAAAAGGATAATCCAGTCATCATTGTAAAAGCGACGAAAAGACTCGATCCCGAATTAATTCCTAAAACATACGGACCTGCAAGTGGATTATTAAACAATGTTTGCATAAACATTCCAGAAATAGAAAGTCCTGCACCAGCGATTAGTGCCATGGTGAGTCGGGGAATCCTAAATTCACGGGCAATCAATTGATTCATGTTTTCTGAATCGAAATTAAAAATGGAATCGAAATAATCGGAAAACGAGATATTAATTTGTCCTGAAAAAAGATGCCCGATAATTGAAATAATCAATATCAAAAAGAATACGAAATAGAGAAACAGGTTCCGTTTCTTGGCTATCATTGACAAATGTTTTGATAAAAATAAAGCTTTTTTTGTAGCTTCACATCAGGATGTAACAATTGAATTAAATCCGAAAGCACATGATGAGGTTGAATAGCACTCATCTCCCAATAGTAATTCATGTTTTTTGAATAGCAAAATACATTTCTGTTTTTCACAGCATCGAAAAAAATCATTTTTGGATTAATTTCGATAATTTCCTTGAGTGTTGGATGCTCCGGATTGATCCAATAAGCTGTTTTTGTATTTTCGGATAATATTTTCTCAAAACTTAAAGCCAAACTTCCTGTGCCTTTTGTTGATTTGTATACATAATTGAGATTAGCATCTTTAAAAAGTTGCGCAGTAAAACTATCTCCTGCAGGACTATACCAAATATCTCCTGTAATATTCCCACTAAATACGGAAGGAGAAATCTTGGACTTTTTCGCGCTTTTTTTCAATGAATCATATTCCTTAGCGATTTCATTGAAATAGTTTTCTGCTTCTGCCAAATGATCTGTAAAAGCACCTAATACTTTTATCCATTCAGCTTTTCCAAGGGGATTCATTTCTTTCCAATCGTAATTCGGTATGCACTGAATTCCAATTTGTTCTAGCTGCTTTTGATGAGGAAATTCTTTACCGAAACCACTGTACATGACAATTGATGGTTTGATTTTAATCAATTTTTCAAGGGCAATCATTCCTTCATTTCCAACTTCAACGATTTGACCGTTTTTAACTCCTGTTTGAACTTTTGAATTCCATACGTAGTTTTTGTCAGCAATTCCATTAATTTTTTGTTCTTGGTTCAACACAGAAAGCATACCAATTTGTGTACTTGAAAGAGGTGTAATAGATTTAATCGGAATCATTATTCTTAAATATCCAATCGGAATGGCTGTCTTACTATTTCGTGATAACGCATATTTTTTTTCGATTATATTTTTTTCTGGATCAAGAATATGCAACAAAATTAGTGTGTCTGAATTTACTAATTGAAAATGTTTTGCAAAATAAATAGAATTCTTCTTTTCAAGTACAAGAGGTTTTGAATTACTGTTGCAGCCAATAGTTATTATGAAAATAAATAGCCCTAAGAAAAAGGTGAATCTATACATTCTGCAAAGATGCATATTCCTTCTAAAAAAATAGGTTTTGAAGTAAAATAGTCTTTGTGATTTGTCGTGAAAAGTTAAAATAATTGGAAATATCGTTTTTTTAAGCAAAAAAAAACCGACTCATTGCTGAATCGGTTTTTAATAATTATTTGAATTGGATTATTCTCCAATAACTTCAAATTTGAATACTGGCTTAACTCCTTTGTGAAGATTAGCTTCAGCTTCGAATGTACCAACTTCTTTAATTGGCTCATCTTTAATTTTAAGCGATTTACGATCGATGTCGAAACCAGCTTTTTTCAATGCTTCAGACAATTGAACTGTATTAACAGATCCAAAAATCTTTCCGTTTTCACCTGCTTTCGTAGCAATTGTAACAGTAAGAACTTCTAGTTTA
>CANNKP010000123.1 GCA_947505255.1 Flavobacteriales bacterium
GAAAGAAGACCTGCTGTTTTAGTTTTAGCCGACGGAACAGTTTTTCAAGGTGTTGGAATTGGTAAAATTGGCACCACAACTGGTGAAATTGCATTCAATACAGGAATGACAGGTTATCAAGAAGTATTTACGGATCCTTCTTATCTTGGCCAAATTCTAATTATGACAACCGCACATATAGGTAATTATGGTGTGCATAATGAAGAAATTGAATCAGAATCCATTAAAATTGCAGGACTTGTCACAAAAAAATTCTCTGAAATATATTCGAGAGAATCTGCAAACGGTTCGTTAGAAGACTACATGATTGAAAGTCATACTGTTGGTATTTCAGATATTGATACACGTGCTTTGGTTCGGCATATAAGAAGTAAAGGAGCGATGAACGCAGTAATTTCTTCAGAAAATTTAACTATTGCAGAGCTGAAATCTATTTTGGATAAAACTCCTTCAATGGATGGTTTAGAATTGTCGTCACAAGTTGCAACAAAAGTTGAATACGAAGTTTTACCTGAATTATCAGAATATAAAGTCGCTTTGATAGATTTTGGAGTAAAGAAAAATATAATTAAATGTTTGACCGATAGAGGTTGTCATGTAAAAGTTTTTCCTTTGAATACATCCAAAACGGAAATGGACAAATTCAATCCTGATGGATATATGCTGTCTAATGGTCCCGGAGATCCTTCTGCCATGCCAGAGTCAATAGAATTGGTAAAAGAAGTTGTAAATTCAAATAAGCCAGTATTTGGAATTTGTCTAGGACATCAAATTTTAGGATTGAGCCAAGGGTTAAAAACAGAGAAAATGTTTAATGGACACAGAGGAATTAATCACCCTGTTATAAATCTTAAAACTGGAAAAGGAGAAATTACTTCTCAAAATCATGGTTTTGTAATTTCGAAAGATAGTTTATCGGGAAATGATAAAATTACTGTCACGCACAAGCATTTAAATGATGATACCATTGCAGGAATAGAAATTGTTGGAAAACCAATATTTTCTGTTCAATTTCATCCAGAAGCATCGGCAGGACCGCATGATTCACGTTACCTTTTTGACCAGTTTATTCACAATATGAAACAATCCAAATAATGAGTTATATAGCTAAAGTCATTGGAAGACAAATATTAGATTCTCGAGGAAATCCAACTATTGAAGTAGATGTAATTACAGCAAATGGAATTGTTGGCAGAGCTGCTGTTCCTTCTGGGGCCTCAACCGGAATTCATGAAGCTGTTGAGTTGAGAGATGGTGATAAAAATATCTATCTAGGGAAAGGTGTTTTAAAGGCAGTCTCAAATGTGAACACATTAATTAATGATGCAATTCAAGGAATGGACATTTTTGATCAAAAAGGAATTGATACTTTAATGATTCGTTTGGATAATACAGAGAATAAATCGAAGTTAGGAGCAAATGCTATTCTTGGTGTTTCTTTGGCTGTTGCGAAAGCTGCTGCTCAAGAATCAGGGTTGAGTTTGTATCGATATATTGGTGGAGTTGGTGCTGTTACGATGCCTGTTCCTATGATGAACATTTTGAATGGTGGATCACACGCTGATAATTTGATTGATATTCAAGAATTTATGGTCATGCCATTTGGAGCCTCTTCTTTTTCTGAAGGATTAAGATGGGGTACTGAAATTTTTCATCACTTGAAAAGTGTGTTGAAAGAAAAAGGAATGTCGACTAATGTCGGTGATGAAGGAGGTTTTGCCCCTAATTTAGGGTCGAATGAAGAGGCCCTGCAATATGTAATGGAAGCAATTCAAAAGGCAGGTTTCGTTGCTGGAGAAGATGTTTATATTGCATTAGATGCAGCTTCTTCTGAATTTTATAATGCAGACAAAAAGAGATATATTTTTGAATCTACAGGTGAAGAAATGACATCCACTGAAATGGTCGGTTTCTGGAAAAATTGGTGCTCTAAATATCCGATTGTTTCAATTGAAGATGGTTTAGCTGAAGATGATTGGGAAGGATGGAAATTAGCTACTGAAGAACTAGGAGATAAAGTCCAATTAGTTGGAGATGACTTGTTTGTTACGAACACAAAAAGACTTACAAAAGGAATTAATGAAGGAATAGCGAATTCTATTTTAGTTAAAGTGAACCAAATTGGAACCTTAACAGAAACGATTGAAGCTGTTCAATTGGCAACGAAAAATGGATATTCCTCAGTAATGAGTCATAGAAGTGGTGAAACAGAAGATAGCATAATTGCAGATTTGGCTGTGGCTTTGAATACTGGGCAAATTAAAACTGGTTCGGCTTCTCGAAGTGATCGAATGGCAAAATACAACCAATTGTTGAGAATTGAAGAAGAATTAGGTGATGCTGCAGTTTACCTAGGGAAAAATTTCAAGTTTTTATAACAAACGCCCAATTCGGTTAAATACTTAACAATTAACTTCAAGATTTAGTTTTTTCTTCAATTTTCTTGTTGATAAAATTAACTTTGTCTAAACATTGAGGCAACTATTGACTAACATATGCGTCTAAAAGTAAATCTATACTTATGAAAAATATCTTATTTGGAGTTTTTATGCTTTTTGGTTCTTTAAGTGTTTATTCACAAACAGCAGTTGAGGAAACAACAATGTTTGCTCAGTCTATGATTGAAATCGGTAACAGTGAGGAAATGAGAGCTCTAGAAACAGAAATGCGGTCAAATCCTTATATTAAAATGGTTCGATTAGATTATAATACCCAACGATCTTATATTTTGACTAAAAATTTGGATGAATTATCTGAAGAAAATTTCATTTCTTGGTTTAATCAATATTCTGATAAAGTAAGATGTATCCAAATAGGACGTCAAGGAATTGATGTCGTAAAACCATATCCGTTTGAAGGGTGTGAAAAATAAGCCAATGAAATTTATAAATATTCTTTTTTTATTTACTACATGTTATTGTTTCGCTCAGCCAAATGATTGTGTAGATGCTGTTCCTGGTTGCACAACTCCATCCTTTGGAATTGCGCCTAATAATCCTGCAACTAATATTGTTGATTTCACTTCTGGTAGTATTTCAAATCCTTCTATTAATCCTGGTTCTTCTGGCAATTCAGGATGTCTTTTGAGTGGAGAGACGAGTTCAACCTTTATTACAATTTCTGTTACTACATCTGGAACATTAGCATGGTCTATAATTGGACCAAATGGAGGATGTTTTGATTGGATTATGTGGCCATATGTTAGTTCAGGTGTTACATGCGCTGGAATAACGGGAAACACCTTGCCTCCAGTGGCTTGTAATTGGAATGGATCGTGCAATGGAAATACTGGTATGGCTCCTGCTGGACAATTACCTCCATTAGGTTCCCCCTCAAGTTATGAAGCTCCATTGAACGTTATTGCTGGTCAACAGTATTTATTATGTCTTTCAAATTACAGCGGAACAAGTCAAAATGTTAATTTGAATTTCTTTGGGTCCGCAGGAGTTTCATGCAGTGTATCATCTCCAGATCAATCAATATGTCAAGGTGCATCTGCAACAGTAAATATTGCAACACCAGGTTTGTCAGCGCCTCAATTTACTTGGTTAGTTACAAATGGTGTAGCGAACACATCGGGAGGAACAAATGTTCTTGTTACTCCAGCCGTTACAACTACTTATCAAGTACAAGTTTTTCAGCCTGCTAGCGCAACCTCTTCTCAATTTATTGATACCGCTGTTTTTACTATTACGGTTATTCCTCCTCCATTACCAAATGCTGGAATAGATGATACCGTTTGTTTAGGACAACCTATTTATTTAAATGGGACAATAAGTTCTGCTACAAATTCGCCTTCATGGCAATCGTTAACATCAGGGATTATTCCTGCACCAATAGTTACTTTTTCACCAAATTTTAGCTCATTGACACCAACTGTAAATGTAAATCAAGTTGGTTTATATCAGTTTATTTTGCGCGAAAACAATGTGACTTGTGGATACGGGAGAGATACTGTTCGTGTGCTTGTTTCGCAAATTACTCAAACAACAAGTTCTGTAAGTCCAAGTTGTTTCGGTTTAGCCGATGGCGAAATAAATATAACAAGTCCATTTGCTGATGATTATAGTTTTGATAATGGAATAACTTGGCAAATCGATTCATTTGCTGTAGGATTTGCAGCTGGAACTTATTCTGTTTGTTCAAGAAATGCATTGGGTTGTCAAACATGTTCAAATGTAATTGTAACAAATCCAGCGTTGGTAACAATTTCTGTTTCAAATGATACTTTGATTTGTCAAAATGGAACAGCTGCTTTATTGGCTTCTGCAACTGGAGGAACTTCCTATTTGTTTAATTGGGATCAAACTGCAAATACGGCTGCTTCGCAACTTGAAAGTCCTTTAGTAAATACAACATATTCTGTTTTTGCAGAAAATCAAAATGGGTGTATTTCGGATACAGAAACAATTAATGTTACGATAAGAAGTGCTTTGACTGGTACAATTACGCCTGATGTTACAATTTGCCCTGGTTTTCCTGCCACCATAACAGCATCAGCTTTAGGCGGAATAGGTTCTCCTTATACTTTCACTTGGAGTTCAGGAGAAATTGGAAATGGACCAACACATTCTATTACATCGAATCCACCGATAACAACTCAATATTCAGTAATAGTGAATGATGGATGTGAATCTACGCCACTAGTTTTAACTACAAATGTGATTTTAGCGCCTTTACCAGTGCCATTAATATCTGTGGATAATGACAAAGAATGTGAACCTGCAAATTTTGTTATCGTCAACGAAACAGATCCAACAATGGTTGATTTGGTATATTGGGAATTATCAGATGGTCAAATTTTTCAAAATGTAGATACAATAAGACCTCAAGATATGATGTCTAGTTTATATGATGTGCAATTGGTAATTACATCTCCTCAAGGTTGTGTTGATTCAACTACTTTTTATAATTATTTGACTGTTTATCCGAAACCAATAGCAAATTTCAATCATAGTCCAAACCCTGTGTTTATGTTTAGTCCAGAAGTTCAATTGACAAATTATTCTTCAAATGCTTTAACGTATAATTGGTTTATCGAATCAGGTAATCCTTCTTATTCAGAATTAACACATGTCAAAACATTATTTCCAGATGGAGTTGAAGGTCAATATAATGTTATGTTAATTGCAACGTCAGAATTTGGTTGCATCGATACAACTGAGCAAATTGTTATTGTTCTTCCTGAAGTAATTCTTTATGTACCGAATACATTTACACCTGATGACGATGAATTCAATCAATCATGGGGCATTTATATTGAAGGGATTGATATTTATGATTTTGAGTTATTGGTATATAACCGTTGGGGACAAATCATTTGGGAATCTCATGGACCAACTGAAAAATGGGACGGAACATATAATGGTAAGTTTGTTGAAAATGGGACATATACATGGATTATAAGAACAAAAGATCTTGTAAATGATGCAAAATATGTTTTTAATGGCCATGTGAATATTTTAAGATAATCATAACCACTATTCACTGGAAATGATTAATCTAATAGTGTAAAATGTTTCGAAAGTTTAGCTTTTTAAGCGCAATAATTTTTATTGCTATATTAATTTCATTTAATAGTGCATTTGCCCAACCAGCAAATGATAATTGTTTTGGTGCTACATTATTAACACCTAGTGTAACTTGTATTCCTATAACTGGAACAGTTGCAAATGCAACTCAGTCTTTAGCTGGTTGTGCAGGAACAGCTGACGATGATGTTTGGTATTCATTTGTTGCAACGCAAACTAGCCTTGCGGTTCAAGTTAGTGGTTCTGCAGGATTTAATCCTGTAATTCAAGTTTTTTCGGCTGGTTGTTCTTCACTTTCATCTCTCACTTGTGCTAATAGCAGTTCTAGTTTAAATGAAATTGCGGTTTTAAATACACTACTTGTTGGTGTTACATATTGGATTCGTGTGTATCATTTTGCTGCAACGGTTCCAACAACACCTACCTTTACAATTTGCATTTCTCCCCAACCAGTTATGCCAAATTGTGCAGTATCTACTCCAGCAGGAAATACCTGTGCTGATGCTGCTTTAATTTGTGATGTCAACGGTTATTGTGGCAGTACATCTGCAGCGTATACTCCAGATGGATGGCCGGCTCTATCAACTGCCTTTTGCGGTTCAATAGAAAATGATTCCTACATTCAATTTGTAGCAAATGCTTCTACTGTTTCATTGAATGTTTGGGTGACAAGTTCTGCTTCAAATCTAGGAATCCAAGTTTTAATTTTTTCTACCTCAGCATGCGGTGGACCCGTTACAGCATACACTTGTGTGTCACCGTTAGCTCCTTCCGCTGCTGCTCAAGGTGTAACTGCTACTGGCTTAATTCCTGGTAATACATATTATATGATGATTGATGGATTTGCCGGAGATGTCTGCAATTATGTAATTGGTGTAAATTCTGGTATTCAAGTTTCAGGTCAAATAACAACTTCTGCTACAAATGTTTGTTTGGGTAATCCAGTGACACTAAACGCTAGCGGTGGAAATGGAGTATATTCATGGACTCCTAACCCAGATTTAAGTGCAACATCAGGTGCCGTAATTATTGCAAATCCTACAAGCCAAGGACCACATGTTTATACAATGACTACAAACTCTACAAATCCTTTTTGCCCATCGACTTCTATTTCAAATATTACTATTAATGCATTTGCCCCACCAACACCAAACGCTGGCATCGATGACACAGTGTGCTTAGGGAATCCAATTTACTTAGCAGGTGCGCAAACGAGTGTCGCAAATTCAATGTCATGGCAAACTTTGACTGCTGGAATTTTACCTGTTCCTATTGTTTCTTTTTCTCCTAATTTCAGTAATCTGAATCCAACGGTTATAGTTAATCAACCAGGGTTGTACCAATTTGTCTTGCGTGAAACCAATTCTGTTTGTGGAATAAATCGTGACACTGTGAGAGTACTTGTTGTTCAGCAACAACAATCCGTTAACACAAACTCACCATCGTGTTTTGGCCTTGCAGATGGTCAAATAACTATTGTCAATCCTACTGCAACGCAATATAGTTTTGATAATGGAATTACATGGGGATCAAATGCAACACTTACTGTATTAGCCAGTGGAAATTACACTGTGTGTTCAAGAGATTACCTTGGGTGTTCTGTTTGCTCTTCTGTTACAATTGTTAACCCAATTCCACTTCAATTGAGCGTTTCGAATGATACGACAATCTGTGAAAATGGAAGTGCCGATTTATTGGCCTCAGCAATTGGTGGTAATGCATTTTTATATCATTGGGATTTCACGTCAAATCAAGCAAACAGTCAAATTGTAAATCCAACAAATAATTCACAATACATCGTATACGCAGAAAATGAATTTGGATGTTTATCATTGCCAGATACAATAAGTATTTCTGTATTGCCTGGAATAAGTGGGTTGATTTCACCTAACTCTTCAGTTTGTCCAGGTTTTTCTTCAATAATCAATGTTTCTGCAGCAGGTGGTAATAATGGGCCATATAATTTCAATTGGTCTTCTGGTCAAACAAATTCAGGATTAACGTCAAGTCATACTTTATCACCAACTTCAACAACCACTTATATAGTTACGGTTACCGATGGTTGTGAATCAACACCCTTGGTCTTGTCTTCAACTATTACATTGCTTCCATTACCAATTCCTTTAATAAGTACTGTTGATATGGCAGTTTGTGAACCAGCAAACTTTACGGTTTTCAATAACACTGACCCAAATTACGTTGAGCATTTAGAATGGCAAGTATCCAACGGTGAACAATTCATTGATCAAGAATC
>CANNKP010000124.1 GCA_947505255.1 Flavobacteriales bacterium
AGTAATTGTCCCATCAAATAATTCTTGACTAAATTCAACTCATCATCACCAACAAGTTCGGTCTGTAAACGTGTTATTTCATGTTGAATTTCTAACATCGTTGCATCTTTCACATCTTTACCAACTTCTGTTGCAATGATAAAATAACCAACACTGTGAAGCTCTGCTACCATCGTTCCAATTCCGTATGTATAACCTTTGTCTTCTCGGATATTTGACATCAATCTACTGCCAAAATAATCTCCAAAAATGGTATTCAGGATCAAGAAATCATTGTAATCTTCGTGGGTTTTATTGAACAACATTCGCCCAACTCTAATAGCGGTTTGAACAGCTCCGTCCTTAACAAGATGAGCATATCCTTTCAGATTTTTTATATTTTTCTCAAACTCCGTTGTAGTATTACTCGCCCAAGAACCAATTAAATCAATGATTTCATCAATTTCATCTTGTGTTAAATCGCCAACAACAACAACTTTAGTTAATCCATTTAAATAATTTTTCTTGAAAAATTGCTTTAAAGAATCGGTTGAAATTGTATCAAAATCACTTTCATTGGTTACTCTTCCATAAATAGATTCTGAAAATAAACGTTGTTGAAAAGCACGTTGAGCAAGGAAACTAACCTTTTCCATACTCGTTTTGAATTTCTGACGACGGTCATTCACCAATTCTTCTACTTCATGTTGATGAAAAACGAGATTTTGAATAGCATTTGTCATCACTTTAAGAATGGGTAAAACATTTTCTCTGAGAGAATACATTGTCACTACCGCATTTTCATTTGAAACACCAGATTCAAAAAAACCGCCTAATTCATCAATTTCATTATTGATTTGCGTAGATGTTTTTTCATCCGTACCCGAAAGCAACATGCCGTTTACAAAAGATGCAATTCCAGTATCACCGTTTATTGTTCCAGCATCAAAGTATAAGTCCAAACGAGCTGTTTCATTAGGAACTTCTTTCATAAAAAACAGTTTCACGTCTTTTGAAATATCAAAAATCTGTGGTTTGACAAAATCAATTTTATCAATTTGCTTTACTTCTGGACTTATGGTTCTATTCAGCATTTTGTGTCGCTTTTACTTTCAATATGGAACAATTCGTTGGTTTTAAAATGTGAATTGCAGTTTCTTGTATATGACTTGGTTTGATTGCTTTGTATATTTCATGTTCTTCATTGATTCCATTGGCATCTCCTAATAATTCAAACTGACATAAGTTCATCGCACGGTTCAATAAACCCTGATCCTGAAATTCTTTTGATGTATGCATTTTAATCATCAAGCGCGCTAATTCTTTATCAGAAATTGGATGTTCTTCTAATTTTTTTAATTCTTTCCAAAGCGCTTTGTCAAAAGTTTCAAAGGAAACACCATCGTTCAATTTCCCTGAGATCACTAACAAGCCATTATCCAAGGAACCTGTAATATATGCTCCGATTTCAGAAGCTAATTTTTGCTCTTTCTTAAGTGAAATATACAAACGAGATGATTTATCGCGTCCCAAAGCATCAGATAAAACATCTGCCATGTAGTACATTTCATTTCTGCGTTCTGACATTTTGAACGCATAGTAAAACGCATCTGTAGGGACATTTCGTTCAATTATTTCTTCACGCAGTTCTTCTTGATCTGGCTCAACAGGAAGGATTCGGGCAGGTTTAATTCCACCAGGAATATCACCATACCATTTATTCACAACTGTTTTTACAAAATCAAATTCAAAATTTCCTGCAATGCATAAAATGGCATTTGCTGGATTATAATGTTTGTGGAAAAATGCTTTCACATCTTCCATTTTGGCATCTTCAATGTGCTTGATTACCTTTCCGATTGTAGCCCATTTGTATGGGTGAACATGGTACGCAAGTGGACGAAGTTTCAACCAAACATCTCCATAAGGTTGATTTAGGTAACGTTGTTTAAATTCTTCAATTACTACATTTCTTTGAACTTCCAAACTTTTTGTGGTGAAGCCTAGAGACAACATCCTATCACTTTCAAGCCATAAAGCAGTTTCTAAATTTTTGGCAGGAAGAATATTATAATAGTTGGTAATATCGTTTGAAGTAAACGCATTACTTTCGCCTCCTGCCCTTTGAAGTGGAGCATCAAAATCAGGGATATTGACAGAACCACCGAACATTAAATGTTCAAAAAGATGTGCAAATCCCGTTTTTTCTTCTGATTCATCGCGCGCTCCAACATCATATAAAGTATTTACAACAGCGAGTGGAGTAGTTACATCCTTGTGAAAAAGGACGGTCAAGCCATTGTCTAATTTGAATCGTTCAAAGTGAATCATTAGAAAGTATATTTTTCAGTTTTTTGTTCATTTAATGCTTTTCTGTAGGAAGTGATAATTTCATCAACAATTGCTTTAGCAGGAATTATTTCATCAATCAAACCAGCGATTTGACCAATTTCCAATTCCCCTTCAACAATGTCTCCTTCAAACATTCCTTTTTTTGCTCGACCACGACCGAGTAATGTTTTTAATTCTTCAGCATTTGCCCCTTCAGCATACGCTTTTTCAACTTGAGAATAAAAGTGATTTTTCATCAAACGAACAGGTGTAAGTTCCTTAAATGTTAATTGAGTATCACCTTCTTTGGAGTTGATCACTTCTTTTTTAAAGTTTTCATGTGCACTTGATTCTGTTGCAGTCACAAATCGACTTCCAATTTGAACTCCGTCAGCTCCTAGAATCATTGCAGCGAGCATTCCTTCGCCCGTTCCAATTCCACCAGCCGCAATTAATGGAATCGTAATTTCTTTTGCAACCATTGGAATTAAACACATCGTTGTCGTTTCATCTCTTCCATTATGACCGCCCGCTTCAAATCCTTCAGCAACGATTGCATCAACGCCAGCTTCTTGAGCTTTCAAAGCAAATTTCACACTTGAAACGACATGCACCACGATTATTCCATGTGATTTCAATAAAGCCGTCCATGTTTTTGGATTGCCAGCAGATGTAAAAACAATTGGAACTTTATGTTTGATAATTGTTTCAATATGCTTTTCAATATCGGGATAAAGCATTGGTAAATTAACCCCAAAAGGTTTGTTTGTTGCAGCTTTACATTTTAAAATATGCTCTTCAAAAACAGCAGGATACATGGATCCAGAACCAATAATTCCAAGTCCACCTGCATTTGAAACTGCTGATGCTAACTCCCAACCCGAACACCAAATCATACCTGCTTGAATAAGCGGGTATTCAATATTAAAAAGTGTTGTAATACGATTCTTCATGCACTTAATTCATTTTGAATAGTGAGAAAGAACAAAGAAAAACACGCTAATTCTCACCGTTACGAAATTAAGATTTTTGATGGACTATCCTCGTTTATATTTGTATATTTTTTCTTGATTTTTCTTGGGAAAATAAACCATTTTTACTTTTTTATTGTCTTTGATTTAAATTTCACTAATTTAGTTCATAAACTATATAATGAATGTATTTTAGAATTGTCATATTTTTACTGCTACTTTTTGCCAATAATTCGGTAAAAGCGCAAGAAATTGAACACGAACATTCAATTTTACATTCATTTATCGAAAACAAAGGGCAATGGGAAAGTCCGATACTTTTTAAGGCAAAATTTTCAGGAGGAAACCTCTGGGTACAACAAAATAAATTTGTTTTTCACCTGCAAGATTTTTCAAATCTTCATAAAAATCATATTGAACCAGCAACTGAAAAGACAGACACTACATTGCCACAGGCGGTTGTTCATTTAAATTTCATAGGTTCAAACCCCGTTACTCAAATTGAAAAATATAACCCAACTAAGAGTTATTATAATTATTTCATGGGCAATGATAAGTCCAAATGGACCTCAGAAGTACATGGCTATTCAGAGGCAGTTTTAAAAGAATTCTACAATGGAATTGACCTTAAGTTAATTGAAGAAAAAGAACAATTGAAATACGAGTTTCATGTGCAACCCAATATGGATCCTACAGTTATTAATTTCAGTTATTTCGGTCAAGAAAAAGTGAAAATTGATAAAAAAGGAAATCTAATTATTGAAACAAAACTTGGTAACATCATTGAACAAAAACCGTATGCTTATCAAGTTGTAAATGGTAAAATAGTTGAAGTTCGATGCGAATTTGAGATCAATCAAAATGAAGTGAAATTTAAATTGGGGGAGTATACTAAAAATGCAATATTAGTTATTGATCCAATCCTTGTTTTTGCTACCTATTCAGGATCGATAACGGATAATTTTGGCATGACAGCAACTTATGGTTATGACGGAACAGCTTATTCTGGTGGTACCATCTATGGCAATGCATACCCAACACCAGATAATTCGGCATTTGATATCACTTCAAATTTTACGGTTGCAAATAATGGTCAAGGTCTAGGATATGGCATAACGGATGTATTTATTTCAAAATATTCTTCTGATGGATCATCAATGATTTGGACAACATTTTTAGGTGGTGGAGATAATTTACAAGGAACCGAAACAGCAAATAGTTTAATCTGCGATAACCAAAATAATGTATATATCTATGGCGCCACGTCAAGTGTAGATTTTCCTATTCAAGGTGGCTATCAAACGGCTCATGCTGGGGGTGTTGCTAATTCAAATTACTTGCAGAATGGCGTTTATTTTGCAAATCAGGGTACAGATATTTATGTCGCAAAAATTAGTGCGAATGGTCAAAATTTATTGGCTTCGACCTATATGGGAGGAACTTTTAATGATGGAATTAATTATAAAGTCACATCAGGAACATATAGTTCTTTTGCTGATTATGACTCTTTAACACCAAATTATGGAGATCAATTCAGAGGCGAAATAATGCTTGATGAAAATGGTAATTGTTTAATCGCGTCATGTACACGGTCTCTGGATTTTCCTGTACTAAATGCTTTTCAACCTGCAAATGCAGGAATGCAGGATGGTGTGATTTTTAAACTTAGTCCTAATTTAAATTCTTTAATTTGGTCATCCTATTTTGGAGGTTCAAATAATGATGCTTGTTATTCAGTAAAAGTGGACTCCAGTTTTAATGTTGTTTTTGCTGGAGGAACATGCTCTTCCAATTTGAATTATACAGCTGCAGGTTGGCAACCAATTTATAATGGAGGTAAAGCGGATGGATATATAGTAAAATTAAATCCTTTAGGTACATCAGTGCAATTTGCGACTTATATTGGGACTGCAAATTCAGATCAGACGTTTTTTATTGAGATTGATCGAATTGATAATATTTTTGCTGTTGGTCTTGCTGCTGGAGGTTTGTTTCCTGTAATAAATTCAGGATATTCAAATCCGAACAGTTCTCAGTATATTATCAAATTAAATCCTTCACTAAATACTGTATTGAATTCTACTGTTTTTGGAAATGGAAGTGCAATCTCAAATATTTCTCCATCTGCATTTTTAGTTGACATATGTGGGAATATTTATGTCTCTGGATGGGGAGCTCACATACTACAGAATTCTCCACTAAGTGGAATGCCTGTAACAGCAAATGCATTTCAAAGTGTCTCTCCAAATGGCTTTGATTTTTATTTATTTGTATTAGAACGTGATTTTTCTAACATCCTTTACGCTTCTTATTTAGGAGGAAGTTCAGCCAGCGAACATGTTGACGGTGGTACTTCTCGATTCGACAAAAATGGGGTTGTTTACCAGTCTGTTTGTGGTGGATGTGGCGGTTATTCTGATTTCCCAACAACGCCAGGAGCATGGTCGAATACAAATCTTAGTAGTAATTGTAATAATATCGTCTTTAAATTTGATTTTCAATTAATCCCAAATGCTGAATTTACGGCTAATCAAACGTTAGGTTGTGCGACATTTAATGTTGTTCTGGATAATTTTTCCACAACATCTGATTCTTACTTGTGGGATTTCGGGAATGGTGATACTTCATCAGTAATTTTCAATCCTGCAATTACTTTTGATACACCTGGAGTCTATGATATTTATTTGTACGTAACTGATAGCGTTTGTTTATTAACTGACACGGCTATGATTACAATTACTGTAACAGATTCTATACAATTAAATGTCACGAATACAATTCAATTGTGTTCGCCTGTTGAAATTAATATAAATGCAAGCAGCAATGGAACGGCTGATTATTTTATATGGTCTTCCTCATTGGCTTTTCTTGACACCTTGAATGCTGATATTACAGATTCAGTTTTAACGATTATCCCTCCTGGAACAACAACTTATTATGTGATGGCTGGAAATAGCGGATGTTCACATATCGATAGTGTTCAGGTAGAATTCACAAGTTCCTCACTTGTTTTAAACGCCAATGATTCAATTTGTTCTGGTGAAACAACCTTGGTTACAGCTATAAATCTTAATCCTCTAATTACTTTTACTTTTGCTTGGAGTCCAGCATCAATAATTCTTGTTCCATCTGTATCAAATATGGTTCAAGTTCAACCTTTAACTTCTCAGTATGTTTATGTCACTGCGTCTGCTTCGAATGGCTGTATTATTGAGGATTCCATTTGGATTGCAGTGAGTTCAATTTCTTCTAGTTCAGTGATTGCCTCTGCTTCTGAGATTTTAGTTCCAGAAGGTGGAACAACGACATTAACAGGACAGCCAAGTGGTTTAAATTATCAATGGACTCCAGTTTCTGGGGTTACAAATCCAACAATGCAGTCAACAACAGTGACGGTGGAGCAGACAACGATTTATACTTTAACTGTGAGTGATGGGATTTGTGAAAAATCAGATACGGTATTAATTAAGGCTTACAGTTTTATTTGTGGTGAACCTTTCATTTATGTTCCTAATGCATTTTCACCAAATGGAGACAATGAAAATGATGTTTTATTTGTTCGCGGACAGTTAATTGAAGGAATGGTTTTTAGAATTTTTGATCGATGGGGAGAAATGGTATTTGAATCCTACGATAGACTTATTGGTTGGGATGGCACATTTAGAGGAAAAGCTCTTGATCCAGATGTTTATGATTATTATTTAAAAGCAATATGCATCGATGGAGGTGAGTCTATTATCAAAGGTAATATTTCATTGTTAAAGTAAAGCAAAATGTTACATTTGTGTAGAGACAAAACATACACAGATGAAAAAAATAATCACCCCAAAATCAGAAAAATTTCTTGAAAAATATTTGAATAACCCAAGTCCAACAGGTTTTGAATCTGAAGGTCAAAAATTGTGGTTAGAATATATTAAACCATACATTGACGAGTATTTTACGGATAATTATGGTTCTGTTGTTGGAGTCATCAACCCAAAAGCGGAATACAAAGTTGTAATTGAAGCACATGCGGATGAAATTTCTTGGTTTGTTCATTATATCACCAAAGATGGCTTCATCTATTTGCGAAAAAATGGTGGTTCAGACCACATGATTGCGCCTTCAAAAAGAGTAAATATACATACTGATAAAGGAATTGTTAAAGGAATTTTTGGGTGGCCAGCAATTCATATGCGTCAACAAAAAGAAGAAACTCCAAGTTTAAAAAATATCTTTTTGGATTGCGGTTGTGATACGAAAGAGGAAGTAGAGAAAATGGGAATTCATGTTGGCTGTGTAGCAACATTTGAGGATGAATTTATGATTTTGAATAAAAATCGATATGTTGGTCGTGCATTGGATAATCGAATGGGTGGTTTTATGATTGCTGAGGTTGCACGTTTAATGAAAGAAAATGACGTCAAATTACCATTTGGACTTTACATTGTTAATTCTGTTCAAGAAGAA
>CANNKP010000125.1 GCA_947505255.1 Flavobacteriales bacterium
AATTATATTGAAATTTCATCCTCTAATCCTGATGTGATTTATCTTAATCAGCGTCCTTCATCTGGTTCGACTGGTTTACTTTGGAAAACTACAAATGGTGGAGTTTTGTGGAATCAATTAACGATTCCTGCTGGAAATAGTCGAATTATGCAACTAACCATAAACCCCTTAAATGAAAATGAAATTTGGATAGCTTATACAAGTGGTTCAAATGGAAATAAAGTGTACCATTCCATTAATGGTGGTTCATCATGGATAAATATAACAACGACTATTTTAAACAATGAAAGTATTCAATCGTTGATTCATATTGCCGGAACAAATGGTGGGATTTATGCTGGAACAGGAAGAGGTGTTTATTATGCAAACAACACTTCTCCATGGGTGATTGACAATAGCGGATTACCAACTTATGTTAGCACAACAAGTCTACGTCCATTTTACCGCGATGGTAAAGTTAGAATGGCATCTTATGGTAAAGGAATTTGGGAAAGTAACCTAAACGAACAACCAGCTTTACCAATTTGTCGCATGACAGTTGATAAATTAGAACAAATTGTTTTCTGTGAATTAGATTCCTTTTATTTTGAAGATTATTCTTTCTTAAATCATACGAATGCAACATGGGCGTGGGTATTTCCAACAGGATCGCCCGCTAATTCATCTTTGCGAAATCCTTCAGTACTTTTTTCAAACCCAGGCGTGCATCTAGCAGTTCTAACAATTACAGATCAATTTGGAAACACCGATCAAGATTCTCTGTATGTAACTGTTACAAACTACCTCGCTCCTACTTTTGTTGATGAGGATTTTGAAAGTACATTTTTGCCAAATGGATGGTTTTTAACAAATCCAGATAATGGAGGTCAATGGTCACTTAACAGCAGTTATGGAGGCTACGGGAATTCCTCTCAAAGCGCTATTTTTGACAATTATGGCATCGACTCACAAGGTAGCTATGACGATATGAATATTGCACTAAACACATTAGCAATGTCAGATTTACAGTTGACATTTGATGTTGCATATGCGCCTTATGGAGGTCAATATTCAGACACCTTAGATATAATGGTTTCAACAGATTGTGGAGCGACTTTCAGCCAAGTTTATTCAAAAGGTGGAATCACCTTGGCAACAGCTCCGACAATTGGGTCTAATTTTTATCCAACAGCAACAGAATGGAGAACAGAATCAATTGATTTGTCGAGTTATGTGAATTTTGACAAAGTAATTATCGCATTTAGAAATTGGGGACATTTTGGTAATAACATTTATATTGATAATATCAATATTTTGAATGATCTCAAAATTGATGAATCAAACACAAATAATTTTGAAATGTACCCGAATCCAATTTCTTCTGGTTCTATACTTCATTTAAAAGGAATTGAAAATGGTTCTAAAATAAAGATACTTGATAATCAAGGGAAAGTAATTTTTAAAAGCTTATCTATTAGTGATGAAAAAATCACTCTTCCAAATCAATTAAATTCTGGAGTTTATTGGATTAATGTTGAAACTTTGAAGACAATTTGGAATAAGAAGATTGTTGTTAATTAAAATAATAAATTAGAATTAGAGATAGAGTTTAGAGATAGAGGAACCCGTCAATCTATTTTTTGCAATCTAATTTCAGAAATACAGTAATATTTTTACTTCATCAGAATAATTTATATCAACTATTTTAGCTGGCTAATGGATTAATTAAATTTTATCAGGTACTATTAATTTTTATTATTTAAACAGAATTTTCTGACAATAATTCCTGATTCTAAAACCAAATGCAGGTAATAAATACCTTCTTGTATATTTTCAACTGGAATAGTAGAAAAATAACCTTTTTGAAAGTAAACCAACTTACCAAAAACGTCATAGATAGAAGTAGATAAAACTTGATCGATATCCCCGTCGTAATTAATATTTATTAGGTCTATAGCTGGATTAGGCACAATAGAAAGCAAATCATTCATCTCAAAACATTTTTTTACTGATATAGGACTGTATACTTTAGTATGACCATCAAAGTCTGTTTGTTTGAGTCGATAATAAGAAATATCATCGTATCGGTCAAAATCAATAAAGCTATACGTGATTTCTGATGTAGAATTTCCAGCCCCAGGAATATTTCGAATGTTTTCCCAATTCAAGCCATCGATACTTTGCTCAATTGAAAAGTAATCATTATTATTTTCTGTTGCTGTAATCCATTTAAATACTATATTTTGATTGTTGCATTCGCCAGTAAATGATAATAGTTCAATTGGGAGTGGGGGCTCGATTGGAAAAGAAGTAACACATGCGGGATTATTATAAATCATACCTGAATAAGTATTTATTGCACCGCCTGTAGAAAGCTGTCGGCCTGAGAGAAATACAGACGCTCCTGATCCACAAGCTCCTCCGTGGGAAAGAAATGTTCCTTTTAAAACAGCACCTGCTCCCATACTAATAGCACCAGTAGGAACTCCAGCTCCGCCAATCCAAAATATATTACAGCGACGAGCTCCATTAATTAAAATCATTTTTGCCTGTGCTGCTACTGAAAATGCTCCAGCAAACTTAAATACAAATATTGCATCGGGATTATTTTGACCATCTAATACGAGAGTACCTCCTAAACTTCCAGCACTGTTTATAAAATATATCCCAGCATTTATAATTTCTCCGCCTGGAGTAAGATTTCCGAAAGCTGCCGCATGTGAAAGAAGCACTACAGGTAAAACGCCTGCGTCCGAAGGAACTGTATTCGGCAGAGCCATAAGCAAATTATAAGCGTTATTTAAATCTATATTCGCTTGTATTGTGCTGGCATCTGCAGCATGAGAAGACCCTATAACAATTGAAGACCCAAAACCACTTATAGCGCCAGAATTTGTGCCAATATTACCATCAATACCAGATGTACCAGTATTTGCCACAGCACCTAAATCAGTATAAAGTGCATAATTTGAGAGAACTCCCAAAACATCAACAGCAGGAGCTGCACTGCAGTTATCTTCACAGAAAATTGGAATGCTAGAAGTGCAAGATGGTGGACTAACTGTAGCGCCAACTCCAACAACTAGTGCTCCTTCTAAGGTAAGCATTCTTCCTTCTAAAGTAGCACCAGCACCAAGGCCAACAGCTCCTAACTTTGAAAATAAGGTTCCTTTTAGGTTAGCACTTGCCGCAACAGAAATAGCTCCATCAGCAATAAAGAAAACATTGCAAGATTGTGTTCCATTAATTAAATTAATCGTTGCACCAGCTCCTACTGTCATTGCACCGTAAAATTTAATTACAAAAAAGGCATTAGGATCACCTCCTCCATCAAGAGTAAGAACTGTTCCTATAGATCCTGCACCAGGTATGGAATAAACTCCAGGTGTAAGTACTTCTCCACTTCCAAAAGCTGGAGCATGAGTGGCTGGATAGTCAACAAAAAGATCGTTAAGATGAATATATAACCTAAACAAATCGAATCTGCTCTGAGCAGTTACCGCATTGGCATTGTATGTATTACCAACAAAAAATGGAGGCGCACCAAATCCACTAATTACCCCAATATTTGTACCAGCATCTCCTGTCCAAGTGGCTCCCGCTCCATTTGTAATAGCCCCAGCTCCCGTATAACCTTCAAAAGTTTCAAGTATTCCCAAATTAATTGTACCATTGGGCGTCTGACTAAAACTTGTATTTGGAAAGGATGATAATATTAACAATAAGGCCAGCAATAACCAACTCCTTTTTGCTTTTGTAATTTTCATCATATTTAATTGTTCTATTTATTAAGGTGGGTTCTAAAATTCATTTTTTGAAATCAAATATTATTTTACTGCATAAGAATAATTTAAAACACCAATTATTTTACTAGGCTACTGGATTAATTAAATTTTATCAGATACTAGTAATTTTTATTATTTACACAGAATTTATATCACATTGTCTATCGAGCATAACATATCCGACGAAACAAGTAGTGCCTCCAATTTCGTAAACACCCGGAATCAATAATTTATTCGAGAGTTATCGATTTATGGTTATTTAAATCAATTAGTTATGATGTTTATATTTTTAATTTCTTAGTGAATAAAATTTTTCTTATTTTAGAAAGTGCAAAAGTATTAACTGTAACCCTTTTAAGAATTACACAATTCTTATAATTAGTTACATTATTCATTGTTTCTATATTTGGATTTACATAATGTAGAAGTTAACCGACAGCAATTCTTCTATTCTTTATACCTTTAGTTTTCTTGGGTTTCTAAACTAATTGCCAGAAGAAATTTTATTAATTGAATCGTCGCTTTGTTACCACAAAATCTTTTTGTCATGATCCGCCAGTTGGCGGATACATGCCAAAAAGTGATTTATTTAATGTTTTTTCGCTGGATTACATCCAGCGCTAAAAACATTTAACCCCTAAAGGGGTTAAAAATTAGTCATTTGGTATAATTGCGATTACTCAATTTATTAATATCTGATTTTTATTAATTCTTCTTTTAATTCGATATAAGCTAATTCACAATCTTGTTCAAGTTTAGAAACTGTTGCTTGAATTTCCTCTGACCTTTCAATCTCACCGAAATATTGATGTATTTTGTAAGTCATTTTTTCAAAGCCTTCATTCATTCCCATAATATGAAAAATTGGCAGTAAATTATGAGTATCGGCATGAAGAGCATCCCAATCGTTTTTTTTGAAACTCTTTTTTAAAGACTGAATTAATGGAGGAGTCTCTTTCAAAAAAATTGAAATCATTTTTTCTATCATTATTGAATTCGAATTTGTAATATCAATAAGATAGGTTAGATCTATTTGTTTATTTTTATTTTGTATCATATAAATGCCATGTGGTTTATTAATTTCATGCTTATATTTCTTTCGCTTGACGATTTGACATCTTTTGAAGATATAAAGGCAAAATTGCTGCTTTTGAGAGGCATGTGTATTATACAATTTATAAAATAAGTTATATAATTCTTTTATTTTTGATAAAATAGGAACCAAAAAAAGAGCGTAGGACTAATGCTACGCTCTTTTTTCAATACATACTATAATTTAATTATTTTGAATTGAAAATTATTTTATAACTCGATAATTAGTTACATTCTATCCATAAACCAATTCAGTTGTTTTTTCATCTTTTGGTATTTAAAAATGGTTGTAATAATTTGTTGAAGACGCACAAAAGCTGTTTCACTTTTTACAATATAATCAAATGCTCTGTGATGCATGCAACTTATGGCTATATCAATTTTATCCTGAGAAGAAAGTATTACAACAGGTATATCCGGATTGAATGCTTTTATTTTATCTAACGTGTCAATTCCGTTCATTGCGTTTTTATCAATGCCATCTAAGTGGTAGTCTAAAATAATAATATCAGGGTTATGCGATAAACTCTTGATGCATAGTTCACCAGTTGCGTAGGTCTCAATAACAAAATCAGCATGTTCCATGAAGTCGATTTCTAATAATTTCAAAAACACTGCGTCATCATCTACTAAGAATAATTTAATTTTTTCGGCACTCATCTTTTTCTATTTTTAATATTTTCATATTCTTCGATTAATTCTTCACATGCATGGTTACATGCATTTGCGAGCTGATCAACTAATTTCTGTAACCTATTTGTTTGTTTTAATGTACGAGCAAATTCTTGTATTTTTTTTGCAAGAATTTCATAATCAACGCTAATTCCCATAATGGAAAAGGATGGTAATATTTTATGTACAGCTGAAGACAACGTTTCCCAATCCTCTTTAATAACGCTTTGTTTCATTGCTGCTATCAATTCTGGAGTTTGTTTCAAAAAAATAGAAATCATTTCCATCATTAAATCAGGATTGGATTTGGTACGTTGATTTAAATAATTTAAATCAGTATATTTTATATTATTTTTAATTTGTTTTTTAGCGATATTTTCATCTTTTGACAATTCACAAAACGGCTTTTTTACTAAACCAATAATTTTATTATATAATACTTTCTCATCTACTGGTTTGGCGATGTAATCATTCATACCAACAGCTCTGCATTTATCAACATCAACCGTTGTAACGTCAGCTGTAACAGCGATTATAGGAATTTTAGAATTCAATTGATTTCGAATATAATCGGTTGCTTCAAAACCATTCATTACAGGCATTTGTAAATCCATTAAAATAATATCATATGATTTCATTTGCAATTTTTCAATTGCTATTTGTCCATTTGATGCGATATCCTGTTCAAAGCCAAAATCATCAAGCAATGTTTTCATTAACAATTGATTTATTTCAATATCCTCTACTACTAAAATTTTAATTTTAGAATTTTTAATATCAACTTCCACCATTTCCTCTTCCGTTTCAACCTCGATAGCTGTCTTTTTAAAGGATAGAATAAAACTAAAAGTAGATCCTTCATCAATTTTACTTTCTACATGAATGCTTCCTCCTTGTGGTTCAACTAATTGTTTAACAATTGCTAACCCTAAGCCTGTGCCACCATACAATCTAGAAGTCCCACTCGTTGCTTGTTGAAAATGATCAAAAATATTATCAATCTTGCTTTCTGAGATTCCAATTCCAGTATCACTAACAGAAAATTCTACTTTTGCAGCATCGGCATTCTCTTCTAATAACCGAACACTGACTGTAATTATTCCTTCTGACGTAAATTTCACAGCATTACTCAACAAATTTAAAATTATCTGATGTAAACGAATGGGATCGCCAATAAGAACCTCAGGAATTCGGTTATCAAACTCTTTAATCAAGTTTAAATTCTTTTCTTGAATCTTGGTTTCAAATAAATGTAACATTGCAGAAATTGAATGAGACATCTTAAAAGGGATTTTTTCAAAAGACATTTTGCCAGCATCAACTTTCGCTAAATCAAGAATATCATTAATCAGAACGATGAGAGTATCACCACTAATTTTAATAGCCGATAAATATTCTTTTTGTTTTGATGATAATTCTGTTTTTAGCAAAACTTTTGTGAAACCGATAATTGCATTCATAGGAGTACGTATTTCGTGACTCATATTCGATAAAAATTGCTGTTTTGCTTTAACCGCTTCTTCAGCTATTAAAGTTGCACTTTCTGCTTTTCGTTTAGCATCTTGAGCCAGTTCTGTTGCTATTTCTGCAAAATTCTTGGCTTCTGTTAATTCTATCTCGATTCTTTTTTGTTCAGTAATGTCCCTAGCGACAACCACTGCACCTAAAACATTTCCTCTGTCATCTTTATAAACAGAACCATTGAATAATGCATCAGTTAGATGTCCATCCAAAATAGTAAGAGGATAATCCGCAACAAATCCTTTTTCAAAAACTTCTTTGTATCCTTCGAAAGCTTTTATTGGTTCTGTAAAATAACTTTTAAAGTCTGTACCAATTAAATCCTCGCGCGTTAAATCTGTAATTCTTATTGATGCGTTATTGACATCTGTAATTTTTCCTTCTGGACTAATTGTAAATAAAGGGTCTCGACTAGCTTCAATCAAACTGCGCGCATAATTGGCAATCCTTAATTCTGCAGCGCGTTTTTCTTTTTCATCATTTTGAAAAGCCAACTCTTTATTGGCAATGTTTAATTCTGCAGCACGTTTTTCTTTCTCATCATTTTGAAAGGCTAATTCTTTATTGGCAATGCTTAATTCTGCGGCACGCTTCTCTTTTTCATCATTTTGAAAAGCCAACTCTTTATTGGCAATACTTAATTCAGC
>CANNKP010000126.1 GCA_947505255.1 Flavobacteriales bacterium
GCACAAAGGTGACGCTGCAAGAGCGATGTTGTATGAAGCAATTTGTTATACAACGGTAAGCGGAAATAGCTGGGCTTTGCCAAGTAATATCAGTGCTTCTGTTCCTTATGGTCAAGATCAAGCAATTTTGAAACAATGGCATTTCCAAGATGCACCAGATGCATGGGAAATTTCAAGAAATGATTTTATTGATTCTTTGCAAGATAATAGAAATCCATTTGTTGATAGTGTTGATTTTGTTTGTTATGTGAACTTTAGCAATATGACATATGAGCCATTAGGATGTATCGCTGCAATTGAAGAAATTTTAAATGCTGGATTTATTGTTTACCCAAATCCTGCAAAAAATGAATTGACATTGCATGTTGATGCAACTTCAATTACTTCGTATGAGATAATTGACATTCAAGGACGTGTTGTTTTATCTGCTGAAAATTTGAACTTAATTGGTGTTAAAGTCAATACGTCAAATTTAAAATCAGGAGCATATATCGTAAAAGCAATAACTCCTTATGGGGTAGCTCAAAAATCGTTGATTATCGAGTAAAATGACGTTTAAATTAGTTAGTATATTTTTAATAGGAGCAGGTCTTTGGGCCTGCTCTTCTGTTAACACAGTAGTTGTTCATTCAACTGCTGTAAACATGACTAATGAGCAAAAAACGAATCAGCAGATCGATAGTATGATTATGCCATACAAAGATTCGTTGAGCCTTGAAATGAATGAAGTAATTGCAAATTCAGCAACTAATTTTTCTGTGAAACGGCCGAATTCAAATCTTGGGAATTGGGTGGCTGACGGAATCTTCGTCAATCAAACAAAAACGGTACGTTTAACAAAACCAATTATCTGTTTATTGAATGTTGGTGGGATTCGATCAACAATCAATAAAGGGTCAGTTACAATTGGTGACATGTTTAAATTAATGCCATTCGATAATGAAATAGTTTGGGTTGAATTACCTGTTTCTGTTATTCCTGAAATTGAAGAATACCTTAAAAAATCAGGTGGAGAACCAATTTCAAATGCCATATTGAAAAATGGAAAACTTATTTTTAATAATTGGAATGAAAATTCAAGTTCATTTTGGGTAATTACATCCGATTATTTAATGAATGGTGGCGATAAAATGAATTTTTTCACCAAGAAATTAAGTGTAAATAAAACAGGAACACTGATGAGAGATGCCTTAATAACCGAAGCAAGATTTCAGACTGTTATTGAAGAAGATACAACAATTCGAATTTCCTTTTAACATGAAAAGAAGAGAGTTTGTCCAACATACTTTTTTAGTCACCGGTGGAATATTAATTGCTGGAAATGCACTAGCATTTCAAAGTAAAAAGAAAGTTCCTAAACTGACTATTTTACATACCAACGATACACATTCTAATATTGATCCTTTTCCATCGAATCACGCTAAGTTCCCAAATATGGGAGGTGTATCTAAGCGTTTTGAATTAATTCAGAAGATCCGTGAAGAAGAAGAACATGTTTTAGTGCTTGATGCTGGAGATATTTTTCAAGGTACACCCTATTTTAATAAATTTGGAGGTGTCTTAGAAATGAAATTAATGACTGCCATGGGATATGATGCTGCTACCATGGGAAATCATGATTTTGACGGCGGAATGGACGGTTTTTTAAAGGCGCAGAAATTTGCTGATTTTCCATTTTTGTGCGCAAATTATGATTTTTCTAATACAATTTTAAAAGATGTCACAAACGCAAATGTCATCTTTCAAAAAGGAAAAATTAAAGTCGGTATTTTTGGAATTGGCGTTGAATTACAAGGCTTAGTGCCTGAAGATAAATTTGGTAAAACAATTTATTTAGACCCAATAAAAACGGCAAATGAACAAGCGAGCATATTGAAGAAAAAAGGATGTGATTTAATTATTTGCCTTTCCCATTTGGGATTTGAATATGATACGGATAAAGTTTCTGATCGTTTATTGGCTCAAAAAACAAAAAACATTCATTTAATACTCGGTGGGCACACACATACATTTTTAGAAAAACCAGTTGAAGAAAAGAATTTAGACAATCAAATTGTTCTGATTAACCAAGTAGGGTGGGGCGGAGTGCAACTTGGACGATTGGATTTCGAAATCGATAAAGTGATTTTTGCAAAAAAAGATTTGATTATTGTGAAATAAAATACCAACTTTTACATTATAGTAAACGTTGTTATACAAAATCGAATTATGAAAAAGATACTAGCATTAATTTATTTTTTAAGTTTTATTTTGCCTTCTTTTGGGCAAGAAGAAAAAATTGTTGTCATAGATCGTGGGTCTGGTAAAACGTACAAAGAGAAAAAAGAAAGAATCATCATAGACAGTAAGTCTGTGATAAAATACAGTCCACTTCAAATGGTTGTAGGTGAAATTAATTTTGGCTACGAAAGAAAAATTGATGAGCTATCGAGTATTGAATTTGAATTCGGACCGACATTATCTAATATTGGTTTAACCGTTACAGACAACCATTACACTGATCCATTTGGGAGCAGCTATGTCGAGGAAACGAGTAAATTAGGTTTCTTTGGTTCGGTTGGTTATAGATTTTACCCAATGGATAATGGTAAAGTATTGAATGGGTTTTACGTTTCTCCAGTCATCAAATACCGTATAAAGAATTTTGGAGTTCATGATTATTCTGATTTATTACCAGACACGAAAGGAAGTGAAAATCACATGTATTTCACATTCAACTTTGGCGTTCAACGTTGGTTGTCTCAAAATTTCTCATTGGACATGTTTGGAGGTATTGGACTAGGTTATGAGTCTCATATGCGTTTTAATACTGCTGCAACCTACGATGGGAATACTGGAATCTATTCCTATTACTGGGATAAAAAATCATTTGATGGCGTACGATTTGTCTTAACTGGAGGAGTAAAAATTGGAATTGGACGTTAATTAGTTGCTAGTTAAAAGAAGTTGCAAATTACAAGTTATTGGTTGCAAACAAAAAATCCTCGGTCTATTGAACGAGGATTTTTTAGTAATTAGTAATTTGCAACTAGTAATTTGCAACTAGTAATTTGCAACTAGTAATTAGCAACTATAAGTGGATTACTTCACCATACGCAGCTGCTGCCGCCTCCATAATCGCTTCCGACATAGTTGGGTGAGGGTGAACAGTTTTGATGATATCGTGTCCAGTTGTTTCCAATTTGCGAATAGAAACAATTTCAGCAATCATTTCAGTTACATTAGCTCCAATCATGTGAGCACCTAATAACTCTCCGTATTTAGCTCCAAAAATCAATTTCACAAATCCATCTTTTACACCCGCAGCACTTGCTTTTCCAGATGCTGAGAATGGGAATTTACCAATTTTAATTTCTAAACCTGCTTCTTTTGCAGCTTTTTCTGTCATTCCAACAGATGAGATTTCTGGAGAACAATAGGTACAACCTGGGATATTTCCATAATCTAACGGCTCTGGAGAATGTCCTGCAATTTTCTCAACACAAATAATTCCTTCCGCTGACGCAACGTGAGCCAAAGCAGGGGTTGGAATAACATCTCCAATTGCATAAACTCCTGGTATATTTGTTTGGTAAAAATCGTTTACTAAGATTCTGCCTTTGTCAACAACAATTCCAACTTCTTCTAATCCTAAATTTTCAATATTTGCTTGAATTCCAACAGCTGAAAGAACAACATCACATTCAATTTTCTCTTCTCCTTTTGCCGTTTTAACGGTTACAACACAACCTTTACCTTTCGTATCTACTGATTCAACTGAAGCATTCGTCATTACAGTAATTCCCATTTTCTTGAATGATTTTTCTAATTGCTTAGAAACTTCCTCATCTTCAATAGGAACAATGTTTGGTAAATATTCAACAATCGTTACTTCTGTTCCAATTGCTTTATAGAAATAGGCAAATTCAACACCGATTGCACCTGAACCAACAACAACAATTTTCTTTGGTTGAGATTTCAACGTCATTGCTTGACGGTATCCGATAATTTTTTCTCCATCTTGTGGAAGATTCGGCAATTCACGAGAACGAGCTCCAGTCGAAATGATTACTCCTTTGTCAGCAGAATATTCTGTAACAACTCCATCTTCACCAGTAACAGATACTTTTTTGCCAGCTTTTACAACTGCATCTCCTTTGATAACATCGATTTTATTCTTTTTCATTAAGAATTGAATTCCTGCACTCATACCATTTGCAACACCACGACTGCGATCAACCATTGCAGTAAAATCAACATTCGCTTCCTTTACGGTGATACCATAATCACTAGCATGTGTTAAATACTCAAATACATTTGCACTCTTTAACAATGCTTTTGTTGGAATACATCCCCAATTCAAACAAATTCCGCCTAGAGATTCACGCTCAATGATGGCTGTTTTTAAGCCTAACTGTGATGCGCGAATGGCTGCAACGTATCCTCCAGGACCACTGCCGATAACTATAATGTCGTAATTCATATGCTTTTAATTTATTTTTAATGGTCGTATGGAATCGCCAATTAAGAATAAGAATCATTTTTTCTGATTAAATTCTTTATTATAGCTTATTTCATAATTCGAATGATAAAAAAAGTTCTGTGCGAAGTTAAGTATTTTTCTTTTCTACACGTACTTTCTGAAATACCGAAATCACAAAATTATTAATTTAATGAAACAAAAAAGCCACAGTAAACACATTTAATCTGTGCATCTGTGGCTTTTTGAAACTATAAACCCTTCGGCAAAAGCTCAGGACATCGCTATCAGTTATAAACTTTAACTAAACTACCTCTTCTTCAAAATGTAATTCTTTCGCTTTCTTTCTGGAAAGTTTCGCTTGGATTCTATCTACACTATAATACATCATCGGAACAACAATAATCGTTAGGAACATGGAACTGGTTAATCCACCAATTAAGACCCAAGCCAATCCGTTTTTCCATTCTGCTCCAGATCCTGTTGCAGTGGCAATTGGAATCATACCAACAACCATCGCAATTGTTGTCATCAAGATTGGTCGCATCCTTTCACGCACTGATTCTAACAAAGCATTGTAAGTCGATTTTCCTTCTTTCTTTAAGTGATTGGTAAAATCGACAATTAAAATAGCATTCTTGGCGACAAGTCCAAGTAACATCAACATTCCCAACATGGTAAAGATTCCCATACTTGATGAAGTGAGATTCAATGCTAATATTGCCCCCACTAATGCTACAAGAATCGAGAATAATACAACGAATGGATAAACGAAATTGTCATACAATGCAACCATGATGAGGTAAACGAGAATTAATCCAATTCCCATCGCTGTTCCAAGTGCTCCAAAAGATTCCTTTTGACGTTTTACTTCTCCACCCCAAAGCATTCTTACGTTTTTGTCAAGTGGTTTCTCCTTCAAGTATTTTTCAATCGAGGCAGAAACAGTGCCTGAAGCAGTTCCAAGGACATAAGATCTAATAGTCGTTGAACTAATTCTGTTTTTTCGCTCTAAAGAACCGTTTCCATTTTCAATTGTCACATCTGCAAATTCACTTAATCTAACTTGTTTGTTATCAGACGCTGAGAATGTCATATTTCGAATATCATCAATGTTTTTACGATCGAATTTATCCATCATGATACGAATATTGTATTCCTGACCTTTGTCGTCGAATTGAGCATCATTATTACCCGTTAAACCATTCTGTAATTGCATTCCAACCACTGCAATAGGAAGTCCCAACTGTCCCATTTTTTCACGGTCAAGTTCGATTCGCACTTCTGGTGTAACATCATCCGTAGAAATTGTTGGATCTTTCGCTCCTTTTATTCCTTGAATCGTTGTTTTCAACCTTCTTGCTTCTTTAATCAATAATTCAGGATCATCGGATGAAAGGAAAATTTCAATCGGAGCTTCTTCAGACTCAACCATACCAATATTCAAAGCTTTTACTTCAACACCAGGATAATTATCTTCAATTTGTTTCCGTATTGCATTCATGTATTTGATTGTTGGAAAATCTTTTTGTTTTCCTTCTTTCATTTTAACGGTTAATTCGGCTTTATTCTCTGCGCCAAATGAAGCTGCTCCCATTCCTGAACTTGGTCCTCCAACATTTGCAAATACGATGTCAACAATGTCTTTTTGAGCTAAAATCAGTTGCTCAATTTTTAAAGTTGTAACATTGTTTTCTTCAAAAGTGGTACTCTTATCATATTTCAATTTGATCATAAATTTACCTTGATCTCCTTGAGCTACGAATTCCTGACCAACAATTCCTAATCCCATAGTTGCCATACTTGCAAAGAAAATGGTGATAACACCAATCCCCATGATGAGTTTATGTCTTAAAGACCAACCAACTAATTTTACATATTGTTCTGTGAAGATTGTGATGCGCTTTTCAAACCAAATTAAAATGGCTTGAATTGGATTTTTAGGATTCAATTTTACTTCTTTTGCAAATCTCGATGCTAGCCATGGCGTAAGTGTGAAACATACAAATAATGACATGAGCGTTGAGACGACTACGACAATGGAGAATTGATGTAAAATATCTGAAATTGTTCCTTCAATGAATACTACAGGAGAAAATACTACGACGTCGACCAATGTAATCGCTAAGGCAGTAAAACCAATTTCATTTCTACCGTCTAAAGCTGCTTTTCTTCTGTCCTTGCCCATTTGGAGATGGCGGTAAATATTTTCGAGTACAACTATGGAGTCATCGACTAATATTCCGATTACCAATGACATTGCCAATAAAGTCATCAAATTCAAGGTGTAACCTAAAAGGTACATGACAATAAAAGTTGAAATCAAGGAAGCTGGAATCGAAATCAATACAATAAAAGCATTTCTTAAACTGTGCAAAAAGATCAACATCACCGCTGCAACAAGTAAAATTGCTAATTCCAAATCGTGAATTACAGCATTAACAGATTCAACAGTAGGCTTTGATGTATCCGTTGCAACAGTAAATTTAACACCTTCCTTTTTGTATTTTTCTTCAATCAGTTTAAATTTCTCCTTAGTTGCGGTTGACATATCCACAGCATTCGCATCACTTTGTTTTTTGATACGCATACCAATTCCATTCACCCCATTAAAGCGACTAACTGTAATTTGGTCTTCTTCACCATCCTCAACTTCTGCGATTTCACCCAAACGAACAACGGATGTTCCATTTGCAGAAACAATTAAATTTCGAAGGTCTTCAACGGTTTTAAATTTTCCTGAAAATCGAACGGTCATTTGTTCTGAAATGTCTTTTAGTTTTCCAGTCGGAAATTCAACATTTGATGAAGCAACTGCTTGGTTTATCCCTGCCAATGATAAACCATACATTTTCATTTTGTCTTTATCCACATTCACGCGGAATTCACGTTTTTCTCCTCCAATTACTTGAACTTCAGCAACACCTTTTGTTTGCTTAATTTGAGGTAAAATTTGGTCATCCATCAACTCCATGAAATCCCTTTCGTCCATGTTTTTTGCTACTGCACTAACTTGTAAAACTGGGGATGCATTTGGTTCTATTTTGGAAACAACAGGCGTTTGAGCACCATCTGGAAGTTTGTTGAGAATGTTATTTATTTTTCGCTGGGCATTTTCTAACGATAAGTCAATGTCAGCCGAAGCTTTAAATTCTAAGAGCATCACAGAGGCATTGTCTAGC
>CANNKP010000127.1 GCA_947505255.1 Flavobacteriales bacterium
GACCTTTTAACTTAGCAACATATTCACTTGAATAATGTTCTTCTAAAACTAATTTTACACATTCATGTTTAAATGCATAATCATACTTGACTTTTCTTTCCATAAAAATACCCCCAAATAGTGTCTAACTTTTTGGGGGCAGTCTACAATCAGCGCTTTTCAATTTTAAATATAAAATAATTTAAGGATATTTCACGAATTTCAAAAATTCAGGATTAGCAGCAGGTGTTGTTTCAGAATTAAAATCCATTCTAACTACTTTTCCTTCCGTACGACGATTCAACTGATGTAGTTGTTCAAATAATTTTTTGTCGGAAGTTTTAAATTGGTTAATGTAAGCCTCGTTCAGTAATATTGTTTCAACACCATTCATATCAGAGGGTTGAGATGAAATATAAACACCTCCTTTTTTCCAAATTGTTCTTGGCTCAATTTCACCTTTTCCAACCGGAACAATTCTTCTTGGATCCACTCCTTTTTGCTCAACCAAGTATTTATAACAAGCTTTAGCACGATTTTCAGATAGCTTTTGATTTCTTTCATTACTTCCTCGAGCATCCGTATGAGAACTTAACTCAAGAACCATTTCAGGATATTCTTGCAATAAGTTATATACAAACAAAAGTGAATCTGGAGAATTAATAGTAGAATCAACTAATAACACCCACTTATCTAATGGATAACGTACTTCAGGAAGACGAATAGGCTTCTTAGGAAGTAATGCCATGTCAATAATAAAATTTTGATCATAGTTCAATCCTACAGTTGTAAACTGAGCACCTTTTTTGTCTGGGTGGTAACCTTCTTTTGAAATATTGATTGAATAAGATGTTAATTCATTTACATATCGTAACCCATCAGGTTTCTTATCCCAAAAGATTGAACCATCTTTTCTTGTAAATCCTTCCCAAGTTGAATTATCAGAACCTTTAACAACAACTCTAACGTCAGCAATTTTAATTGATTTATCACCCAATTCACTTACAATAACTTTTAAATCAAAGACGTTTGGCGGCAATTCATAGCTATAAATATCTGGGTTAAATTTGCCATTAGGATCTTTTCTTTCAGATGTAAAATAACCCTTACGATCTGAATATTCATATAAAGAATAATCATTGTTCTCAGAGTTGATTGGGAAACCTAAGTTCTTAGCATTCTCCCATTTCATTTCTTCGCCAACTTTAGCGGCTCTGTAAATGTCCAAACCACCTAATCCTGGCATACCATCGGTTGCAAAATATAAACTTCCATCCTTACCAAATGTTGGAAATAATTCATTTCCAGCAGTATTTACTTCAGGACCCATGTTTTTTGGAGCTAACCATGTTTCTGATTTTCTATCATAAGTTGTATACCATAAATCACGACCACCGTAACCTCCAGTCATATCAGAAGCAAAAATCAAAAACTTCCCATCATCAGATACACACGGATGACCAACAGAAACTGAATCTGCAGATTTTAAATTTAATTTTGAAGCAGTACCCCATTCATCTTTTCCTTTTAATTCAGACATCCAAATATCACATCCAAGATTTTGTTTTTTCATATTTGGGCAACGTGTAAAAAACATTTTTTTTCCTCTTCCGTCAAAAGTAGCTGTTCCTTCATGTGCTTCTGTATTCACATTTCCTGTAATATCCGCTAGTTTTGGCTCACCCCAATTTCCTTTTTTATCTACTTCACTCATCCAAATATCCATGTAATTTTCACAAGAAATTGGGTCAGTTGCATTTCCAGTGCTTTTATCACGACTAGAAGCAAAATATAACTTAGACTCTTTTCTATCAGCAAACATTGGAGCCATGTCCATTTCAGCTTTATTGATGACTGCTTGGTTTTCTACTTTGTGACGTGTTCTGTTTGCAACAAAGCTTTTGTTGTCCCTACACGATTTAATTCCAACTTCAGCTCTAGAATCAGCAGGAACTAATTTTTTATATGCTTCGTATTGAATTGTTGCTTTATCAAAGCTGCCCATCATTCTTAACATTTCACCATTATAATAGTGAATTTCAGGAACAACATCTTGATAATCTAACAACAAAGCACGGTCGTACCATTCATTAGCTTCTCTAAAACGATCTGTAAAACGATAGCATTCGGCAGTTTTAAAAGCCATATCTGCTTTCATTTTTTTCGCTTGATTCCCTTTACGATTCAATTTAGAATAGGCTAAACTGCATTTATCAGCGCCTTCACAATATTTCTCACTAATGAAATACGTTTCTGCTTCAACAACATATTTGTTTTGAGCAAAAGAAAGCCATGAAAGACTTATAAAAACAAGAGGTAATACTAGTTTGTAGTACATATAATTTTTTTTTCAATTAGAATTGTTTGCACGAAGAAAATAAATATTTATTAATTCATTACTATAAAAAACAAGAAATTTAATAAAAATGGTTTTACAACGAATGTAAAAATAAAAAAAGTTCTTGGAATAATGGCAAAAAAAGAGATAAGATACTTGAAATCTTAACAATGAAAATCTCAGAGACTAAAAATATAACAAATCAATCTGCTTCAGGAAGTGTATAATTTCTCCATTTTTGCAATATCGCTTCAAAACCTGGAGATAGTTCTGAATCAAATCGTAAGTATTCCCCTGTAACTGGATGTTCAAACCCTAAAGTTTTAGCATGTAATGCTTGTCCATCTAGCAAATCAAAGCAATTTTCAATAAATTTTTTATATTTTGCAGATGGTGTTCCTCTAACTATTGAATCTCCTCCATATTCATTATCATTAAATAGTGGATGACCTAAATGCTTCATATGAGCTCGAATTTGATGAGTTCTGCCTGTTTCCAACTTGCATTCAATCAACGTAACCAAACCAAATTGCTCTAAAACTTTGTAATGCGTAACAGAATGTTTTCCATGATCTCCTTCAGGAAAGACGGTCATCACCTTTCTGTTTTTTAATGAGCGACCAATATTTCCAGTTATTGTGCCATCTTCTTTAACATCTCCCCAGACTAAAGCATGATAACGGCGCTCTGTAGTGCGGTCGTAAAACTGTTTTGCTAATTTTGTAAGTGCTAGTTCAGTTTTCGCTATAACCATCAACCCGGTTGTGTTTTTATCCAATCTATGAACTAAACCTGGTCTACCAAAATAATCTTGAATACGATAAGGAAGGTTTTCAAAATGGTAAACTAAAGCATTTACCAAGGTTCCAGTGTAATTTCCGTAACCAGGATGAACAACCATATTTGATGGTTTATGGACAACCACTAGTGAATCGTCTTCATACTCAAAATCAATTGGTATATTTTGAGGAATTAACTCAATTTCTCTAACAGGATAAGGCAAAACAATTGAAACCTCATCATGTGGTTTAATTTTGTAATTCTGTTTTACTTTTTCTCCATTTACGAGAACAGTTCCGTTTTTTGCTGCGTTTTGAATTTTATTTCTAGAGGTATTTGGCAGCCTGTCTAAAAGAAATTTATCTATCCGAATTATTTCTTGCCCAGGATCTGAAATGATTTTATAATGTTCAAAGAGTTCTTCTTCATCATTTTCAACTTCTTCAATTTCTTCGTTCATTAGTACTTGATAATTTTATAAACGTTATCAACTCCTTTAATTCGGAAGAAATAAACTCCTCCAGGTAAATTAACTAACGAAATTTTAGATTCAATTGTATCAATCATTAAAGACCCTTGAATAGAATAAACCTCAACACCTGAATATAATCCATTCTCTAAAGCGATAGTAACATCATCAGATGCAGGATTAGGGAATATATTCACTATTGGTTTACTTTTATTCTCTTCAATAGACAATTCGTTATCCATACTTGTTGAATAAATGGGTCTCATCATTACTGAACCTGGAAAACTAGATTGACTCCAAGAAACACCATTATTGACACTATAATAAATGTTGCTCGAATTATCTAAATTTCTATCTAACCCAACGTTTAAACGCGCAGCATCAAATTGCCTCCATCCTACAAAATAGCTTTCACCAACAGCGACTTTTAATGTGTCTTTGAAATAGTATGTAATAAATTCATTTCTATTTGCACCATATTCAGGTTGACGAGGAAAGAAGACATCATCTTCATACAAAACCGTTCCTGGTTGACCAGCATTATCATTCCAAACTGTTAAAAGAAAAAGTTTATTAGAAACATCTGTAACAGAAGGTACAAAATGAATATTTAATCCAATAATTGAATCCGCTTCATAAGCATTATACTTAATTGCTAATCGCGCTTGCACTCCCGTTGGACCATATGCAGCTTCTGCGCTTCCGTCATCGTAACTATAATAGTTTGCGAAATATTGAATCCCAGCAGTTGAATCATTTAATGTATAATCATTTGCTGTTGTTGTTGGTGTAGAAGCTGTGGCTAAAATATCAAAAGTTTGATGATTCCCCAATTTCGTTATATCGTAAACATAGCCTCCTGAAAGGTCATGATATGATTGACTTGTAATACCTGGCTGATAATTATACGGAGCTATACCACCCGCTAATATTTGACCATTTAATAAGAAACTACCTTCTGCCAATCCACCATAAGAAACTTCAAGAAGGCCATCTTCATTATTTGCCTGTATTACAGCTCCATTATGCATAACTAATGTAGTAGAATCATTCATTTTACCAGTAGAATTATTCTTAAAGTGATCCCAAGGAACTGACGTATACGTTTTCAATAAACTTCCGACTGGATAAACAAAAGCTAAATCTTTAAGGATCGTATCTTGATAACCAGACAATGCTCTTACATGAACATAATCGATATGAAAATCATCCAACATTCCTGACAGTGCACCATAATTTTTAAATCTAAATTGAAAACCTTTCTCAAAATAAATGGATTCAGTTATGCAAATATGTCCGACTTGAAAATCACTACTCGCTTGCCCTGAAACGCTCCATACCCTATTCCATTGGTCCAAATCTTTAGCATAAAATTCTAAAACCAATGAGTCTGATCCCTCAGGTATATCTCCAAAACCTTCTGCCTGAAACAAGAAACTAAAATAAACTGAATCAGCACTATTGACGGTTGATAAATCCAAGGGTTTTGAAGTTAAAAAATCAGCATAATTAGTAAGCGTTGTTCCAATAGCATATGGGTAACCATTTTCGTCTAAGCCATCAAAAGTCACGACTCCAAGTGAAGGAGGCTCAACTGCAAAACGATAATTGTGATACGCTTGATTATCCAACCAATACGCATTCGTATTGTTTAAATTAGCAAAAAACTGATTAGCTGAATCTTGGTAAAATTCTGGACTTACAATCCAAATTGTATCTGAAACATCTGGTGTTCCAACGGTATCATAAATATAATAGGGCGGAAATAAATCTGTCGTTGCATAACTTACAGGATACGCAGCTAGACTTCCAACTTTGTATTGTGTTGGGCTAAAATTCACATCAGTATATGTAGATGTTAGAACATCATATGTTCTTCGGAAAGTTGTTTGCCCCGAAAAATAAAGATTGTTAGGAATTTGAACAGACGTAACATTATCTAAAATTCTATATTTCTTATCGCTTGTAACACCTAAATCAGAATAGTCTGCATTGTATTGCTGAAAATGATTGTTGGTAAACTCATCAAAAAATGGTAAATCTAAGGTGTCTGATTTATAAATAAATGTGCTATCAAATGTCCCAGGATTCGATTTCTCGGATTTTTTGTTTTTTCCATATAAATCAGGATTTCCAGTTAATGGTCCAACTTCTTCACCTTGCGCAAAAAACAAGAATGGGCAACAAACTATTATTAATACAAGTGCTATTCCTTTCATTCAATTAATCTTAAAAGAATTATTGATCTTGACCATCACCAGAAAAGTTCTTCGTTGCATATACTGTAATTGTAGAGCCTGCTGGAATTTTAATTCCCTCAATATATTCTGGAGATTGAGAGTCAATTCTTGAAGCTAAAGAATCTTCATACGTTAAACAACCTTCACAAACAGGCAAAAAGCCAAATGATCCTAAGGTTGCTAAACGATCTTTTGCTTCAAATATTGTCAAACCATACAAATTAGGAATATCAACGGGTTCCCCTTGACTATTTTTACCAACTATTAAAACAATTGTAGAGCCAATAGGAATCCGAGCACCTTCCTTTACTGCCCTGCCTTTATAACGTTGCTCGAGAACAGCTCCGTTTGCCTCATTGGTTTCTTTGAATTGAATAATATAATCCAACCCTCTGTTTTTCAATATACTTTCAGCAAATCGTTGAGATTTATCAACTAAACTAGGCATTTCAACAAGTCGTGATTTTTTAGAAACACGGAAACGAATTATGCGATTTTCCTTTACATAAACTTGGGAAGAAATTGTTGGGTCAGGATCTTGGTCTAAAATTGTCCCTGAAGGTTTTGATGGATCATAAATTGAATCCAGTACTTCGTATTGTAATCCCAATTCTTCTAAAGTTCCTTTGACATCATTTACATTTTTACCGATCATGTTAGGAACAGCAATTCTCTGACCGTGGTTGGTGTAAGAGTCTAAATAAAATACTGTAATACTTACAATAATAAGATAAGCAAGAAGCATTAATCCAAAATGCTTTAGAAAATGCTTGCTCCAAATAAAGGTTCTGAGTTTTTTTAAAAATTCCATATATTGAAATCAATCACGCAAATATAAGCAATAAGAAGTAAAAAAAATAAAAGTAAATCGAAACAATCCTATTTTAAAAATTTGGAGACAATGCATGGGATTTATAGAAGTCTTCAATGTATTTGAATGCTTCATCCGCTGTGTCAACCAATTTAAATAAATTCAAATCAACTTCTGCAATATTTTGTTCCATATGTAACATCGAATCTTTAATCCAAACAAGCAGACCTTGCCAATACTCAACACCAATTAAAACCACAGGTCTATGATTGATTTTTTTTGTTTGGATTAATGTTAATGCCTCAAACAATTCATCTAATGTTCCAAAACCGCCGGGTAATATGACAAATGCTTGGGCATATTTGACAAAAATCACTTTTCGCACAAAAAAGTAATCAAATTCAATATTATGTTCTTGATCTATATATGGATTGTGATTTTGCTCAAATGGCAAATCAATATTTAAGCCGACTGATTTACCAAGTCCTAGCTGAGCCCCTTTGTTTGCAGCTTCCATAATCCCAGGTCCGCCTCCTGTAATTACACCATAACCAGCTTCAGCAAGTTTCTTCGCAATTTCAATTCCTATCTGGTAATACTTATTATCAGGCTTTGTTCTTGCAGATCCAAAAATGGAAATACATGGGCCAATTTTAGACATGCGTTCATAACCTTCAACAAATTCAGACATTATTTTAAATATTGCCCAACTATCGTTCACTCTTATATCATTCCAATCTTTCCTAATTTTATTCATCGTGTTATTTTTATGTGCAATCAGTCCTTGCGAAATTCAACAAATGGAGCAATTTGAGAATTAAAGGTAGTATATATTCTATTCATCAACAGAAGCAATTGTTTATTTTTTCAACAGTAAATTCCTTATAATTTAAGTTTTTACTTAACTTCGATAAAGATGAGTTCTCGCCTAATAATTATATTCAGTTTTTTTTCTGCAAACTTA
>CANNKP010000128.1 GCA_947505255.1 Flavobacteriales bacterium
CGATTATCACAACTCAAGGAGATGCAATCCAGGATTTGAGTTTCGATAAATTAGAAGGAAAAGGATTTTTTACTAAGGAAATTGAACATGCATTGCTTGAGAAATCAATTGATTTGGCCGTTCATTCGCACAAAGATTTAGAAACCAATCAACCAGAAGGATTAATCATTGCTTGTGTGTCAGAACGCGAAGATCCATCTGATTTGTTATTGGTTGCAAAAAGTGCAGTTGATTTAACGTGTCTTTGGGATTTAAAAGAAAATGCAGTTATTGGAACTTCCTCAGCGCGAAGAAAATCGCAAGTTGTTGGTTTTAGAGAAGATGTTTCCATCAAAGATTTACGCGGAAATGTTCCAACGAGAATTCAAAAATTACGTGATGGACAATACGACGCTATATTATTAGCAAAAGCAGGAGTTGATCGTTTAAAAATTGACCTTTCTGAATTCCATGTGGTGGTTTTAGATCCAACTGAGTTTATTCCTGCCCCAGCGCAAGGAGTGTTAGCACTGCAAATTCGTGAAGAAGATCAGACTTTATTTACACTCCTTCAAAAAATGAATCATTCGACCGTTCAAAATCAAATTGCCATTGAACGAAAAGTATTGAATTTAATGCAAGGTGGTTGCCAATTGCCTTTAGGTGTGTATTGTGACGACAACAATGTTGTTTTTGTTTCCTATACTGCTAATTGGGAGGACGGAGCAAACTGGTATGAATATGCAGCAGAAGACCTTTCGAATCTCGCGGAAATTATTGTAGAAGACCTTGTTGCAGCGGCAAACGAAGAACTTGAATAAATCCATTTTTATATCAAAAGATTTAAGTGAAGTAACAATCCTTCAACAATTCTGTTTAGCGAATAATATCAATCTAATTGCCCATTCGTTAATACGTTTCGAAGCCATTCCATTTCAAGTTAATCAAACGTACGAAGTGCTTTTTATTTCTAGTATAAGGGCAGCTGAGTTTTTCTTGAAAACAGAGAAGATTAAGCCTGAAACAGTGATTGCCTGTATTGGTCAAACAACAGCACGTAAACTAGAGGAGTTAGGATTAAAAATATCTTTCGTTGGAGAGAAATCTGGTAATCCAATCGAAGTTGCTGAAGAATTCAAAAAATGGTTAGGGAATCGAACGGTACTAATTCCAAAATCCAACATCTCAAAACGAACTATCGGGTCACTTCTTCCTTCCAGTCAATGTATTGAACCTATTGTTTATAAGACAGTATCGGATTGTGAAGTAATTCCAGCATGTGAAACTTACGTTTTTACAAGTCCATCCAACGTTGACAGTTTTATGGAATGCAATGAGCCCCCTCAAGGGAAAGTCATTGCTTGGGGAGAAACAACAAAAAAATGCATTGAAGAAAAAAGTATTACTGTATCAAATACGCTTCAAACATCAGGAATGGAAGAATTGATAAAATTGCTTTAACCAATTCTTTTATCTAAAATACGCATTCTAGTTCTTCACGAACTGTAATGTCTTCGTAATTTCCCCTGCTTTTATTGTCACAAAATATACCCCTGCTGCTAGATTTTCCGTGTCCATAATCACATTATTTGAGCCACTTACTGCATTAATAACATACTTTGCGGTTGTTTTCCCAGTGATATCCTGAATGTTCAAATGTGTTATTTGATCCGCATTCAATGTGAAACGCAAATTCAAATCAGCATCCGTCGGGTTTGGATATAGCGACAATTCAGCTATTTCACCTACTTCAGCAATTCCTAAAACATTGGTGTTTGATGGTGGACCTGCATATAAATTAATGTCATCCAAATAGAAATTGTTTCCTCCTTGCCCTTCAAATTCAAATTTAAAACGGAAATTATTCACAAAATATGCAGGAGTGATATTTGTCATATGAACTGTTGTCCAATCTTCTTGAGAACTTGGCGACCAAGATGCATTTACATCTATTGGTGATAATTGATTTCCATGAATCGTTTTGCGTTGCGCCCAAGTCTCGCTGCAATTATTCGAAATGAATACCTTTAACCATTCATCATTGGAAGCATAGCGTTTTCTATAAGCATATTTAAAACTCAACGTTACGATTTCATTTATTGGGTCCAAAACAGATAAATCAACAGCAGTTGAAACCAATTCATCCGAATTTGAACCACTTTGTCCAAAATTCATCAATTTAGCAGAATGGCTCCCTGTACTTCCAATTGTTTGATCGACCACAAACGTATTATTATTTTGAAAATTATCTACAAACCAATAAGTAGCATTGTTAAATGTGCTCAAACCTTCGAATCCTTCAAAATAAGGAAGTGAATGGGCAGAAGGTAAAATAGTTATATATTGGCTTTTTATTTCAGTATCAGTTGTAACGCCATCTGTAGATTCTAATGTAATTTGATAAACTCCCTGAGTGAAGAAACGAATTACAGGATTTTGTGATATGGAATTAGTAGAAGCCGTGTATTCCCAATCAACATTTTCAACGCCTGGTGAAACAGACCACATCCAACCTATTGGATTGAAGAATGTTCTATCAATAAATTGAATGGAATCACCTACACAAATTTTCTGATTATAAGCTTCAAAATCTGCTTTGCATAAAATTTCAGGATTAAAAACACCAGTTGCTGCATTGTTCTGAGGAGTAACCATATTTGCCAAAAATGCAATATCAATAAAATTTTGTTGCATGATGGCTGCTTGGTCACGTGAGAACATGTTTTGACACGCATTATAACTCATGTAATTTTCAATTTGATCAAGTGCATCAAAGCCATAATCGTCATTTACTGGAATCTGGTTACAACTATTCCACGTTTGACTACAGCTCCAATTTGCTTCTGCTTGTGGAGGTGTATCACAGCAATAATCCCCATTTTGATTACAATCATTTGAATGGCAACCTTGATCAAAAATATGAGCCAATCCTAATGCATGTCCCATTTCATGGGTTAATGTTCTTCCATCTGAACTATTCGCAGTTTCTATGGTTCCAAATGTATCATGTCGCATTAAAATACCATATTCACTTCCGGCTCCGCCATAGGGATAATAGGCATATCCAAGAATTGTACCTACTGAACCCGAACTGTTGATTGAGTTGACAATCCAAATATTCAAATATTGATCACTATTCCATTGATCAGAACCCCCATTTGCTGCATATTTACACGCATCATCCGTATTGTATGTTAAGTTTGGAGCATTTACACGAACAATTCCATTCGTACAGTTCCCATTTGGATCAATTTTAGCCAAAACAAATTCAACATCCATCACACCAGCCTGAGATCTAAATGGCGCTGTCGCAGTATTTCGGGTAATTGAAGTATCAGGATTCTGACGGTTATAATCTTGGTTCAAGATATCCAATGCACTTTGAACTTGTTCGTTCGATATATTTCCAATTCCATTATCATGAATGATATGTACCACAACAGGAATTGTCAATGCAGATTTCTGGACATTTCCAGTATTATTTACCCAACCATTTGCTGCTTTAGACATTGCTTTATGCAACATTTCCTCATATCCAGGATCAGTAGCTTTTAAACGCTGAATTATCTGGTCAGTTCCACACCAATTTGATTGTTGAGAAAAGCTCAGTACACTGGTAATGATAAATGCTAAAAAAAGAATTACTTTGATCATATGATTTTCTTTAAAACAAAAAAAGGCCTTCATTGAAGAAGACCTTTTAAAAAACTTAAAATTTATTATTTAACAATGAATTGCATTACTTTCTTAGTCTCTCCTGCAACAACATTTACAAAATATACTCCTGCTGCCAATTGTTTTGTGTCCATCATTACTAAATTTGAACCAATTGCTGCGTTCACATAATTGTTTTGTATTTCTTTACCATACAAATCTTGAATTTGAACTTTTACAGTTTGTGCATTTTTAACTGAGAAATTTAAATTCAATTCACCTTCCGTTGGATTTGGGTAAAGTGATAATTCATTAAGATCTGATGACTCGTTCATTCCTAAGACGATATTATCTGAAGGTGCTCCTAGGTAAATATTAATATCATCCAAATAGAAATTGTTTCCATTACTTCCTTCAAACTTGAATTTATAATTGAAATTGTTCACCCAATATTCACTAGTAACATTGATCATGTGAACTGTTGTCCAATCTGAAGTGCTACTAGGAGTCCAAGCAGATGTAACTGCACTTGCAGACATTTGAGTGCCACAGATTGTTTTTCTTTGAATCCATGAATCACCGCAATTATTGGTGATAAAAACTTTCAAACATTCATAATCAGTAGAAAGTTTTTTGCGGTAAGCATATCGAAAGCTTAATGTCACGGCATTCCCATTAGCTGCAACACCTGATAAATCTACAGGCGACGCTATCAATTCATCTACATTTGTTCCTGTTTGACCAAAATTAGAAAGTTTAACGCATTTACTTCCTGAGTGACTTGTTGTATTGTCAAGCGTGAACGCATTGTTTGCATTTACATTCACAACTTCCCAATTATTTAAATTCGATAAGGTTGAATACGATTCAAATCCTTCAAAGAAAGGCAAAGATGCAATTGGCAAAACTCTAATGTATTGAGTTTTAATTTCTGAATCATTATTTGTCCCATCAGTTGCTGTTAATGTAACTTGGTAAACACCAGGAGTTGAATAAGTAACGGTAGGATTTTGACTTGTCGAAGTCGAAGGTGTTCCTGAAGGAAAACTCCAAGTCCATCCAACTGCTGCATTATATGAATCATCATTGAACTGAACGACATCCCCAACACATACGGTCGTTTTATCTGCTGTAAATTCTGCTTTACACAAATAAGGATTGCCACTTGCGCCAACTGCTGCTAAGTTTGCTGCTGAAATAACATTACTTCTTCCTCCTACAGAAGAGGTAATTGCGTTTCTCATCCTAGTTACTTGACCTTGAGTGTACATTTTTGAACAATATGAATAGTCCATATAATTTTCAACATTATCTCTCATTGCAGAACCCCAATAGGCATCATCGCCGTTGCATGAATTAGCATTTATTGAACATGAAGTGACACCTCTGCATTCTGGTGTATCTACTACATTATCATCATAATCACAATTGTCTATTGGTCCAATTGGTCCTGCCCAACTTTGTGTATTCCAACATGGATCTGCGGCACTCGTTGCGGTACCATTGCAACCTGGATTATTAGTTCCTCCCCATGTATGAGAAAGATTTAACCAATGCCCAACTTCATGTGTTAATGCTCGACTTGTATTCACACTAGACGGACTCAAAGAGCCAACATAATCAAATCTTATCCAAATTCCGTTTGTCATACCTGTTCCAGCCCATGTGGAAGGATTCGTAGTGTACCCAGCAGCGCTCCCAATATCACCACAAACAAATACATTTAAATACTTATTTCCAGCCCAAGCACCCAGATAAACATCATTTCCTGTCTTAATAGCATCCACTTGAAGATCGCCGTCTGCACCATTGTAACTCATTGCACTCAATGTTCTTGTAATACCCGAAAAACACGCTCCATTTGGAGCCTTTGTAGCCAATACAAATTCGATTTCTACATCTGCTGGCATACCTTGAAAATCGGCATTTACATTTGAAGCATCTGCATTTAATAGACGATAATCTCTATTCAATATATCCAAGGCATCATAAATATTTTCATCGCTAATATTTTCAACTCCGTTCACATGTAAAATGTGAAAAACAACAGGAATTTTATAAACAATCCCTTTAGGAATTTGGTTATTTGATTGTTCATGTTGACGAATAATTTCATCTTGCTGAAAAGAAAGTACGGCTGCGGGATTCTGCATTTGTTCTCTCAATTTCTTATGTTGAAGACAATATTCAACAGATTCACCATCACGGGTGTTACCCAAGTCGATTTTTTTAGTTTGTGAATTTCCGTATAGAGCAGTGATCATGGAGAACCCTAGAAAGAGTAAAGTATTTCTTTTCATAGTTATAACAGTTTGTTCTTATTTAAAAACGTTCTAAAGTACAAAAGGTTTGTTCACATATGAAATAAAAGTTACCAAACGGTAAATATTAATGTCGAAAGGTTTGATTCCTAATCGTTATACTAAGTCTTTCAAACTACAAATCACTGGATTTGACTCTGTTTTGCGAATCAACATAACTAGTTTATTTACAACATAATTAGGGCTAGTTAATTCCCCATTTTCATGTAAACTCATAAAATTATCAAAGCTTGAAAAGTCAACTTTATTGGAAGCCCTAATTTTTTTCTGCATTGAAGTATCAATTACTCCAGGTGCAACAGAAAATACTTTAATATTCCTTCCTTTTTCTTGCTCTTCAAGATAAATAGTTTCAGAAAATCGGTCCATTGCAATTTTTGATGAACAATATGCAGCCCAAGAAGGGATTGGTCTATTGGCAGCACCAGAACTAATATTTATTATTGTTAGTGTCTTCTCTAAAGCTGTTTGGCGCAGAAATTCTTGACACAATATCATTGGAGAGATTGTGTTTACTGTCATTACTTCTTGAATATCAGATTCATGTTGATCACTAACACGTTGGATATTTCCAATTACACCTGCATTATTTATCAAGACAACTTCATTTTCTTTGCTATCAAATTTGACTGATTTCACTTCATTCACATTATATAGATCGCAGTGGATAAAATTAAAATTGGGATGATCAAATGAATGTGATCGTCCAATTCCAGTTACTAGATGTCCAGCAGTAAGAAAATATTCAACAAATTCTTTACCTAATCCTTTTGAAACGCCAGTTACATAAATGTGCATAGTGTATGTTAATTACAAATTGCGAGTTATTGGTTGCACAATTTCAACAAAAATCGAGTGATGAATGATGAGTTTGAAAACAAGAATAACAAAAACTCGTTAATATCTGGATTACGACAAAGCTTGTTCTAAATCTTCGATTAAGTCTTCAACATCCTCCACACCAACACTTAAGCGCAATAAATTATCTACAACTCCAGCTTTTTCGCGTTCCTCTTTTGGAATTGAAGCATGCGTCATAGTTGCAGGATGATTGATCAACGATTCGACTCCTCCTAATGATTCAGCCAATGAAAATACTTTAAAAGAAGATGCAACTTTGAAGGTGTTCTCAATTGCTTTGTCTTTTAAAACAATTGAAATCATTCCGCCAAAATCACGCATTTGCTTTTTGGCAATTTCATGGTTATGATGTTCAGGAAAACCTGGCCAATAAACTTTTTCTATTTTTGGATGATTCTTAAGGTATTCAGCAATCTTTCGTCCATTAAAACAATGTCTCTCCATTCTTAAATGAAGTGTTTTAATTCCTCGTAATACTAAGAATGAATCCATAGGGCCAGGATTTGCGCCAGAACTATTCAAAATGAAATACAGTTTCTCATGAATTTCAGGATCATTCGTAATTAACGCTCCCATAACAACATCCGAGTGACCTCCTAAATATTTTGTTACCGAATGCATCACGATATGTGCACCCAAGTCAAGCGGATTTTGTAAATAAGGTGATGCAAACGTATTATCTGCAACCAATATAATATTATTAGCA
>CANNKP010000129.1 GCA_947505255.1 Flavobacteriales bacterium
AACATTAAGAACAAATATAACGCTTTGAGAATTTTTAAAACTGAAAATTATATGAATGGTTATACGCGTATACCAATTACACAAACATCGTCTAATTGGTCAAGTTTGCCTTTCCAATTCTCAAAGAAAATTAGTGCTTTCTTCATCTTTAACTTAGTAATTTAAAAATGATTTTGTCAGCCATTCTCTATGAATTGGGTGTGCAATACTGATTAATAATTTAGCTCTCTCTTGAATTGTTTTTCCATACAAATTAACAGCTCCATATTCCGTTACAACCCAATGCACATGAGCTCTTGTAGTTACAACCCCAGCGCCATTTTTTAACGTAGGGACAATTTTTGATTCACCTTTATTTGTAATTGACGAAAGCGCTATTATTGGTTTGCCTCCTTCAGATAAAGATGCTCCGCGAATGAAATCCATCTGTCCTCCAACACCTGAAAATATTTTTGTTCCAATCGAATCGGCGCATACTTGACCGCTTAAATCTATCTCAATTGCACTGTTTATCGCCGTTACTTTTGGGTTTTTCCGTATGATTTCAACACTATTTACGTAAGCAAAGTCAAGCATTTTAACCATCGGATTATCATCCATAAAATCATATAATTCCTTTGATCCAATGGCAAAAGAGCCTACAATGAAATTTCTATATTTTGTTTTTTGAGAACCATTTATAACGCCTGATTTTATAAGTGGCAAAATTCCATCGGAAAACATTTCTGAATGAATACCTAAATTTTTGTGATTTCCTAAACATGATAATACAGCGTTTGGTATTGCTCCAATGCCCATTTGCAAAGTAGCTCCATCTTCAATTAATTCTGAAACATTTTTGCCAACCAATAATTCATTTTCAGATAATGGATGACAAATAATCTCAGAAAGAGGTATGTGATGCTCTGTTTTATAATGAATTTTAGAAATATGAATAAATCCATCACCATGTGTTCGAGGAACAAATTTATTTATTTGTGCGATTATGATTTTTGAAGTTTGAACAGCTGCTAATGAAATGTCAATTGATGAACCTAGAGAGCAATAACCGTGCATGTCAGGAGTTGATACAGAAATTAAAGCAACATCCAGTTTTATTTCTCCAGATCTAAATAAAGAAGGTACTTCACTTAAAAAAACAGGAATATAACTTCCTCGGCCAGCTTGAACATTTTCACGAATATTTTGCCCAACGAAAAAAGTTTTAATCTTGAACGATTCGGACATTTCCTGAGCAGTATATGGGGCGTTTCCTTCTGTATGTATTGAATAAATGCTTACATTTCTTAATTCATTATATCTATTCGACATTGCTTCCACAAGTTTAATTGGAGCAGCAACTGCCGAATGTATGAACACATGGTCATTGGATTGAATGCATTTTACAGCTTCTTCTGGACTCAAGATCATCGTTTTTTCTTTAAATTTAGAAAAATAATTTAAAATGGAATAGGTTTAAATGTAGCCAATCATATCATACGTTTGATATCCTACAAATTCTTTAATTAGATGATTCCAACTATCAAAATTACTTACTGAAGGAATGAAATATTGATCCCAGAAATAATTGCGGCTAGGTCCAGTATAAAGGTCTGTTGAATATGTTTCACATTTTAAACCAACCTTATCAAAACATCCTTTTGCACGTTTCATATGCGAGCCTGAAGTAATTAAAATGAATTTCGTAAAATGAGGATAAGAACGGCTCAATATTTTCTTCGTTTCAACTGCATTTTCGTATGTGTTACGAGATTTTTCTTCGGTAATAATATCTATTTCTGGAATTCCCCATCCTATTAAAACCTCCTTCATTTGCTTGGCTTCATGAAGACCTCTGTTTGAGATATAACCACTATCACCAGTTATGAATATTTTCTTAATTTTTCCAGCATGATAAAGTGTTAGTGTTTGCCAAATTCGATCTCCTCCTCTTCGAATACTAATGATATTTAAATCAGTATTATATTCAGCCATTCCTGTTAAAACTATACCAACTTCAAAATTCTCAACCTCAGTTATCTTTTTCCCGGGCACTTCCCATAAACGACAAAATTCTGAAAAAATGATCGTATTTGTAAAGACAAGAAAAAGAATTAATGCAGCCCATTTAAACCGTTTTCTCCCTTTCTCTTTTTTCCATAAAAAAGAACCAACAACGGCAATAACCATCCAAGTAAACGGTGATAATAAAAATAATAAAGCTTTTGAAAGAATAAAAAACATGCTGCAAAAATAACTTCTTTGTTTGCATTTAACGGGATTTTATGTTCGAAATAATTAATAAGGATTAATTTTGTAATTAAAAGTTCAAAAAAAATGAAGTGGCTTGAAGAAGTTTTTGGAATTAAATATACAGATCTACATCAGTATTTATTGAAAATTGGAACGAATTTATTGATGTGCATCATTATTTTAGTTATTGGTTTTTGGTTAGCTAAATTTATTTCAAAAGCATTAAGAAAAATCCTGAGAAAAAGCAATACTGATGAGGGCTTAGTGACATTTGTGACAAGCTTTATTTCAATGGTTCTCAAGATATTAGTTATCGTTACTGCAATTAGTCAATTAGGTATAGAAATGACCTCTTTTGTTGCATTGTTAGGTGCGGCAGGCTTAGCAATTGGTATGGCTTTTTCTGGAACACTTTCAAACTTTGCTGGTGGAATTATGATATTGGTTTTGAAGCCTTTTAGGGTAGGTGATTTAATCTTTACTCAAGGTGAAAAAGGGATAGTAAAAGAAATTCAAATATTTAACACATATTTACATACTACTGATAACAAGGTGATAATTCTTCCAAACGGTCCTGTTGCAAATGGCAATATAATCAATTTCACTAAAGCAGATACACGAAGGGTTGATTGGCAATTTAGCATTTCTTATGGTGATGATTTTGAGAAAGCGAAAAAATTAATTGAGCAATTTATTATTGAGGATACCAGAATCTTAACTGATCCAGAGATATTTATTGGGATTCAATTATTAGCAAATTCAACAGTTGATATTGCCGTTCAAGTATGGGTAAAAACTGATGATGTTAACCTTGTTTTCTTCAAAATGAATGAAAGAGTGTATACCGAATTTGAAAAGGCTGGAATGCATTTCCCGTTTCCGCAATTGGATGTTCATTTAAAATCAAATTTAAATGTCTGAATTGAATAATCATTCATTGATTATTTCATATATTAATCAAAATAATTTCGGGAAATTAATTGGGATGAATTTCACTGTTATTGCTCCAGGAATAGTTGAATATTCTCTCAGAATTAATAAAACACATTTAGCAACGCCAATTTCAGTTCATGGAGGTTTAATAGCTGCTTTGTTAGACGCAACAGTTGGAGTTGGAGCTTTATCATGCGTTTGTGAAGATGGTAAGGTTGTATCAACGATTGAGTTATCAATTTCTTATTTGGAACCGGCTTATGATAACGATTTGTTGGTTGCGACTTCTGAATTAATAAAAAAAGGTAAACGATTAATCTTTATGGAGGCCAAAATTTTGAATCAAAATGGGTTGCTTTTAGCGAAAGCTACTTCCATACTTAATTCTTATCCTAAAGAAAAAGCTGGATATTAATTATTTTATGAATTAAAAATAAGAGACCGACTAATCAGTCATAAGGTGTTTTTTTCTATATTTGAAAAAAAAATCAAGAATGATTGATAAACGAACCAAACTAATTAATACTGCTAAAACACTTTTCGCTAAGAATGGTTTTTATGCAACTGCGACAGCTAAAATAGCTAAAGAAGCTGGTGTTAGTAATGGTATTTTATTCCATTATTTCCCAACTAAAGCAGAATTAATTCATGCAATGTACTATGACATAAAAGATCGAATTTTTAATTATTCAGTCAGTCAAATATACAAAGAGGCAACCTTAAAGGAAAGTATCTATACGCTTTGGTTAGCAGCTGTTGAATGGAATTTGGAAAATGCTGAAGATTTTGAATTCATGCTACAATTTGAAAATTCCCCTTATTTTTCGAATGACATTGAGAAAAAACACAAATATGTTCAAATGAGTATCGAGTTGGCTGAACAAGGTCGCAGCCAAAATGTTTTTAAGGATATCAATGCGTTGTTATTATTTCAAATAATGTCAAGTTTAGTAGAAACGAATGTGAAATTTTTAAAGTACAATCCAACTTTTCAAAATGATGTAGAATTTAAAAACAAGCTTTTTGAAATAGCTTGGGATGCAATTAAAAAATAAGGAAGGTTAATAACAACACTAAAATAAAATCAATGAAAAATGTAGGATTAATAACTGGAGCGTCAAGCGGAATAGGGATGGAGTTGGCTAAGATTCATGCTTCAAAAGGACGAGATTTAATTCTTGTTGCTCGCCGTGTTGACGAATTAATGAAGTTGAAAGCAGAATTAGAATCTACTTTCAATATTCAAGTTGAAGTAATTCCAATGGATTTAATGAAAGAGAACGCTGCCGATGAGTTATTTCAATTAGTAAAGGAAAAAAATATCGAAGTTGAGTTTTTATTTAACAATGCCGGTTTAGGAGGTTATGGTAAATTTCAAGAAAGAGATTTGAAAAAAGAACGCGATATGATTCAACTAAATATTATCGCTTTAACAGAACTTACTCATTTATTTCTGCCAGGAATGGTTCAAAGAAAATCAGGAAAAATTCTAAACACTGCCAGCACTGCGGGTTTTATGCCTGGACCTATGCAATCTGTTTATTTTGCTACCAAAGCCTTTGTAGTTTCTTTTTCACAAGGAGTGGCTCAAGAAGTATGCAATGATGGGGTTACTTTAACCGCATTATGCCCAGGACCTGTAAAAACTGAATTTGAAAAAGCAGCAGGAATGGAAGGAAGTGGTTTGTTTAAATCAGCAACAACTGCTGAATCAACTGCACGAAAAGGATATAGAGCAATGGAAAAAGGTAAATTAATTGCTATATCGGATACTACTTTAAAATTTGCTCTGAATTGGGTTTTACCATTTGCTCCAAGGAAGTTTGTTCTGAAAATGATTCAAAATATGCAAACAATTAAATAAAATAAAAAAGGTGTTTCAAGGAACACCTTTTTATACTTACTTTTGTATCCTTAAAAGAAGAAATAAATGCTGTTATTTTTAAATGACATAGCGGGTTCAGAAGTTCTTGTAATATTAGTTTTTATACTAATGTTCTTTGGATCGAAAAGCATCCCTAGTATTGCCCGAACAATGGGTAAAACTATAAGACAAATAAAAGACGCTTCAAGTGATTTGCAGCACGAAATCAAAAAGTCTGGGTTGGATATCAAAAAAGATCTTAATCTCACAAGTTTAATTTCTGAAACGGCAAACGATATTCAACAACCTTTAGATCAACATATCTCTGATTTGGATCATGCTATCGAATTTAAACCAAATAGAACTGTTCCGATTCCTGCTTTGCCAACACTAGAGAATGAAACTGTATTGGACCAAATAGAACCAGACAACACTAAAAAAGATTAAGTTATTTAATTTCAGCTATTTAAAACTGCTTTTTTTAACGTTTTTTTCTCGGTGAATACATTTCAATCTTTATTTTCGTGGCGTTGGTCCTTTCTTTTTCTCGTTTAGTCCCCATTTAAAAATAAATTTCGCCTTTCCTCTTTTTATACGTACCTTTGCACCCAATTTTAAAAATATATAATGACATTTGAGGAACTCGGGTTAAAGAGTGAGGTGCTGAAGTCGATAAAAGAACTGGGGTTTGAAGCACCGACTCCCATCCAAGAACAAGCAATTCCACACCTATTAGGAAAGGATAGCGATTTCGTTGGATTAGCTCAAACAGGAACAGGTAAGACCGCAGCGTTTGGTCTACCATTAGTGAACAACATTGAAAATCACGCAAAAACACCGCAAGGTTTAATAATTTGCCCAACGCGTGAACTCTGCTTGCAAATTGCAAAAGATCTGGAATCATACTCTAAATACTTAAAAGTTAGTATTGTAGCAGTATATGGAGGAACAGATATTCGTAAACAAATGTCTGACATTAAAAGAGGGGCATCTGTGATCGTTGCGACTCCAGGACGTTTGATGGATTTAATTAATAGAAAAGCTATTTCATTATCAGATGTAGAATACGTTGTATTAGACGAAGCTGATGAAATGCTTAACATGGGATTCAAAGAAGATATCGATGCGATATTGGAAACAACTCCTGAAAAGAAAAATGTTTGGTTGTTTTCTGCAACAATGCCAGCTGATGTAGCTCGTATCGCGAAAACATACATGAACGACCCTCTAGAGGTTGCAATTGGACATAAAAACCAAAGTAACGAGAACATTGATCACATCTACTATGTTGTGAAAGAAAAAGATCGTTATGCTGCTGTTAAACGTCTAATTGACTTTAATCCTAATATATATGGTTTGATTTTTTGCCGAACACGTCAGGAAACTGGCAGTGTAGCAGATAAATTAGCTAAAGAAGGATATAATGCAGAACCGTTGCATGGAGATTTATCTCAAGTACAACGTGACCGCGTTATGGATCGCTTCCGTAAAAAAGATTTACAAATATTAGTTGCAACGGATGTTGCCGCACGTGGATTGGACATTGATAACATTACACACGTTATCAATTATAATTTACCTGATGATATTGAAAATTATACGCACCGAAGTGGCAGAACAGCTCGTGCTGGACGAAAAGGTGAATCTTTAGTTTTGGTTAATACCCGTGAAACAGGTAAAATTAGAGCTATTGAAAAACAAATGCGTACTACTTTCACTTTAGGAACGGTTCCTAATGCTGAAGAAATTTGTGAAATTCAATTATTGAAATTAATTCACAAAGTGATTTCTACTGATGTTCGTGAAAAAGATATTCAAAAGTTCATGCCTACAATTATGGCTGAATTTGAGGCTCTTTCTAAAGAAGAAGTTATCAAACATTTTGTTTCGACTGAATTCAATCGTTTTATTGAATATTACGAAAGAGCAGGTGATTTGAATGCTTCAGCTTCGAAAGGAGATGATAGAAATGATGATCGTCCAAATAGACGTGAGCGCAAAACGAATGAAACTGAAAGTGGTAAAACACGTTTCTTTGTGAGTATCGGTCGTCGTGACGGTTTAAATCCGGGCGGTATGTTGCGTTTGATTTGCGATGCAACTGGATTGAATTCTGGAAATGTTGGACGTATCGATATCATGACATCTTATTCATTCTTTGAAGCTGACAATGAGTATTCAGACAATATCTTGAAAAAGGTAAATGGAGCTGAATATGAAGGAAATGCTGTAAGTATTGAAATCACAAAAGATAAACCTAGTGGCGGTGGAAATCGTGGCGGAGGTGAACGCAGTGGTGGTGATAGAAGAGGAGGAAATTCTTTTGGAGGTAAATTCCAAGGTGGTAGAGATGGTGGAGCGCGTCGTGGCGAAAGTGGCGGACGCAGTGAAGGTGGATAC
>CANNKP010000130.1 GCA_947505255.1 Flavobacteriales bacterium
AAACCATAGACTGGGTCGTTAAAAATTTTCTTTTTGTTATTTCGGTTGAGAATCGGTCGCAATTGAATAATTTTAAAATCAAATTCAAAACTATAAAATAAAGCGCACATGCAAGGCAAAATACTTTGGGCAGATGATGAAATCGATTTGTTAAAACCACATATTCTATTTTTAGAATCTAAAGGTTATACAGTTGATTCGGTGAATAATGGGTCTGATGCCGTAGACAAGAGCAACGAAAATACCTACGATATTATTTTTCTTGATGAAAATATGCCCGGAATTTCAGGCATTGAAGCGTTGACGAGAATAAAGGAAACAAAGCCGTATGTGCCGGTTGTGATGATCACAAAAAGTGAAGAAGAACATATCATGGAAGAGGCAATTGGCAGTAAAATAGCTGATTATTTGATTAAACCTGTGAATCCAAATCAAATTTTGTTGAGTCTGAAGAAGAATTTAGACCATAGTAAATTAATTTCTCAAAAAACAAATTCTAACTATCAGCAAGAGTTTCGTCAACTTGGAACTTTATTAAATGGTCGTTTGGATTCAAAAGAATGGACTGAAGTTTATTCAAAATTGGTTTTCTGGGAACTTGAATTAGAGAAAATTGAAGATTCTGGAATGCGTGAAATTCTCAGTATGCAAAAAAAAGAAGCCAATGATCTATTTTCTCGCTACGTTCAACGAAACTATGAAGATTGGTTGCATGGGGATGATGATGCTCCTCAAATGCTTCATTCATTAATCAAGGATAAAATTGCTCCTTTTATTGGCAAAGAAAAAACGTTTGTTTTGGTAATTGACAACCTTCGTTTTGATCAATGGAAAGTGCTACAACCGATTTTTTCAAAATACTTTTCGTTGGAAACAGAAGAAATTATTTACTCGATTCTACCAACAGCTACACATTATGCAAGAAATGCATTTTTTGCTGGCTTGATGCCAAGTGAAATTGAGAAAAAATTTCCAACCCTTTGGAAAAATGAAGACGAAGAAGGTGGGAAAAATATGCATGAGAAAGATTTTTTAGATGCGAATTTAAAACGTTTGGGTAAAAATGTAAAATGGTCGTACAATAAAATCACCAATCTAGACGCTGGAAAACGATTATTAGATAACATGAATCAATTGAAAGAAAACGATGTGAATTTTATCGTTTATAATTTCGTTGATATGCTATCACATGCGCGAACAGAAATGGAAGTAATTCGTGAATTAGCAGACGATGAAGCTGCTTATCGTTCGTTAACTTTGTCTTGGTTCGAACATTCTGCTTTACATGATATCGTTAAGAAAATTGCTGAATTTGGAGCAAAATTGGTAATTACAACAGATCATGGAACAATTCGAGTGACAAATCCCGTTAAAATTGTGGGAGAGAGAAATACGAATTCGAATTTGCGCTACAAAGTTGGTCGTGGATTATCTTACAATGAAAAAGAGGTGTTTAGAGTTGCAAATCCAGCAGATGCCTTTCTACCAAAAGGGAAAATGTCAACAGAATTTGTTTTTGCAAAAGAAAGTGATTTCTTCGTTTATCCAAATAATTACAATCATTTTGTTAATTATTATGGTCAAACATTTCAGCATGGTGGAATTTCATTGGAAGAAATGCTGATACCTTTTGTTATTATGAATCCTAAAAAATAAGCCACTTTGCACATAAAATATCTATGGTTATAATGTTTAAGAACTGCCACAGATGCACAGATTGTACTATTTTGTATTCTAGATTTTTTAATCAAAGCATTAAATTGCAGATTTAGTTTGAGCATCATTAATCTGCGCATCTGTGGCAGAAATTTTTTTCAGAACCTGGAAGAGAGATGTTGTAAAATGTTTAGTTTTAACATAATCTAAACCAATAAAAATGAAATTATTCTTTTCTGCAGTTATTTTCATTGTTTTTATCGCTATCGCAACTTCTTGCTCTACAAGTAAGGGTTCAAATTCAATAGCTTACATTAAACATGGTTCCAGTTTCGGCATGTGCAGAGGTTATTGTTATAATGAGATAACGTTTACTAAAAATGAAAAGATTGCTTATAATAAAGCCTATGGAAGGACAAATCCTGAAGAATTTCCTGATAAAATGGATACAACAAGTCTTGATGTTAAAATTTGGGATGAACTAGTAAATTCTTTTGTTGTAGATTCTTTTTTCATTTTGGATGAACGAATTGGTTGTCCTGATTGTGCAGATGGAGGCTCTGAATGGATTGAAATTGGAACAAAAAATAAAATCTATAAAGTGACTTTTGAGTATGGTGATTCGCTAAAGGGGCTGGATGAATTATTGAAATTGGTGAGGGAAGAAAAGTGATGATTTGTATAGAATTATTATTTTTACACAATGTTTAACCGTTTGTTTCCCATAAAACTCCGTAGGTTTGAAATGTTTGTAACGACGGAGATAATCCGTCATAGAACCATGACAAAACGAATCTTTAGGAATCATACGGATAAGCATTTTTACACTATGCATTTTTGACTCAATCAAAATTTAAAATGACTTATACAATTGACCATTTAGACGATCTTCCTAGAACCGCTCAACTCTTTTTAGAAGAATTTGGTCACAATAAAATTTTTGCGTTTGACGGAGAAATGGGCGTTGGAAAAACGACATTTATTTCAGCTTTATTGACAGCAATGGGAGTTCATGAATTAGAAGGTTCCCCAACTTATTCTATTGTGAATGTTTATGAAAGTGCGATGTTTGGAAAAATCAATCATTTCGATATGTTTCGAATTAATAATGACGCCGAAGCATTTGATGCCGGAATAGAAGAAATGTTGTACAGTGGGGGAGTGTGTTTGGTTGAATGGCCTGAAAAAGTTATTAATTTATTGCCAAATAACACGATTTGGGTGTATATTCGTAAAAAAGATACCGATTCACGAACGATAACAATCGAACAATGATAACAGATCCAGATATCCTTAAGAAATTAATCCAACAAGGAAGTTTACTTCCTAAAGAAGAAATGTTGGAAATTGCCCGTAAAAAAGGAAGTTTGTTTATTGGAATTCCAAAGGAGATTTCGTTCCAAGAACGCCGAGTAGCCTTGGTTCCTGATGCTGTTTCTTTGCTTGTGGCAAATGGTCATCGCGTTAAAATTGAGTCAAAAAGTGGAGAAGGATCCAACTTTACAGACAACGAATACAGTGAGGCAGGTGCAGAAATTTGTGCCAATCCAAAAGAAGTATTTGAATGTGATATCATCTTTAAAGTAGCTCCACCGTCAGAAGAAGAGGTTGAAATGATGCCAGGAAATCAGACATTGATCTCTGCGTTACAACTTTCAAATCAGCCAAAAGTAATTCTTCAAAAATTGATGAGTAAGAAAATCACTGCAATTGCATGGGATTATATCCGCGACGATGAAGGTGTTTTTCCAGTTGTTCGAACGATGGGCGAAATTGCAGGTACAACTTCAATTTTAGTTGCTGCCGAATTATTATCCTCATTTTCGGATGGTAAAGGTATAATGCTTGGCGGAATAGCTGGTGTTACTCCTACTGAAGTTGTTGTAATTGGAGCTGGAACTGTTGGCGAATTTGCTGTTCGTGCAGCTCTTGGATTAGGAGCTTCTGTTAAAGTTTTTGATAGTTCATTGTCACGTTTACGTCGCTTGCAAAATGATATTGGAACGCGAGTATACACTTCTATTTTAAATCCAAAAGTCCTTGCAAAATCATTAAAACGGGCAGATGTTGCAATTGGTGCTTTGCGCGCTCCACTTGGAAGAACTCCTTGTGTTGTTAGTGAGGAAATGATTGAAAGCATGAAAAGCGGATCTGTTGTGATTGATGTAAGTATTGATCAAGGAGGTTGTTTTGAAACGTCTCATATTACAAATCACAATGAACCAACTTTTGTGAAGCATGGCGTAATTCATTACTGTGTTCCGAATATTGCTTCTCGTGTTTCTAGAACTGCTTCTTTTGCTCTTTCAAATATCTTTACACCAATCTTGTTAGACATGGGGGATCAGGGTGGTTGCCGTGATTTAATTCGCAACGATCAAGGTTTCCGCGGAGGTGTTTATATTTATAAAGGAACACTCACAAGTGAAGTTTTAGGAAAGGTATTTAATCTTAAATACAAGGAAATAGAATTGTTGATTTTAGGAATCTAATTCTTATCCGTTTTATGTTCAAAGCACTTTCTTTTCCGCAAGCTGAATTAAAACTTTCAAGGAAAGAAGGTCAAGTATACGTTTGGTGCATCATTCGCAAAAAATCGTTGGTTTTAACTCCAGAAGAGTGGGTCAGACAGCATTTGATTCATTTCTTAATTCAAGAAAAGCAAATTCCAATCGGACTTATCGCTGCTGAAATGGCAATTGAAATCAACCAACTCTCAAGGCGTTGTGATGTTGTTGTTTTTGGCAAAGATGGGAAACCAAAGCTGATCGTGGAATGTAAAGCTCCTGAAATTAATTTAACCGAAAAAACATTCAATCAAATTGCTCAATACAATGCAGCCTTAAATGTCGATTTATTAATGGTGACAAATGGATTGCAGCACATTGTTTGTCAAATAGATCGCGAAAATTCGCAATTGAATTATTTGGAGGAATTGCCGGAAATAATTACACGTTAATCGGGCATCGAGCTTGTCGAGATGACTTACTAATTGCGAGTTGTTTAATTAAATCCATTTAATCAATTAAAATAACTTTTTGTCAATTTCATTTATCGCCAAGTCATTGATGCTTGCAAAACGTTTTCGCATTAAGCCATTTTCATCAAATTCCCAATTCTCATTTCCATAGGCTCTCCACCATTGTCCGTTTTCATCTTGGTATTCATATTCAAATCTTACGGCCATTCTGTTTTCTCGAAATCCCCAAAGTTCTTTTTTGAGTTTATAATTCAACTCTTTTTCCTATTTGCGGTTCAGAAAATCAATAACTTCAGCTCTTCCATTGATGAATTCAGTTCTATTTCGCCATTCTGTATCAACAGTATATGCTTTCGAAATTCGTTCTGAATCTTTGCTGTTCCATGCGTCTTCAGCTAGTTGAACTTTCAATAATGCATTTTCTAAATCAAAAGGTGGTAATGGAAGTTTTTGTTCTAAAGTCATATCTTGTTATGATTTAATATACCCCATTAAGTTTGAGATGAATAACAAAATAAAAATTAATGAAAACGTTATAAATAGCGTATTCATGAAATATTCACCAATTTTAAATATAAGCTTTTTAGGAATATCATACATTGGATAATAAGAGAATTGTGTAATGACTTTTCCAGTCCAATAAGCAGCAATCAATCCTGTTATTGCAACTGCTAAACCTGAATGATTTTTCAAATCGTCGGTAAGTAAAATCGAAATTAATCCAAAAGAGAAATTCAACCCTTGAATGTATCTTCCATAGGTTTTAGCTATTTCTTGATTTAGTGGTTTTAACTTTTTTATATCGTTGTACCAATCAAAAACGACATGTCGAATATATGGATAAATGAAAGCAGTAAACATTTGACCTATTGCTCCAATTATTATTAACCAGTTTGGAATTTCAAATTTCATAAACTTCAAAAGAATTTATTTTTTGAAAAATAAAGAGAATTTTTAAATTGAGAACAAAACTATCAACTTTCCAACTTAAATTCTGAAGTAGTATGAAAAGTTAAATCTGGATAATCTTTTTCAGCCATTGCTAATAAGAACGTTGTTTCAGCTAAGAAAACTAAGTTGTCGTCTTTATCTTTTGCTAGATAACTCGTTTTAGCACGCATGAAATCGGCTAATTGTTCTTTGTTATCTGTCGTAATCCAGCAAGCTTTGTAATAGTTTTTAGGAACGAAACGGCAATTTGCACCATATTCATTCAATAAACGGTGCGCAATCACTTCAAATTGTAATTGTCCAACGGTACCAACAATCTTACGTTTACCCGGCTGCATGATGAACATTTGAGCAACTCCTTCGTCGGTTAATTGGTGAATTCCTTTTTCCAATTGTTTTGATTTCATTGGATCCAAATTCTCTAATTCCATAAAGATTTCAGGAGAGAATGAAGGAATACCTTTAAACATCAATTTTTCACCTTCCGTTAAGGTATCACCAATTTTGAAATTTCCAGTATCGTATAAGCCGATTACATCACCAGGAAACGCTTCATCAATAACACTTTTGTCTTGTGCCATGAAAGAAGTTGGATTAGAGAATTTGAAATTTTTATTCAAACGAACGTGGTTGTAAAAATGGTTGCGTTCAAATTTCCCTGAAACGATGCGCAAGAATGCAATTCTATCGCGGTGTTTTGGATCAAGGTTCGCATGAATTTTAAATACAAAACCAGTGAATTTTGGTTCGCTCGGTTCAATAAAACGAGAATCTGTTTCACGTCCAATCGGTGAAGGAGAAAATTCTATAAATGAATCCAATAATTCTTGAACACCAAAATTATTTACAGCCGAACCGAAATATACTGGTGCAATTTCTCCAGATAAATATTTTTCTCTATCAAACGTATCGTAAACACCATCAATGATTTCAATTTCTTCTCTCAATTCATTCGCAAAAGCTTCACCAACAAGTGTATCTAATTGAGGATCATTCAAATCTTTAATGGAAACTATTTCCTCTTCTCGTTTGGTTTTATTGGCTTGAAAAAGATTTAGATTATGATCATAAATGTTGTAAACGCCTTTAAAACGGTCACCCATTCCGATTGGCCATGTCAACGGTCGAACTTTAATGTCTAGTTTTTCCTCCAATTCATCCAAAAGTGTGAAAGCGTCTTTTCCTTCACGATCCATTTTATTTACGAAAATGATAACAGGTGTTTTCCGCATGCGACAAACTTCCATTAACTTTTCAGTTTGCGATTCAACGCCATTTGCACAGTCAATAACAAGAATTACACTGTCAACAGCTGTTAATGTTCTGTAGGTGTCTTCAGCAAAATCCTTGTGTCCAGGAGTATCTAGAATGTTTATTTGTTTGCCTCCATATTCGAACGCCATAACCGAAGTTGCAACAGAGATTCCACGTTGTTTCTCAATTTCCATGAAATCGGAAGTAGCAGTTTTCTTGATTTTATTATTTTTTACAGCACCAGCAGTTTGAATTGCTCCTCCAAAAAGCAGTAATTTCTCTGTCAAGGTAGTTTTACCAGCATCTGGGTGAGCGATGATGCCGAACGTTCTTCTTTTTTCTATTGCTGCTTGATTTTTCATGTTCTGTAATGTCATAAATAAAAAAAAAGGAATCCATTTCTGAACTCCTTTTTTGTTGGGAGGAAGATGGGGCTCGAACCCACGACCCTCGGTACCACAAACCGATGCTCTAACCAACTGAGCTACAACCTCCATTTTTGTTGGTGCAAATATAGTCAAATTCTGTTTTTAACAA
>CANNKP010000131.1 GCA_947505255.1 Flavobacteriales bacterium
AGAAGATGATTGGTATGATGTACTTAGTACTTACCGCACTTCTGGCACTTAACGTATCAAAACAAATTCTTGACGCATTCGTTGCGATTGAGGAAAATACACAGAAATCTAATATTGTTCACTTCGATAGAGGTACAGGAGCAATGTCTGATTTATCATCTGAATTAGCTGGAACAAAAGGAGCCGATCAAGCTGAAAAGCGTAGAAAAATCGAGTTCTATTTAAAGCAAATGAAAGATATTGATAAAACAACTGCTGTTGTCATCAAATTTATTGATGAAATAAAAGTTGATATAATGAAAGAATCAGGAGAGGATGTTTCTCAAGGTACAATGAATGATAAATTGAAAATCATTTGGGGTAAGTACGATGCATCTAAACCTTGTCTACCAATTCGTATGAACTTAGATGCAATTAATTCAAAAGATCAATACGATATTCCAATGCACCATTTAATTGGCTCCGATATCGTTGCCATTAAAGGTGAAGGTTTGAAATTATGGGATATGCTAAATGGTTATAGAAATGATTTAGTTAAAAAGGTTGGGACATACAGTGTACCAGGAGGTAAAAGCTGGAATATTACTCCTAAAGCGATTAACACGTTCAAAGATAATAACGATTTAACGGAACAAGTTACCAAAATGGTAAAGGGTTCAAAAGCAAATTGGAATGACGACGGTGAAAAGTTAATTGAACTTTACATGTCTTTGACAAAAGCAGAAAGAGTAACTTCTGGCGATATTGAAGGAGTGCATTGGATGGGTAAAACCTTTGACCATGCTCCTTTAGTTGCTGCATTGGCATCTTTATCATCTTTACAACAAGATGTATTAGCTGCCAGAGCTGTCGCAATGATGCACATTAAAGGAAAAGTTACAACAGGTGAATATAGCTTTAATAAAGTTATGGCTTTGGCATATGCTCCTGCGGTTGCTAATAACGGAGATGACATCGAAGTTAAAGTTATGATGGCTGCTTTCGATTCAGATAACCAACCAGTTGTTACATATAATGGAGCAAATGTTCCAGATGTAAAGGATGGATTTGGTATTGTGAAAACAAAAGCAAATGGTAATGGTGAAATGATTTTAAAAGGTACTGTTGCTATTAAAAAGAAAAGTGGCGATACTAAAACGGAATCATGGGAAACTAAAGTTCTTATTATGAAACCAGCAGGAACTGTTTCTTTGCCTGAATTGAATGTATTGTATATTGGTTATGATAATAAAATAGATGCAGTTGCATCTGGATATGATCAAACAAGTATTTCTGCAAGTGCAAATGTGAAGCTTCGTAAAAACGGTAAAGGATGGGTTGGCGTGCCTACTGGTGGAAGAGAAGCAACAATTAATATTTCAGGTAAAAGTTCGGTTACTAATAAATCGGTAAATCTTGGTGCTTTCAAATTCCGTGTGATGCGTTTGCCTGATCCAGAAATCTATTGGGGGTCAGCTAAAAATGGAGAAAAAGGACCAAAATCTGAGACTCGTTTATTCGTAAAATACCCACCAGAAATTCCTTTAAATGCGCAATGGAGAATGGTAGGTTGGGAATGTCAAGTTCCTGGTGCACAAGGCCCACCTCCAAATGGATCTGGAAATGATATTACAAAAGCATCTGCGCTAATAAAAATGGGAAAAGCTGGTATGAATGTTAGTTTTATATGTACTGTTGTAGGACCAGATGGTGTTCAACGTAAACGTGGTGCTACTTTTAAACTTTAATTGTGTAAATTAAGAATTATGAAAAGTCTAGTTATTAGTGCAGGATTGGTGTTCTTTTCGTTGAACGTTGCTGCTCAGTTGGAAGAAATCAACGGAGGTCCAGTAAACGTTCCAGCAGAAGGAATTGTAGATGGAGTTTATATTCAAGAACATATCCCTACGAAACGTATGATACCTTATGAGTATGTGCGTGAGGCAGATGTGATTTGGAGTAGACGAGTATGGGAATATATAGATTTACGTGAGAAAATTAATTTGCCTATGTACTACCCATTAGATGATTTTTTACCAACTGGAGAATGGGTAAGAAATGGTTCACGATGGAGTTTATGGACGGTTCTTCGTCATCATGTATTAAATGGAAATCTAAGATTGTTTGCCCCGTTTAACCCAATCACTTATGGTTTGGCTTCTTGGGATGGTGACCAACTTAAATATCCAATTGATCCATCTCAACCTGGATTAAATTTTTATACTGACTCGCTTTTTCACGATGAATTATTTTATTATTTCGGAAATGTGTTAAAAGATCCAAATGCACAAGCATTAGTTGACGAATATGGGGATCCAATTTTGGAGACATTAGCAGATGGAACTACTGCATACAAGTATCCACCTGGTGATACTGTATGGTTCAAATCTGAGGATATTGTTCAGTATCGTATAAAAGAAGATTGGTTCTTTGATAAAGAAAGATCTGTTCTGGATGTTAGAATAATTGCAATTGCTCCTGTTGTATACAAAGTTGAAGTAGACCCAAATGGAAAAAAGAGTATTTCTGGGATGAAAGAATTGTTTTGGTTGTATTTCCCGCACTGTAGATTCGTTTTGAATAACTACTTTGTTTACAACGATGCAAATGATGCACAATGGATGAGTTTCGATGATTTATTCTGGAAAAGGAGATTCAGCAGTATGATGTACAAAGAAAGTAATACGTATGATAGAAATATTGAGTCTTACAGAACTGGCACTGATGCTTTAAGAGAATCGGACAAAATTAAAGAAGAGATTAGAACTATCGAACACGATGTTTGGAGTTTCTAAGATAATTGAAAGCCTCGATAAGTTATCGAGGCTTTTTTTTGCATTGTAATTTTTATTATAATTAAAACTGAAAGTTTTAAAATGTAAACCAAAACAGTCAAGCGTATTTAGGGAATGACAAATCTAAACTATCAGTTTTAAACTATATTCTAATATTCGTATTTAACAATCATAATCGATTTTATAGGATAAATTCCTAACTCACCGTATCTTTGAATCATGATTAATCTTGAACAGCTTGGAGTACATTTGCCTCAAGGATATTTATTTGAAAATATTGGTCTCCAAATCAATAAAGGAGATAAAATTGGTTTAGTTGGTAAAAATGGAGCGGGAAAGTCAACGCTCATGCGTCTTATTGCTGGTTGGGACACGCCAACGGATGGAAAAGTTCACAAACCGAAAGATTGTACAATTGGTTTTCTAACCCAAGATATTAAGTTTGATACAACCCAAAGTGTCTTTGAGTATTTAGATACGTCGAATGTTGTGTTAACTTCAATTAGAAAGGATCTTGAGCACGTAAACGAAGAACTAGTCAAGCGAAACGATTACGAATCTGAAAGCTATCTTAAATTATTGGATCAATTGAGTGATTTGAATCATAATTTTAATTTGCATGAAGGATTTTTATGGGAAGAAAAAATTGTGAGTACTCTTAAAGGTTTAGGTTTTCAGGATGATGAAATTCACCGAAGTTTAATGACTTTTTCTGGAGGTTGGAAAATGAGAGCTGAATTGGCTAAAATTTTAGTGAATCAACCAGATATTATATTATTGGATGAGCCTACCAATCACTTAGATATTATTTCAATTGGATGGTTAGAGCAATACCTTCAAAAATTTGAAGGTGCTGTTATTGTCATTTCCCACGATAGACTTTTCTTGGATAATGTAACAAAACGAACGTTGGAAATTAGTTTGGGTAAGATATTAGATTTCCCATATCCTTATACAAAATACAAAATAGCGCGCGAAGAAGATCTGGAACGTCTAGAAGGTGCCAAGAAACAACAAGAAAAGGATATTAAACATACCGAAGAGTTAATCAATAAGTTTAGAGCCAAGAAGAACAAGGCTGCTTTTGCTCAATCCTTAATTAAAAAATTGGACAAAACTGAACGGATTGAAGTTGACAATGACCAAGTAGCAAAAATGAAAATTGCATTTCCATTAAGCGTTCAACCGGGAAAATGGGTGCTAGAAATGCACGACATGGGAAAAAGCTTTGGAGACAAGGTTCTTTTTAGAGATATCAATATTACTGTTGGTCGCGGGGAGAAGATTGCATTATTAGGACCAAATGGTGTCGGAAAGTCTACGCTTCTGAAGCGAATGATGAATGAATTAGAGGGAGATGGAATTGTAAACCTTGGTCACAATGCTCAAATCACTTATTTTGCTCAAGATCAAGCCGAGTCGTTAGATGTAAATAAAACAATTTACCAAACTGTTGATGACATAGCCGAAGGAACAATTCGAAAAGATTTGAGAAGTGTCCTTGGAGCATTTTTATTTACAGGAGAAGATGTCGATAAAAAAGTGGGTGTATTATCGGGAGGTGAACGAACACGATTGGCTCTTTGTCAATTGTTATTGAGTCCATCGAATGTTTTAATTTTGGATGAGCCAACGAATCATCTAGATATCCAAAGTAAAGAAGTTTTAAAAGAAGCCTTAAAAAACTATGAAGGAACATTCATCGTTGTTTCGCATGATCGTGAATTTTTGGATGGTTTAACAAATCGCATTTGGGATATTGAAAACAAAACGTTGAAAATTCATCATTTTGGTGTAAAGGAATTCTTAAAGCGCAAAATGGAACCTGAATTTTCTACAGAAATAATAAACAAGGGATCTGAAAGTGAAGAAATAATTCTAGAAAAACCTTCAGAAAAACTTTCATTTGAGGAAAACAAAGAACTTAAACGACGAAAAAATCAATTAAATAATCAAGTCAATAAGTTTGAAGAATTAATTTCAAAATTAGAATCAAAAATCAAAGAAATGGATATTTTGATTGCTGCATTAGATTATTCCAACGAAGCAGAATCTTCCCGATTATTGTTAGAATATCAGAAAATTAAAGAAGATTTGGATTCAGCGATGTTAAATTGGGAAAAAGCGACTGAAGAATTAATGGAAATGGATTAATGTCGTTTTTTTGCTCTAGCATTCTTTTTTTGACGACGATTATTTCTTTTAATCGACTGTCTCGCTTTTTTAGATTGGCTTTTCCAATATGCTTTGTATGCTTTCTTTTTTGCTTTATGGGCTATTTTTGATTTTGCTTTAGCTTGTTTTGCTAGTATTGCAGTTGCTTCTTCCACGCTAGAAGCAGTTTCTCCAATCTTAGGTGAGCAGGATTGAATTTGAGGAGTTAACATCAAAAGCAATAAAAGCAGACCAATAAACGTTTTAATCTTCATACATTTGTAATGTCAATTTATAACGTGATGAAGTTACGATTTATTTTATTTCTCGGTTTAGTTCTTTTGCTTTCAAGCTGCAAAAAGAATAAAAATCATCCTGTCCCAAGTATCCCATTTGATTTAACTATTGATATTAATTTACCAAGTTATAATACATTAATTGGTGTTGGAACATGGGCTTATGTCAATGGAGGTTCTCGGGGAATTATTGTTTATCGCAGATCGATAGATGAGTTTGTTGCATTCGATAGGCATTCACCAGCTGACCCTGACGCATTATGTCTTGAACCGTTGTTTCCAGATCCAGATAATTTTTTAACATTAATTGATTCTTGCTCAACCGCGCGATATTCTTTATATGATGGTTCTCCAATTCAAGATAGTGAATTTGGATTGAGGCAGTATCAAACTTCTTATAACGGTACAAATCTCGTTCGAATTTATAATTGAGCTGATTTTATATCATTTTAACAATTCGACATTATCAATGCATTGCGTTGAATTTACCAAGACCTAATTTAGATATAATGCCGATCTGAATTAGGTTTTGCTGGATTTTTTATTCCAGTATTATCAAATACTAATCGGTATTACTATTTTTGCAAAAAAACAATCGATGAACGAAATTAAAGTAACTATAATTGATCGAGAAGGCGAATCACATGAATTAGTTGGTCCTACAGACATGAATATGAACATTATGGAATTGTGCAAAGCATATGAATTGCCAGTTTTGGGTGAATGTGGAGGAATGGCTATGTGCGCAACATGTCAATGTTATTTAGAATCGGACACTGAATTACCTGAACAACGAGATGCCGAATTAGACATGCTTGATCAAGCGTTTTTCGTAAAACCTAACAGTCGCTTAGGCTGTCAAATACACCTTACCGAGCAAATAGACGGAATTGTTTTAAGATTGGCTCCAGAAGCTTAAAAAGCTTAAAAAGCAAATGTTAAACCAATATTAAAGCTCATTAATGAAACTAATCGCTGTTGAGCAACAGATTGCATAATCTCTGAGGTGAAATATTCATTCGAATTATTGGAATAGCTATTGTAACTTTGTTTTTTACCAACATTCAAGGTGTACTTTAATCCATAATGAATCATTAAATTTTTTGTTATTGGAGATCTCATACTTAAAGCATAAAGAATAACATAACGTTTAAGAGATTTCAAATTCGAGAAATTAATTGGATCTAGATCTGATGAAGAAGTGCTATAATGTGCATATCCAGTATAACTTGCGCCAGAATAATCTACATAACGATACAAATAATCTTTTTCCTTAACTTTTGAGTATGAAATACCAAACCCTATTTGGTGGCTCAATCCCATTGGTAGTAATGATTTTGATGTACCAAATTCAATTTTAGGAATAAAAACATTTGTAGTAACGTCAAGCATTTCATGTTTTACAAAATATTGATCTCCAAAATTGTTGTAACCGATATTATAAGGATCTAAATAAACACTTGAATAATCTTGACCATATTCAAATGACAATGCAACATTTCTTTTAATTGCATAACCTGCATTGATCCGAAAACCTATATTAAAGTTGTCTTTTTTAACAATTAAAGCTGAACTTGTTGCGGTATAAGCAGTGTTTTCGCTTGAAAAAATATTAGAAAATAACGGATAACTCATCACAGACTCAACTTGAATAAATCCTTTATGGCCATAATAACCATTGTTTTTTTGACTTAATGTATAGAATCCACAAAATAACGAAGCAATAAATAAGAGATAAAATTTCATGTGTTTAATTTATTGGTTCAGTATTTAATTTTTTAAAGATGTCGTACATGTGCGCACCAAGTTGTAATTTCTTTGGAGAATCTTTGAAATAATAATTTATTCCATTTTCAATTACACCATTTTCTAAATCAAGAATCAGTACGTTCATTTGCGTATTATTACCTGTTAAAATTCCTACTGGAACATAAACAAACAGAATAGGATAAAGCAATAACGATGAGAAAACGCCCATTCCTGTTATGTTTGGCGAATAATCATGCTCAACAAGTGAAAACATTACTTTTGATGTTCCATAATTGGTTTTAATTTCATTTAGTAACTGAAAATCAACTGGAAAAATATTTACATTGTCTTCAGCAGCAAGTTGATTAAGTAAAGAGATTAA
>CANNKP010000132.1 GCA_947505255.1 Flavobacteriales bacterium
ATTTTTGAATCTCTTGATTTCGTAAATTAGTACGCGAATTTCAATAGGATAAAATGAAACAATACCACGATTTATTACACCATATTTTAGAGACGGGAACTAAAAAAGAAGATAGAACTGGAACTGGAACTATTTCTGTTTTTGGTTATCAAATGCGGTTTGACCTTTCAAAAGGATTTCCTGTAGTAACCACGAAAAAATTGCATTTACGGTCAATTATCATTGAGTTATTGTGGTTTTTACAAGGCGATACAAATATTAAATTTTTGACAGACAACAAGTGTAATATTTGGAATGAATGGGCTGATGAAAACGGAAATCTAGGTCCAGTTTATGGACACCAGTGGAGAAGTTGGCCAGCAAATGATGGCGGAACAATTGATCAAATCACCAACCTAATTAATCAAATTAAAAAAAATCCAGATTCACGAAGATTGATTGTTTCGGCATGGAATGTTGCCGATGTGGATCATATGGCTTTGCCTCCATGTCATACCTTATTTCAATTCTACGTTGCTAATGGAAAATTAAGTTGCCAATTGTACCAGCGAAGTGCAGATACTTTTTTAGGAGTGCCTTTTAATATTGCATCATACGCTTTACTCACAATGATGGTGGCGCAAGTGTGCGATCTGGAAGTTGGTGATTTTGTTCATACTTTTGGTGATGCTCATTTATATAGTAATCATATCGAGCAAGCAAATCTTCAACTTTCAAGAGAATTACGGCCATTACCAACCATGAAAATCAATCCAAACGTGAAAGATATTTTTGGATTTACATACGAAGATTTTGAATTATTGAATTACGACCCACATCCACATATTAAAGGCGAAGTAGCTGTTTAAAAGGAACTCGAATTTTAACTATGTGCTCTATGTTCCACTTCGACAAGCTCAGTGCATCGCTATGTGGTGAAAAAACATCTGAACTATGCTTTATTTTATATAAAACGATCTTGAATCAATTCTAACTATGTGCTCTATGTTTCTATGTGGTAAAAGTAAGTATCTCAACTATGTCTTAATTGCATGTAGTTGTATTGTTTTTCTTCATGGAAACGCACAACAAGAATTGTCATTTCTATTTGCTGGTGATGTGATGTCGCACGGTCCTCAAATTGCTGCCGCTCGAAATGAATTAACAGATAGTTATGATTACGATGCTGGTTTTCAATTTGTGAAGCCGATTATTGAACAACACGATATAGCAATTGCAAACCTCGAAGTAACACATGCTGGAAAACCTTATAGTGGTTACCCTCAATTTTCTGCACCCGATGAACTTTCTCCTGCTTTAATGAAGGCCGGTTTTGATGTTTTGTTGACGTGTAATAATCACTCTTGTGACGGTGGAGCAAAGGGTGTGATTAGAACATTAGACATATTAGACAAACTTGGAATCAAACATACAGGAACTTTTAGAAACAAGGCTGAACGCGATCTTAATTATCCTTTGATATTGAATCAAAATGGGATGAAAGTAGCAATTCTGAATTATACTTACGGTACAAATGGAATTGTTGTTGCTGCACCTTTGATTATAAATTACATCGATAGTGCTGTAATCAAAAAGGATATTAAACGTGCAAAAGAGTTGAATGCTGATTACATTATTTGCACGATGCATTGGGGAACGGAATATGAATCATTACCGAGCGCTTACCAAAAAAAATGGGAGAAATATTGTTATGAATTAGGGGTCGACATGGTTATTGGAAGTCATCCACATGTCATTCAACCAATGCAAAAAAAAGTGGTCAACGGAAAAGAAAAATTAACTGTTTGGTCGATGGGGAACTATGTTTCTAACCAAAAAGACCGCTATAAAAATGGCGGATTAATGGTGGGAACAACCCTCAAAAAAGAAAATGGCAAAGTGAGTATTAAAGAAGTACACCACAGCTTTGCATACGTCCATATCAAACAAGAAAAAGGAAGTAAATATTATTACCTTTTGCCAGAATTTAATTATACTGAATTGCGACAAGATTTTATGGCAGATAGTGCTATTTTTAAGATGCAGCAATTCTTTGCGGATAGTAGAAAATTGTTTGCTGAACATTCTATTGGGTCTTCTGAATATATCGTTTCACAAGAAAGTGAAGTTGGGAATCTTTATAAATCTTATTTGTTAGGATATTATTCAGTTTTACTTGAAGAGGGCGCTGACACGAAGTCCCCTGAATTATTAAAAACCGAATTGTCAAATTATATGCATAAAGTAATCGAACCAAATGGAAAATATGCGTATGTTTCTGGAATTTATAACACGAAGGAAGAAGCATTAGGAAACAAACGGTTTTTTCAAGATTGTTTGGTTTCGAATCCGTTGAAAATAGTTTTTATTTCACCCCAAGAATTTACACTTATAGAAGAATGAAAGTAGCATTAATCGTAGCAATGGACCGCGAAGGTGGAATTGGGAAAAACAATGACTTAATGTGGCATTTACCATCTGACATGCGTTTTTTTAAAGAGAAAACTGCTGGTCAAATTGTTGTAATGGGAAGAAAAAACTACGATTCAATTCCTGAAAAATACCGACCTCTTCCAAATAGAGAAAATGTTATTTTAACCCGAAATAGTTCGTTTGAAGCTGAGAATTGTCAAGTATTCAATTCCATGGAAGCATGCCTAGAACATTATAAAAATGAAACAGATCGAATTGTTTTTATCATCGGTGGTGGAGAAATTTATCGACAAGCTTTAGAATTGAATTGCGTTGAAGAAATGTTTATTACGCATGTTGACAAGGTCTATGATGCAGAAACATTTTTTCCAAAATTTGATGAGTCGAAATGGGCCGTTACTGAAATCGCATCACATGAAATGGATGACAAACACGAAGCGGGGTATAGAATTATGAATTACAGGAGAAGTTGCTAGTTATGAATCACAAATCACAAATCACAAATTGTGCGTTGGGTATTCCGAATCCCAAATCCCAAATCACGAATTTATTACCAAATAAAAAATGATTCTCTGTATAGCCGAAAAGCCATCCGTAGCAAAAGACATAGCGGAAATTCTGGGAGCCCGAAATAGAAAAGACGGCTACTGGGAAGGAAATGGCTATTGGGTTAGTTGGACATTTGGACATTTATGTACGTTAAAAGAGCCACACGATTATAAAGAGAATTGGAAATGGTGGAAATTAGAAGATTTACCGATTATCCCTCAAAATTTTGGAATCAAGGTTGTAGATGACCCAGGAATCCAAAAACAATTTAAATGTATTGAAAATTTAGTCGCTCAATGTGAGTCTGTTATAAATTGCGGTGATGCTGGGCAGGAAGGAGAGTTGATTCAACGATGGGTTTTATTGAAGGCAAAATGCAATAAGCCTATTCAACGTCTATGGATTTCATCACTTACCGAAGAAGCAATCAAAGAGGGTTTTAAAAAACTGAAAGATTCCAAACAATACGATAATTTGTATGCGGCTGGATCAGCTAGAGCAATTGGTGATTGGCTTTTAGGAATTAACGCAACGAGAGCGTTTACAAAGAAGTTCGGACAAGGAAAAGTAACACTTTCTGTAGGAAGGGTCCAAACGCCAACTTTAGCAATGATTGTTCAACGTCAAAAGGAAATAAACGCTTTTACAACAGCTGAATATTGGGAACTTAAAACAACTTATCGGGATACAGAATTCTTGTGTCAGATTGACCGTTTGACAAGTGAAGAGAAGGCAAATAAAGGACTGGAATACCTAAAACAACATGAATTTGAAGTAACATCGTTTGAACAAAAAGAAGGAAAAGAAGGTAATCCTCGTTTGTTTGATTTAACTGGTCTTCAAGTTGAAGGAAACAAGAAATATGGCTTTTCAGCAGACGAAACGTTAAAGCTTGTGCAAAGTTTGTACGAAAAGAAAATTGTTACATATCCTCGTGTCGATACAACATATTTATCAGAAGATATTCATCCGAAAATTGAAGGAATTTTAAAAGGAATGCAGTATTATTCGCGTTTTACGGCACCATTATTACAAAAGCCAATACCGAAATCAAAGACTGTTTTTGACGATAAAAAAGTTACTGATCACCATGCAATTATTCCGACAGGAGTAAATCCAAGTGGTATTTCACCGTTTGAGCAACAAGTTTATGATTTAATTGCAAAACGATTTGTAGCTGTATTCTATCCAGAATGTAAAGTGTCAAATACGACGGTTTTAGCCAAAGTTGGTACACTCGATTTTAAAGTTACGGGCAAGCAAATTATTGAACCAGGTTGGAGAGTTATTTACGACGAACCGAAATCCCAAATTACGAATAACGAATCCCAAATCAAAGACGACGAAGAACGCGTACTCCCAATTTTCGAAAAAGGCGAAAAAGGACCTCATACACCAATCGTTCACAAGGGAAAAACATCGCCTCCCAAGCCATATACAGAGGCAACATTACTTCGAGCTATGGAGACTGCTGGAAGACAAGTAGACGATGAAGAAATGCGTGAATTGATGAAAGATAATGGAATTGGTCGACCATCTACTCGTGCAAACATCATCGAAACATTATTCCGTCGGAAATACATTGAAAAGAACAGAAAAAATATTCTTGCGACTCCAACTGGTATGGATCTAATTGATACCATTCAAAATGAATTATTGAAGAGCCCTGAATTAACAGGTAACTGGGAAAGAAAGATCCGTTTAATCGAAAAAGGAGAATACGAATTGGAAGTTTTTAAGCAAGAACTTTTCAAAATGGTACGCGAATTAACAGATGAAGTAATCTTCAATAATTATAGGAAAATTCAAGTTGAACCGCTTCCGAGTGCTGCAGAAACTGTAAAAAAAGAACGAGCACCTCGAGTTGTAAAAGAAAAACCTGCTTTAGATTCTTTGAATTGCCCGAAATGTAAAACGGCCAAATTGATGAAGGGTAAAACTGCCTTAGGATGCTCCAATTATGCAGTTTGTGGGTTTAAAATTCCATTTGAAATATTGGGTAAAAAAATGACTGAATCTCAACTTTTGGACCTGTTAGAAAAAGGAAAAACAGGCCTTATAAAAGGGTTAATTATCCCTGGTAAAACTGAACCTGTAAATGGAAAATTAACCTTGGATGGAAGTTTTAATATTGGAATAGGATAATCAACTTTTTTTATCATAAAACAATTTATTTGAAGATCGTCCTTCTTCCTAAAGTCAATTAACTACAATCTCGTTTAAATGTTCTAAATTTATGCTAAATACAAATTTTGTTAAACCAAATTTATTTAGAAATTACTAAATGGTTGAAAATAGTCTAAAAGTATTAGCGCTGTAATCAAAACATTATTAATATTGAAATTCAGAATAAAACTATTCAATGGCAAGCGAATCAAAAGGACTTTGGAAAATTATTGGAGCCTCCTCATTGGGGACTTTAATTGAATGGTATGATTTTTATATTTTCGGAAGTTTGGCGACGGTTATTTCGACTAAATTTTTTCCTTCAGACAATCCTACGGCAGCTTTTTTAGCAACGCTAGCAACTTTTGCTGCTGGTTTTGTAGTTCGTCCTTTTGGAGCATTGTTCTTTGGCAGATTAGGTGATTTGATTGGAAGGAAATATACATTCATGGTGACCTTGCTTTTGATGGGAGGAGCCACTTTTCTTATCGGGTGTGTCCCATCCTACGAATCAATAGGATTTATGGCTCCCGTTTTAGTTCTGCTGTTGCGTTTGTTACAAGGATTAGCTTTAGGTGGAGAATATGGAGGAGCAGCGACGTATGTTGCAGAGCATGCGCCAGCTAATAAAAGAGGATATTGGACTTCTTGGATTCAAACAACTGCAACAGTAGGTTTATTTGTTTCATTGCTCGTCATTATGCTGACGCGTATGGCTTTGTCTAAAGAAGATTTCAATGAATGGGGATGGCGTGTACCTTTTTGGGTTTCGATAATCATGGTAGCTGTTTCCTATTTCATTCGTAAAAAAATGGGAGAATCCCCTTTATTTGCCAAAGTAAAAGCTGAAGGTCATCTTTCAAAAAATCCATTGAAAGAAAGTTTTGGGAACAAAGCAAATTTCAAATATGTGTTATTAGCACTTTTTGGTGCAACAATGGGGCAAGGAGTTGTTTGGTATACAGGACAGTTTTATGCCATGAGTTTCATTGAAAAAATCTGCATGGTCGATAAGATGCAATCAGATGTTTTAATTGCAATTGCCTTATTAATGGGAACTCCTTTCTTTCTCGTTTTTGGAGCCTTGTCAGATAAAATTGGAAGAAAGAAAATCATGCTTGCCGGAATGTTATTGGCTGTTTTTTGCTACCGACCAATCTATGAAAAAATGTATCAAACTGTTTCTATCAAGAATAAAGTTGAAATCGTTTCGAAGCAAAACACCAAATTATCGTTTGTAATAAATCCTAAAACTAATTTGAGAGATTCAGTTTATACTACGAACTATTATTACCAAGACGGAGCTGAAAAAACGGATGTTAAAACAATTTTTTTAATGTACAAAGGCAAAGGCATCGTTACCTCGAAAGAGGAAATCAAAGCTTCAATTATTGTCAATAATTCGGATAAATGGACATTGATTTGGATGGTCTTTATCCAGGTTTTGTTTGTGACAATGGTGTATGGCCCAATCGCTGCTTTCCTTGTTGAATTGTTTCCTACAAATATCAGATATACTTCAATGTCTTTGCCGTATCATATTGGGAATGGTGTTTTTGGAGGATTATTACCTGCCGTTGCTGTTTATCTTGCAACAAAGGCGAATGATGCAAATAGTTTGGCTGAATCTGCAGGTCAACAATTACCCTACGATAAGCCATATTTAGAAGGATTGTGGTATCCAATAATTGTTTCAGGCGTTTGTTTCATTATTGGAATGGTCTATATTAATTCAAAACACAAACACATTGATGATTAGTATGAATAAATTAAAACGACTTCTTGGAATTGTGTGGATATTACTCGCAATAGCTTGTGCCTATTTTGGTATCACCGATTTTGGGTGGCCGAAAGTTGCTCATCCTAAAGGAAATGATGATTTGGTTTTTGGAATAATAATTCTATTTGTACTAATGCCAATAATTGTTGGAGGACTTTTGAAGTTTGGGATTTATGCCATTCAAGGATTATATGATGAAGAATAATTTGTATATTTATTCAAATATTCAAATAATAGTCATGAAAAATTTATTCTTACTCTTAACATTAACAATTGGAGGAATCACTTCAGTAAATGCACAAAAAGTTTATTCTGTAGCTTACGAAAGTCAAGCTGACGTGAAAGTATTCGTTGTTGATTATGAAAGTCAGGCTGATCTGAAGGTTTACAAAGTAGATTATGAAAGTCAAGCTGGAGACAATGACGGAAAGTGGTTTTTTAC
>CANNKP010000133.1 GCA_947505255.1 Flavobacteriales bacterium
CCCCATTTGGAATACTAATAAAACACTTGCCATCGCAACAATTGCACTAACAGCTATGATTCCCGACATCCATTTTAAATCCAATTTATCGAAAACAAACGCTAAAGGATCTCCAACATTTAAATCGCTGTAACTTACCATTCCAGTCAAAATCAAGGCAATAATAATATAAAGAACCGTGCAAATTATTATTGCCCACATCATTCCTCTTGGTAAATCTCTTTGTGGATCCTTGCATTCTTCTGCAGTAGTTGAAATAGCGTCAAAACCAATGTATGCAAAGAATACAGCAGAAACACCTTTTAAAATTCCAGAAATCCCATTTGGTGCAAAAGGATTCCAATTTCCAGCATCTACATAAAATATTCCGACAGAAATAACCAAAAGTATAATTGCTAACTTAATAACAACCATCATGTTGGTGGCATTGCGAGATTCTTTCATTCCACGATAAACTAACCATGTTATGAGGATAATAATCATTAACGCCGGTAAATCTGCAACAAAATGAAACGACCCGATAGTTGGAGATGTTTTCCATGCAGTATAGGCGTGTTGGATATTCAATTCTAAATTCTCAAATAATTTGCCGCTTTTCATGAGGCTAACAGCTTTGTCATGGCCATTATAAGCTGTGAAATAATCCATTTGAACCCATTGAGGCAAGTGAATACCATTTTTAAAACCTAAAAAAGGAATTTTGAGATTCGAAAGGAAACCAGTAAAATAATCACTCCACGAAATTGCTACGGTAATATTTCCGATTGCATATTCCATAATCAATGCCCAACCAATAATCCATGCGATGATTTCACCAAAAGCGACATAAGAATAAGTATACGCACTTCCAGAAACAGGAACCATCGATGCAAATTCAGCATAAGCAAATGCTGCAAAGCCACATGCTAATGCCGTAAATAAGAATAAGAAAATAACGGCTGGACCACCGTCAAAACTAGCTTTCCCAATCGTACTGAAAATACCCGCTCCTATAATTGCGGCAATTCCAAAAGCTGCTAAATCGCGCACACCTAAATGTTTGCCAAGTGAACCATGTGCACCTTCTGCATTGTCTTTCTCAACTTGATTTAAAATATCTTGAACATTCTTTTTTCTAAACAAACTCTTAAAGCTCATACTGATATTGGTTTTCTTTTGAAATACTTGGGTCTAAAAATAGAAAAATATAATAACATCAATTCACAATTCATTTTAAACACATAGAATCGCAGGTCACATAGGAATATCACAACATACAATTAAAAAATCCAACCAATTCTTATTTCATAACGTTAGAGCTATGTGATTGAGATAATTATTCATTTCAATCAAAAAAACACCGTTTATATGATTCAAGTTGATTAACTTAAAATTTTATAATTAATTTTAACAAAAAACTCACTACAAATGAAAAATAAATTACTTTTTGCCTTTGCGTTAACCGCATCAATAAGTCAAGCTCAACAATTAGATTTAACAAATGAACCTGCTATTGGTCAAGGTTCTATAATGTATGTTTGTGATACACTTACGAACTCATATGCAACAACAACTGGGACAGGAGTTATATGGGATTATTCTCAACTTTTAGGGTTGAATGGAACAACTAAAACACTTGAAATATTGGACGCAACGTTAACAGCAGATGCTGCATCTTTCCCAACTTCCACTAAAGTAATGAGCATTCAAGGAGTAATAAAAAATTATTTTAATTCAACTGCCACAGATAGAATTTCTCAAGGTTTTGTTTACAATGAGCCAAATTTGGGAACTGTTTTAGCCACATTTGATGCAGATAATGAAACTATTCTTAATTACCCATTTTTGAACAGTTCATATTTTGTCGATAATTTTTCGGGAATGTTATCTTTCACTTTTAATGGAATTCCACAAAACCCAACGTGTAATGGCTCTATTAGAGCTGAAATTGATGGTCAAGGAACACTTCTACTTCCTTCTTCAAATACTCATACAAATGTAATTCGTTATAAAAGTGTGGACACAGTTTTCACACAAGTTATTTTTGTTACGACTTTAGATGTTCAGTTGGTGCGCACACAATATGAATACTACGATATTGCAAACGGTAATTTACCATTGTTTGTATACACAAATGTTCAATTTGGACAACAAGGATCAACAAATCCTTTATTAGAACAAACGAATGTTATTTCTTCAATTCAACCCTTACAAAATGTTGGTTTAGAAAATATTTCAGCTTCTGAATTCAGTGTTTATCCAAATCCTTCTGAAGGAATTATAAACTTCAAAGGTTCTTTCGATTCAAATGCTTCAGCCATTATTTATGATCAATCTGGACGTCTTGTTTCAACTATTGAAACTTTAGTGAATGGACAATCAATTGATTTATCCCATTTGAATAAAGGAATGTATTTAGTTTCTGTTAATAATAATGGTATTCAGGTAACTAAGACAATTTCATTAAAATAATAACCTCAACGCAAACTTTAAAGCCGTTAGTCATCTGATTAACGGTTTTTTTTGTCCAAAAAGAAATAATTCTAATTAGAATTCACGGTCTTACTTCAAAACCAATATGGCCATTAAATTGAGCTATTATTTTGATCTATCTGTATCACACAACTTTGAAGTTCAAGAACTATCAAAACTCAAAAAGTGTTACCTTTAACGTTCAAATTGATTATTGTATAAAGTAAATTAGATGAAACAACTTTACCTTTTAATATTTCTGTTCCCAACGCTTGTTTTTGCTCAATTAAATGAAGGTTTAACAACTGAAGAACGCGCTTATTTGTTTCATATCGTTAAAAAAAGTCCGATTTTAGATAATTCAATTGGCCGTTATTTCGATTACCAAGGTCCTGACATTCGTTTTCCAAACAAAGAAATAAATTATGATTCAGTTGAATTGATTATCATTAATCAACCTGAAATACTCGCAATACGTAAAGGAGAAATAGCTAAATCCCCTAAAGGAATTATTTCTGAAGCTGCCAATAAAATGGCAATTTGGGAATTAAACAAAGTACTCTTAGCAAAACGAGGAAGTGAAAAAGACTTAGAACCTTATGCGCTAAAATACAAGCTGTTCGAATCAATTTTAATGCAAAAACTTCCATTGAATGCACAAAAAGAAAAAGATGATTTGATTGAACCACACCCAAAAGTAATTGCCCTTTTTAACCCAAGTCTTTCGTTGGATGATAAAATTGCGTTTGTTGAAACGTTGCGGTTTTTAGAGCCAAATGATTGCCTTCTTACTATAGAAGCGATTAACCTCGCTACGAATGAATATGTAAAAAATCGCAGTAAGGAAATTTATTTAGCGCTTGGTGGCGAAGCCCTGACGTATGAAAATGTTCTTGTCGCTGCAGGTGATGGAAGTTCAACTTCTGGTTTATTAGAAGAACGTGAAAAGGACGAAAAAGGACGATGGAACAGAGGTTTACCAAAAGCCGTTGGGTTATTTCCTTATCAATTAAAATTGTCGACACCAGTTGCAAAAAAGCTTCAAAAAGTTGAAACAACAATGTTTGCAACTACAGATTTCACAACTGTTGGGAATAATCGAATCACGAATATTCATTTCGATGTTTGGGGATATAATTCAACCAAACAAACTACAGTTGTGATTGAAAAAAATGGATTAAGTTACCATCTTTTTGGTGCTGGTGACACACGTTTTCTTTCTCCAGATTCTTCTTTTTCTGAAGGAACAACGTTTCAAAATACAATCAACGATTTAGAGAAAAACAAAATCGCTAAGTTGTACGAAATGATTTATGGAAAGCGTGGTTTTGATTATTGGATCGCTTATAATAAAAAGAAAAAGGATGACACAGAGTTGAAAATTGAAATCAACGAAAAAGAATACTCTGACATTACGATGAATCCTATTTCAACTCGATCAAGAGCACCGAGAAGTGTTCGGAAAGCAAAAAAACGTGCGCGTAAAGTTGGTGGTGGACCAGCAGATTATCAACCTAAAACAGATGCTGATAAGAAATCAAAGCGTCAAAGTCAAAATACGATTGTCAACCTTTACAACCTGTTCGAAGCCTACAAAAAGAAGATTGCTGAATTAGAAAAACAAAAACTGGAAGCAATCGATCAAATGGCAATTTATCAACAACGTTTGGATCATTACAAACAAATGATGGGTTATACATGGGCACAATACACTGAAAAAGATGGTTTGTACACGTTTCAAGATTCCACCACATTTGACATGTTGACGCAAGAATTTCAATTTCCTGCTTCGACAAAAAAGGAAGATTTTGAAATACGGTTGATTGCAATTCCAGAATCATCTATTTCAGATCAAGCTGACGAAGTGATGCTACACATCAATCTTGTGGATGCTGAGCCGAACTACAATGCGCGTTTGCAAGTTGAATTACAAGACGTTTTTGCATCTGATAGTTGGGAACTTGGGCGTAGTTTATTTGATGCAACTGATAGTGTTGCATTGTTGCAGTTTTTTGAAGGTATGTTGGATAAAAAAGTAGCGTTTTCAATGGTTACTCGTGGACAAGGAATTGGAAAATGGAATGGTTGTAGAACAATTAAAAATGACACGCCAGTTGAAGAAAGTGCTTATCCAGGTTCAACATCAGAAGAGCGTATTGCGAATAGAATGGGTGAAAAATACGCTCCATTAAGACGTTCGGAGCTTTTCATTCACTTGGACCGTGCTATTCGTGTTGAAATAAATTCATACACTGATCCTGTTGCTTCATCAATCACTATTACAAATCCAGTAGTTTTAGAATTAATGGCGAAATACAAACTTTCGAAAAACGACATTTTAAGTGCGTTGAGAACGGCAACCATTTTGAATAAATTCAAGGATGAAATCAATACAACTGCAGGTACTTATTTAACACGAGAACAAGCAAAAGTGGTAATTGACCGTTTCAATAAAGAATGGTTGAAGACAAAAATTGCGATTGGATCTACATCTATTAAATTGGCGGATTTGAAGTTGTAATTAAGCTTTCACTCAAAACAATCATCCGGAAAATTTACCAAATACAATTGCTCTGAAGCTCTTGTAATGGCCGTGTACAGCCACCGATGGTATTCCGAATTGATTGCTTCTGGTGCCACATATCCTTGATCAATATAAACATGTTCCCATTGTCCGCCTTGAGATTTGTGACACGTAATTGCATAACCATATTTCACTTGCAAGGCATTGAAATAAGGATTTTTGAGAATTAATTCGTAGCGTTTGGCTTTGTTTCGTTCATAAGCATAATCTTCTTCTACGGCAAAAAAGAGTTCCTTCATCCGTTGTCGTGAAATAGATGGACCTTCCACTTGTAACGATTCCATGAAAACCAAGACTTCCATTTCGGGAAGTTCATCGTAATCTACAAATTTGATGATGATGCGGGCAAATTCAAACCCATACATTTCTTCAATCTTCTTGACGCGGATTACTTTGAGTGATTCCCCATTCGCAATGAATCCCATTTTCGTTTGGTCATCTACCCAGAAATAATTGTTTTTCACCACCATCAAACAATCACCAGAACACAAAACGTCTTCGTACCAAAGGATTCGCGCACGAATTTCATTGTTGTATGCATTGGCTCTTTTGTTGGATCGCGTAATAATGATCGCTTCCTCTGCCCCACAATGAGAATAGGAATTCTCTAAGAAATTTTGAAATTCGTCACCTGGTAATTTGATGAAATCTTTGTAATTCTTTGTTACAAATTGTGGTTTCACATCTCCTTCTAACGATCTTAATTGTGTTGCATTGAACAATATACCCGATTCATCTGCCTGGCGCAAAACCTTTGACAACGCAAATTCAGTCACCGAAACTGTTGAATAATTGTGTAATAAATATTCTTTGTTCAAGGCTGGTGAATGTTCACAACCCACTGGTGGTAATTGTCCTTCGTCACCCAATAATATCAAGCGGCAGTTCTTACCTGAGAAAACATATTCGATCAAGTCATTCAATAAATTACGAGCAGAAACAGAACCATCGTTTTGCAAGGTGTAATCACCAATCATCGATGCTTCATCAACAATGAAAATGGTATTAGTATGTAAATTTGGAGCCAAAGTCATGCCTGAGAACTCGTCTACCTTTGAATTGCGTCTGTAAATCTGTTTGTGAATCGTAAACGCCTCTTTGGAAGATTTTAAACTGAGGATTTTCGCTGCTCGTCCAGTTGGTGCCAGCAGACGTGTTTTCACTTTGAAAAATGAAAGTGTTTTAACGAAAGCTCCAAGTACAGAAGTTTTCCCTGTTCCAGCGTATCCTTTGAGAATGAAAATTTGATTTGGTTCTTTAATTTTCAGAAACTTCTCCAACAAATCAATGAGTTGATGCTGATCCTCCGTCGGAGAATGATCAAAAAATTGCATGATTTGCTTTTTAAAAACTGAAGATTCTGGTGTGCTTTCCATTGAGAGTTAAAGGTAATACTAAACTGATAAAAGTTGTTATCCTTTTTTAACTAATAAATTTCTTAATTAGAAAATTTTTTCGTCCACGAATTTCACTGATTTCCACAAATTAACTATTTTAATAATAGTTAATATTGAAAACAAACATATCAAGGTCAAATCGTGAGATTCAATTTAAAAAATGTAAATTTACACTTCAAAAAAGCGTACGAATAATTTGAATCTGTGAAGCATTTATCTGTAGAATTATCAGAAGTTGCCGTTCGGTTTACGACTTCAATCAATGATGTTGTGAATCACTATGCATTTATTTTTAAGGATAAAAAAGACCACAGTTACAAAGAACAATTGGAGGATTTTATTGCTGAATGTGGTTTGAGAAATCAAGATTTTGATGAGCAAACTATTTCTTGGAGCACCATTCGTTCAACCTTAGTTCCAGCAAATATTTTTGGAGAATCAAATCCAGAGAAAATATACCGCTTGTGTTTTGGAGATGAAACACCAAAAGATCACATTGATTACAATCGAATTCCAGAGCAAGGAATCGTGAATTTATTTGAAATTCCTTTGTGGGTGAAATCATTTTTCGTTATCAAATATCCGCGTTCAATTATCCAACATGAAGGCTCTCATGTCATAAGAGGATTATTTTCAGAACCGAGTTTCAAATTAAAAACGACACTGGTTATTTACAATGATTTCTTTTTAATGTGCATCGCAAAAGAAAATAAATTGCAATTCTATACTGTTTTTGACTATCATTTTATTGATGACATTGTTTACCATTTGATGTTTACGTTGCAACAGAAAGAATATTTAAAAGAAAATGGTGCAATTCAAATTTGTCCTGGAGTTGGTTCTTCTGCTGAACAAATTAGTGAATTACAACAAAAACTTCAATCGTTGCAAGATTTAAAAAATGCTATA